>CAYNDV010000286.1:0-3405 GCA_964396055.1 uncultured Vicinamibacterales bacterium | reverse complement strand
GCGTGTAGTCGGGCACCTCCAGCGGCGCGGCCAGCGCGGGCTGGAACGCCTGCAGTTCCAGCGGGCTCAATGGCTCGGCCTGCCAGTCCCATTCGGGCAGTACAGCGTCGGCAGCGAAGATGATGTCGTCCGCGCCGTTGCGCCGCCACTCCAGCTTCTGGTCCGGCCGCGCCACCACGTAACCCCGCGGGCCGCACGAGGCGTACACGGTGCTGGTGGCCGGGTCACTGAAGCTGAACCGCCGCACCTGCACCCGCCGGCCCTCGTTGGCTGCGGTGGTGCGCAGGTCGTGGTACAGCCAGTCAAAGGCCGGCTCCGCGGGGTTGACGCCGCAGCGTGACACGGCCGCTTGCAGCGCGAGCGACTCGTTGTCGGTCAGCGCCAGCATGCCACCGTCGTCGGCCAGCAGGTAGGGTTGGCCCCGGTCCCCGTCGCAGATCAATGCGCCACGCTCCAGCAGCCAGCGGCAGATCGTCTCGCCGACCACATCCTTGGCCGCCCGAGTGGCCCGCTCGTTGAGCCGCGCCGTCACCCAGGGTGCGAAATCGGCCAGCGTCTGCGGGTCTGCTGGCGGGGGCAGCTCGGCCGCGGCCGGATGGGCCGCCCACTGCGCCGGGAGCGCAGCCAGGTCGGCGCGCACGTCAGCCACGGGCGTTTCCAGCGCGCCGGCGACGCGGCCAGCGATGGCGTCCAGGTCGGGGCTGCCCGGGTCGACGTCCAAGATCACCTCGACGCTGCCCCGGTTGCCGGCTGCAACCTTGACCCGCAGGCCCTCCCCTTCCGGCGTCACCGTGTAGCGCAACTGGCCGTGGCGCAGGTAGGCCCGGTTGCCGGAGCGGCCGCCCCAACGCAGCTCGCCATCGCTGATTGCGGATTGGAGATTGGAGATTTCGGATTGGCTTTGGTCAGCCGGCACTTCCCACCCGCTATCCACAACACCTGCACTGGCGCTCGAGTCAGGGCGTAGCGTCGGTGTCGTCAATCCCACTCCGCTACGCTCCGGGGACAATAGTCCGCAATCCGCATTCGGCAATCCGCAATCCCTGCGCTCCCGCCACCCTGGCTCGACCAGGTCGCGCAGCGCGTGCCAGTCGCGGCCGTGACAGCCGTTGTGGTGACAGCCGGCCGCGATCGCGCCGGAAGCGAATTGCACGATGTAGGCTGATCGGTCGCGGTGCTCGCTGTTCCAGGGGCAGACGCGGAAGATCCACCGTTTGCCGCCGCGCCAGTCCTGCTTCTCCCGCACGTCCAGCCCATGCTCGTCAATCCACTGCGCCAGGTCGAAGGGTCGCGCCGGCAGCCCGTAGCGCCACGCCTGGCCGGCCGCACGTCGCGGCTCGGCCGGCGGTTCGGCCGGGACCTCGGCGGCCAGGGCGGCGAGCTGTTCGCGGGTCACCGGCGTCAGGATGGTCATGCCCCCTCCACAAGCCGGCTCAACCGATGCGGCCGCTCAGGCGTGGGATCCCCTTTGGCCGCCAGCGTGCCATACAGCTTCCAGATACGGGCCGGGTTGAAGTTCTTCTGATCCACCGTCACCAGGGCATCGGTGAAACGAAAGGCCAGTGCGGCCAGCGCCCCCTCGATCAGTCCGCCGTCATCTGCCGGCAGGTCCACCCGGTAAAGCAGATGCGCGCCGTTGCCGGAGTCAGCCAGGAGCGGTTCGGGCCAGCCCCGCGCCTGCAGATAGGCCTGCATCTCGCGGGCGCGCGCCAGGGCCAGGTCGTGTTCGGCGTCGGTGGCCGAGATGCCGGATGGCCGCACCGGGTCGCAATCCACCGGCAACCAGCGCCGGCCGATGATATCGCTGTCCGCTGTAGCCGGATCGCCGGCCTGCATGTCCCGCAGCCGGTTGTTGGCCCGCGCCAGCAGGTCGGGGTTCACCGGGTTGAGGGTCACGTAGACCCCGCGCGCCCGGATGCCCGTCGCGGCCGCCGCCAACTTCTCCCAGTCGTCGAAGTAGCCAGAAACCGTGTGCGGCCGGCGCCACTCCCGGGTCACCGCGTCGAGCGCGCGCAATTCGGCCACCTGGCCGGGCGCAAAAAGCGCCTGGCACGTCTTGAGGATCACACTGCGATCATGGTGGAGCATCGGCGTTTCCCCTGGGTGATGACCCTTGTGCTCAACGGCTGCGGCGCTGGGCGCTGTGACGCCGGGCCTGGGCCGCCAGGGCGCGCGCCTGGCTGTACGGGTGGTAGGCCCACGTCGGGTAGGCGGCCCAGCCGGTCTTGCAGAGGGCGGCCAGCGCGGGATCCGGCGCCACGGCGTTGACATCGCCGCCCTTGAGCCACTGGATCTGCCGCCACCAGAAGAGGCCGGCCCGCTCGTGATCGGTCAGCAGGTCGTAACCGACGTTGAAGCCGAGCTCGGCCAGGTGCAGCTGGAACGCACGCTCAACCTGCTCCTGCAGCGCGCCGGTAATGCGGGCGGTCTGCCAACGATAGCCCTGCGCGGTCAGCCAGACGCGCACGCCGTCCAGCACGTGGCCGGTGCAGATCGCCACCTCTTCGTCAGGCGACGCCTTGAGCCGGGCCAGGCAGGTCGCCGCCACCTGCGCCGCCGCGTCCAGGTAGCGCCGGCGGGCATAGCGGTTCGGCTCCTCGGCATCGTCGTTCTGAAAGTAGCTCGGGGCGATCACGCCGCTGACAAACTCGCCACCCTGCTGGAACGCGCTAGGCGCAGGATCAGGCGGCACGCGGTAGCAGCCGATCACCACGCCGCCGACCAGGCAGCCCCAACCGGCGTCGTCAATTTGTAGCATCGTGCTTCCCACTTTCGGCCGACACGACCAAGGCGCCATACAGGACCATGCCGCCCAGGAAGCCGACCACACAGCCCAAGATGAAGTTCAACATGGCAACCAGGTCCTCTCTGCCATCACAGCAACAATTCGCCCAGGGCGTCGGCCACCGCTTCATCCGCGGGCAAGTCGGCAGACACGGCCGTGGCCAGGTTTCCGGAGCGCATGGCGGCCTTGGCGGCCCCTGCGCGGTGGCGCGCTGGGATCTGCCCGAAGAAGGCGATCAGATCGTCGTCCACGCCCGGCCGCAGCCGCAGCTTGAGGTTGAGCACCACCGCCTGCACCGGGAGCCGGGGCCGTCCGCGCTGCGTCATGGTTAGCTCCGCCGTCTGGCCCCGGTCATCGCCGCCAGCTTGTACAGCCCGCGCGCAGTGGATAGCACCGGATCATCGGGCACGTACGCCTTGGCGTTGAAGCGCGTCACCAGGCTGTTACGCAACAGGAGAGCTCCGCCGCCGACCACGATGACGGCCGCGAAGCGCTTGTACGCGTTGCCCCACCGCCGCTCGACAAAGCTGATCACCTCGCGTTCCCACACCGGCAGCGCCGCCGCGGTGTCGAGCTTGCCGGCCCGCAGCTGCGTGTCCAGCTCGCCCAGGGAGTACAGC
>CAYNDV010000285.1:0-3450 GCA_964396055.1 uncultured Vicinamibacterales bacterium | reverse complement strand
GCCGCGCGGGCCTCATCAACTCCGGCGGCGCCTCGGGCAAGAACGACTTCGGCGACGCCGCGATCACGGCCGTCATCAACAAGCGCGCCGGCGGCATGGGCCTCATCTCGGGCCGCAAGGCGTTCCAGCGGCCGATGGCCGAAGGCGCGAAGATCCTGCAGACGATCCAGGACGTGTACCTGGACAAAGACATCACGGTGGCTTAGGGGCGGAAGAAGACAGAAGGCAGAAGACAGAAGACAGAAGAAGACAGAAAATGGCGGGCGCGGTCACGTAGTGCAGGGCTTCAGCCCTGCCTGGTGCCGCGCCCGCGTGTTCAGGCAGGGCTGAAGCCCCACGCCCCACGCCCCACGTCCCGAGTCCCTAGCAACTCGCACAGCCCTTCCCGCAGCACCCGCCGCCCTTGCCGAGCGCGAGCGCGGACGGCGTGACGGCGAGGCCGCCACGGGCCGTGCACAGCAGGTCCTTCGACATCGAACGGCCCACCGCGTAGACGGCGTCGATCGTCTCGTCGAGCGGAATGGGGTTCATGTACCCGCCCAGCACGAGGTCGGCCACCACGAAGGCGCTCGAGGCCGCCACGGCGTTGCGCGTGTGGCAGGGAATCTCCACCATGCCCTGGACGGGGTCGCACACCAGGCCCATCGTGTTCTGGAAGCCGATGGCGGCCGCGTGGCAGGCGTCCCCGGCGGACCCGCCGGAGGCGTCGACGATGGCTGCCGCGGCCATGGCGCCTGACGCGCCGATCTCCACCTGGCACCCGGCCACTTCGGCCGCGAAGGTGGCCCGCTGCGCCACGATGACGCCGATGGCCCCGGCGGCCAGCAGCGCGCGCGCGATCGTCTCGCGGTCGAGGGCGCGTTCGTCGGCCAGGGTGACGAGCGCGCCCGGAATCGTCCCGGCGGATCCGCCCGTCGGCGCCGCGCAGACCACGCCCATCGCCGCGTCCACGTGCATGACGGCCATCGAACGCGCGGCGGCGCGCGTGTGCAGGCTGCGGACGCTGAGCCGCCCGTCAGCCTCGGCGGCAAAGATCCGGCCGGCTGTTGGCGAGAGCAACTGCATGCCGCCAAAGCCCGGTTCGAGCCCGCGCCGGGCCGCGGCGTCCATGATGTCGTAACGGCGGAGCATCTCGGCCATCACCGCCGATTCGGGCATGCCGAGCAGGATCGCCTCGTACTCCAGGGCGAGGCGGCCCAGCGACACGCGCCGCTCCTGCGCCTGCGCCACGAGGTCGGCGGCGCTGGTGAAGAGCGCCTGGCCGGTCTGCACGAAGTACACGGGCGCCGATTCGAGCACCGCGCCTTCCGCGGCGAGGGCTGCGAGGCTGGCGCGATGCGCCGGCGTCAGGGCCGACGATCGGCGCGCCGTGACGGCTACCGTGCCACCACCGGCGCGGCGCAGGACGCGCGGGCGATCGAGCAGGGCGTGGTCGCTGCCCAGCGCCAGTTCCATCGCCGCGGCTGCGTCCGCCGACACCTCCACCAGCAGTTCGAACGCCGTGCCGTTGAAGAGGACGGGCCAGCCGTTGATCCACGCGATTTCGACTTCGCCGCCGCCGATGGAGCGGGCAACCAGGTGCAGGCGGTGGCCGTCGCGGGCCGTCAGCTGCATGTCCACCGTGTTCGGGTGATCGGGGCGTTCGAGCGGGCGCGTCTCGAAGCGGAGGTCGAGGCCGGCGGCCGGCGCATCGGCGAGAGCCGTGAAGAACGACTCGTCGGTGAGGGCCCGGCCCATGAGGCCCATTGCAAAGGCCCGATCCGCGCCCTGCACATCGTAGGTGCGGGCGTACGATCCCTCCGGGTCGAACGCCAGCACCGCGGCCGCCGGCGTGCCGCCCAGCATCGATCGGGCCATGCTGCCGAGATGGAATCCACCCGCGGTGTGCGAACTCGACGGCCCCCGCATCACCGGGCCAAGCACGTGATTGAAGATGCTGATGTGTTTCATAGTTGTGGGCCGTTGGGCCGTTGGGCCCTTCGACTCGCCCTCCGGGCTCGCTCAGGGCAGGCCGTTGGGCCATTCGGCCGGTAGGCCGTTGGGCCAGTCACGACGGTTGCTCCGGACCCAGGGCGGCCCACTGTACCGGGTTGCCCATCGCTGCGAGGAACCGCTCGAAATCCGCCGTGGTCATCACGATGGTGGCCGTGTTCACGTTTGGATGGAACCCCACCCGCGGTGCCTGTCGCAGGGCGGCGTCCACCACCACGCGCACGTCGTGTGCCGTGTCGTTGATGAGCCCCAGCGGCGACACCGACCCGGGCGTCAGGCCGAGACAGCGGAGCAGCCGCTCCGGTGATCCGAAGCTCAGGCGGTCGTCGCCGACGAGCGCCGCCAGCCGCCCCAGGTCGATCGGGCGGCTGTGTTCGGCCACCACCAGGTAGTGGCGGTTGCCCTTCTTGTTCCGCAGGAAGAGGTTCTTGCAGTGGGCGGCGTCGATGCCGCGCCACTGCGCCAGCGCCTCCTCGACGGTGAAGACCGGCGGGTGGTCGTGGCGCACGTACGGGATGCCGAGGCGATCGAGGGCGGCCAGGGCCGCCGCGGCCGGGTCGAGCAGATCGGGTTCCATGGATGTGTGATGGTACCCGACCCGCGGGGCGGGCGGCAATCCGCGGTGGCCGAAGCCAGTCCGCCGCCGCGGATCGCCGGCAGGCTACTTCTTCAGTTGGTTCGCGACCGCCTCGGCCGCCTTCTTGATCGCCTCCTGGTCGCCCAGGTAGTAGTGCCGGATCGGCTTCAGGTCATCGTCCAGTTCGTAGACCAGCGGGATGCCCGTCGGCACGTTCAGTTCGACGATGTCCGCGTCCGGGATGTTGTCCAGGTACTTGATGAGCGCCCGCAGGCTGTTGCCGTGCGCGGCAATCAGGACGCGCTGGCCGCCGCGCACCGCCGGGGCCACCACTTCGTGCCAGTAGGGCAGGAAGCGCGCCACGGTGTCCTTCAGGCATTCCGTAAGCGGCAGGTCCGCAGGGCTCAGGCCCGCGTAGCGCGGATCGCGTCCCGGGTGGCGCGGATCGTCGATCGTGAGCGCGGGCGGCGGCACGTCGTAACTGCGGCGCCAGATGTGCGTCTGTTCCATGCCGTGGCGCTCGGCGGTCTCGGCCTTGTTGAGGCCCTGCAGCGCCCCGTAGTGGCGCTCGTTCAGGCGCCACGTGTTGTGGACCGGGATCCACATGAGGTCCATCTGCTCGAGCGACAGCCACAGGGTCTTGATCGCCCGCCTCAGCACGGACGTGTACGCGACGTCGAACACGTACCCCGCGTCCTTCATCGTCCGGCCCGCGGCCGTCGCCTCCTGCACGCCCTTCTCGCTCAGGTCGACATCGGTCCACCCCGTGAACCGGTTCTCTTTGTTCCAGGTGCTCTCACCGTGACGCAACAACACGATCTTCTTCATCGATGACTCCCGCGCATATCTAGCCTCTAGCCTCTAGCCTCTAGCCTCTCGCC
>CAYNDV010000284.1:0-3465 GCA_964396055.1 uncultured Vicinamibacterales bacterium | reverse complement strand
CTAGAGGCTAGAGGCTAGAGGCTAGAGGCTGGACAGCAGCCGAGGCCCAACGGCCCAACGGCCCAGAGCCTGACGGCCCAGCTAACCGTGAACCCTGAACCTGGAACCTGGAACGGCCGAACGGCCGATGGCCGAACAGCCGAACGGCCAAACGGCCATTGAGGAGCAACCGATGAAAGAGATGATCCTGGAGTACATCAAGAACGAGTACCTCGACGAGGACGAAGCCGAGGAGATGAACCTCGACGAGAACACGCCGCTCATCTCGAGCGGGATCGTCGACAGCTTCAGCATGGTGAGCCTGAAGCGGTTCCTCGAAAAGAAGAACGGCATCGTCATCCCGGACGACGAGGCGACGCCGCAGGCGTTCGACACCGTGACGAGCATCATGGCCCTCGTGAACCGGCACCTGGCGAAGAAGGGGGCGTGACATGGCGTACCCGGCGGCGGTGAAGGAGTTCTGGCAGGGCGAACTGGCGGGCATCCGCGAGAAAGGCCTCTACAAGGAGGAGCGGTTCATCCACTCGCCGCAGGCCGCCAACATCCAGGTGGAGTTCCCCGGCGGCGCCGAACTGCGGCCGGTCGTCAACCTCTGCGCGAACAACTACCTGGGCCTGTCGAGCCACCCGGCGGTGGTGGCGGCGGCGCACAAGGCCCTCGACGAGCGGGGCTACGGCATGTCGAGCGTGCGCTTCATCTGCGGCACGCAGGACACGCACCGGACGCTCGAGCAGAAGCTGACGGCGTTTCTCGGCACGGAGGACACGATCCTCTTCCCGAGCTGCCTCGACGCCAACGCCGGCGTCTTCGAGGCCATCCTCGGGCCCGAGGACGTGATGATCTCGGACCGCCTGGTGCACGCCAGCATCGTGGACGGCATCCGCCTGGCCAAGGCGATGCACGACACCTACAAACACTGCGACATGGCGCACCTGGCGCAGAAGCTCGAGGAGCACCAGGACAAGCGGATCCGGGTCATCATCACCGACGGCGTCTTCAGCATGGATGGCGACCTGGCGCCGCTCGACGAGATCTGCGCCCTGGCGGAGAAGTACCACGCGCTGGTGTTCCTCGACGACAGTCACGCGTCGGGCTTCATCGGGAAGACGGGCCGCGGGTGCCACGAACACTTCGGCGTGATGGGGAAGATCGACATCATCACCACCACGCTGGGCAAGGCGCTGGGCGGCGCGAGCGGCGGCTGCGTGTCGGGCCGCAAGGAAATCGTCGAGCTGTGCCGCCAGCGGGCGCGGCCCTACCTGTTCAGCAACGCCGTGCCGCCGCCGATTGCGGCCTCGGCCATCACGGTGCTCGATCTGCTGAGCGCCAGCACGGAGCGGCGCGACAAGCTGGAGGCCAACGCGCTGTTCTGGCGCAAGGGCCTGAAAGACGCGGGGTTCGTCATCAAGGACGGCGACAGCCCGATCGTGCCGGTGATGCTCTTCAACGCCAAGCTGGCCCAGGACGTGGCCCGCGACCTGTATTACGAGGGCATCTACGTGGTCGGCTTCTTCTTCCCGGTGGTGCCGGCGGGCCAGGCGCGCATCCGCACGCAGCTCTCGGCGGACCACGACATCCCGATGCTGACGCGCGCGCTCGAAGCCTTCACGAAGGTGGGCGCGAAACACGGGATCCTGGGGCTGGACAAAAAGGGCATTATCGAGAAGTACGGACAATAGAGGCCGTTCGGCCGTCAGGCCGTCGGGCAGAGCCATGGGGATCAAACCGCCGGGCGACATGCCGGCCGACGACTTCCGGCGATACGGGCACCAGCTCGTTGACTGGATTGCGGATTACCTGGAGCACCCCGGGCGGCACCCGGTGCTGGCGTCGGTCAAGCCCGGCGACATCACACGGGCGCTGCCTGGCGCCCCGCCCGACGATGGCGAAGCGTTCGACACGATCCTCGCCGACGTGGACCGGGTGCTGATGCCGGGCGTCACGCACTGGAACCACCCGGGTTTCATGGCGTACTTCGGCATCACGGCGAGCGCGCCGGGCATCTTCGCGGACCTGCTGTCGTCGGCCCTGAACCAGCAGGCGATGCTGTGGCGCACGTCGCCCGTGGCCACCGAGCTCGAGGGCGTGACCCTCGGCTGGCTGCGCGACCTCATCGGCCTGCCGCCGTCGTTCGACGGCGTGATCTACGACACGGCCTCGGTGTCGAGCCTGCACGCGCTGGCGACGGCGCGCGAACGCGCCGTGCCGGGCGTGCGCGGCTCCGGCCTGCCGGGCCGGCCCGAGGTGCCCCGCCTGCGGGTGTACTGTTCGGACCAGGCCCACTCGTCCATCGACAAGGGCGTCATGCTGCTGGGTCTCGGACACGAGGCCCTTCGCAAGATCCCGTCAGACGGTGAGTTCCGCATGCGGCCTGACGCGCTGCAGCACGCCATCGACGAGGACCGCGCCGCCGGGTGGCTGCCGATGGCGGTGGTGGCGACGGTCGGCACCACGTCGACGACGAGCGTCGATCCGGTGCCGGCCATCGCGGACATCTGCGAAGCGGAGCGCCTGTGGCTCCATGTGGATGCCGCCTACGCCGGGGTGTGCGGCATGCTGCCTGAACTGCGCCACCTCTTTGCGGGCATCGACCGCGCCGACTCGCTGGTGGTGAACCCGCACAAGTGGCTGTTCACGCCATTCGACCTGAGCGCGTTCTACTGCCGGCACATGGACGAGCTGCGGCAGGCGTTTTCCCTCACGCCCGAGTACCTGCGCACGCCCGACGCCGCTCAGAATCTCTCCGACACCGGCGTGCAGCTGGGCCGGCGGTTCCGGTCGCTGAAGCTGTGGATGATCCTGCGGTACTTCGGCGCGGACGGCCTGCGCGCCCGGCTGCGCGAGCACAACCGACTGGCGCAGCTCTTCGCCGGCTGGGTGGACGCCCACCCCGACTTCGAGCGCCTGGCGCCCGTGCCCTTCAGCGTGGTGTGTTTCCGCGCCAACCCGCGGAGCCGCGCGCTGGCGCCTGCGGAGCTCGATGCCCTGAACGAGCGTCTGATGCACCGCGTCAACGCCTCGGGCGACGTCTTCCTGTCCCACACGAAACTGCGCGGCGCCTTCACGATCCGCGTGGCGATCGGCAACATCCGCACCGGCGAGACGCACGTGCGGAGGGTGTGGGAGTTGGTGACGGAGGGGCTGAGGCTTGAGGCTAGAGGCTAGAGGCTAGAGGCTAGAGGGTGTCAGAAGCAAGAAGCAAGAAGCAAGAAGGGATCGCCCTGTCACCCCTCAACCCTGAACCGTGAACCGCTCGGGCCGGGCACGGTCCGAGCGAGCCGTACGGAGCAGGCCGCGGAGATCGTCGCGTCCGGCTGACCTGTCCCGAGCGACGTCGAGGGAAGCCGGACGCCACAAAGAGCTGGAACCCGACGAGCGGGCGGAGGGTTCCCGGGCGCCGCGCGTAGCGGTCGATCAGGCGCGGGTAGCGCAAGCCCGACGGGCTTCACGTCCGGCTGAAGCCGG
>CAYNDV010000283.1:0-3524 GCA_964396055.1 uncultured Vicinamibacterales bacterium | reverse complement strand
TACGAGACCCGGGACGTCAAGATCCGCCCGCTGGTGGTGTCGCTGGTGGGCCTGATTGTCGCCCTCGTGGCGTCGTACCTGCTGGTGCTGGGTATCTTCAGGCTGTTCAGCGCCTCGAAGGCCGCCGAGGACGCCACGGCCGATCCCGTGGCAGTGCAGCGGGCGGCGCTGCCGCCCGAAGAGCGACTGCCGGCGCAGCCGCGCATCCAGGCCGATCCGGCGGGTGAGTACGACCTGCTGCGGCAGCGCGAGGAGCAGTTGCTGACCACCTACGGCTGGGTCGATCGCCCGGCTGGCGTGGTCCGGATTCCCGTCGCCCAGGCGATGAAGCTGGTCCTGGCCCAGGGGCTGCCCGTTCGTCAGCCCGGACACGCCTCCCCGGCGACGGGCGCGCCGGCAGCGACCGCGCCACAGGACGCCACCGTGCAGGCAGGCCAGGCCGGCCCGAAGAAGTAGACGATGAAACTCCTGATTGTCACGCTTTCGCTCGGATTGGCGGTGACGGCGGCCGCGCAGCCGAACCGGATGCAGGGCATGCCGGGCGCCGGGGGCTACATCACCCCGGGCACGCCGTCCTCGTCGGTGCCGGACCTGCTGGCGCAGGTGGGCATCGACCAGAAACTCGGCGCCGAGCTGCCTCTCGACGTCGAGTTCCGGATGGAGGACGGCCGACAGGTGCCGCTGCGGAGCCTGTTCCGCGGCAAGCCCGTGGTCCTGGCGCTCGTCTACTACGAGTGCCCGATGCTGTGCACGCAGGTGCTCAACGGGGCTGTCGGGGCGTTCAAGACGCTCAACTTCACCGCCGGGCGCGAGTTCGACGTCGTCACCATCAGCTTCGACCCGCGCGAGACGCCGGCCATGGCGGCGCAGAAGAAGGTGACGTACTTGAACAAGTACGGGCGCCCCGAGGCGGCGCCCGGCTGGCACTTCCTGACGGGCGACAAGCCCGCCATCGACGCCGTGGCCGGGGCCGTCGGCTTCCGGTACGTCTACGACGAGGCCTCGAAGCAGTACGTGCACGCCAGCGCCCTCATGGTGGTGACACCGGACGGCCACGTGTCGAAGTACTTCTACGGCATCGAGTACCCGCCGCGGGACCTGCGGCTGGGGCTGGTGGAAGCGTCGAACGGGGCGATCGGCAACCCGGTCGACCAGGTGCTGCTCTACTGCTACCACTACGACCCGAGCGCCGGGAAGTACAGCATGGTCGTGATGAACGTCCTCAGGCTGGCGGCCCTCACGACGCTCGCGCTCATCGGCGGCTTCATCGTGGTGATGGCCCGCCGGGATCGACGGAAACCGAAGACCGCGGCGGCGTAGCGCCCCCGCCGAAGAACCGCTATGCAGACCCAGTTGTTACCGCAGCAGGCGTCCACGATGGCCGGTCGGGTGGACGCCTTGTACTTCTTCCTGGTCGCCCTGACGGCGTTTTTCACCATCCTGATCTCCGGGGTGGTGCTGTACTTCGCGCTGAAGTACCGCCGGACGGCGAAGGAAGAAGCCGGCGTGCCCATCCACGGCAGCCTCCTGCTCGAAGCCACCTGGACCGGCATCCCGCTGCTCATCGTCCTGTTCATCTTCGGGTGGAGCGCCAGCATCTTCTTCTCGATGGCGCGGCCGCCGGCCGACACGCTCGACATCTACGTGGTGGGCAAGCAGTGGATGTGGCGGTTCCAGCACCCCTCCGGCCCGTCCGAGGTGAACGAGCTGCACGTGCCCGTGGGCGCCAACGTGAAGCTCACGATGACGTCGCAGGACGTCATCCACGACCTGTACGTGCCGGACTTCCGCCTCAAGGCCGACGTGCTCCCCGGCCGCTACACGCATCTCTGGTTCAACGCCACGAAGGCCGGGCGCTACCGGCTGTTCTGCGCGGAGTACTGCGGCACGAACCACTCCGGGATGATCGGCTGGGTGGAGGTGATGGAACCCGCCGCGTACCAGGCCTGGCTGGCCGGCGGCGCCGGCGGGGGCACCATGGCCCAGACCGGCGAGAAGCTCTTCAAGGATCTCGCGTGCGCGACGTGCCACCAGGCAGACACGACGGGCCGCGGCCCGACCCTGGTCGGGCTGTACGGCAAGGCCGTGGCCCTCGACGGCGGCGGCTCGGTGGAGGCCGACGAGGCCTACATCCGCGAGTCGATCGTGAACCCACGGGCGAAGATGGTGGCGGGCTTCCAGCCGCTGATGCCGACCTTCCAGGGGCTGATCAGCGAAGAGGGCCTGCTGCAGCTGATCGAGTACATCAAGACGCTGAAGGCCGTGCCGTCGAACGCCACCGGGATGCCGGGCGCGGCGGCGGCCGTCCCCCAGGGCGCGGGCGCCTCGGCTGCCGCGCCGGTGAAGAAGTAGACCTATGGAACACGTCGCGACGCCCGCCAAGAACTACCTGACCGACGGCTACGGCCTGAAGTCGTGGCTGCTGACGAAGGACCACAAGCGCATCGGCCTGCTCTACCTCTTCAGCGTGACGGCGTTCTTCATCCTGGGCGGCCTGTTCGCCGCGGGGATCCGCCTGGAACTGCTGACGCCGGCCGGCGACCTGGTCGAGTCGGACACCTACAACAAGATGTTCACCATGCACGGCGTGATCATGGTGTTCTTCTTCCTCATCCCCGCCATTCCGGCCACGCTGGGCAACTTCCTGGTGCCGCTGATGATCGGCGCGAAGGACCTGGCGTTCCCGCGGCTCAACCTGATGAGCTGGTACGTCTACACGGTGGGCGGCCTGTTCACCCTGTGGGCGCTGGTGACGGGCGGCGTGGACACCGGATGGACCTTCTACACGCCCTACAGCTCGGCCTTCGCCAACTCGAACGTCGCGCTGGTGGTGGTGGGCATCTTCATCAACGGGTTCTCCGGCATCCTGACGGGCCTGAACTTCATCGTCACGATCCACAAGATGCGGGCCCCGGGCATGACCTGGTTCCGGATGCCCCTCTTCATCTGGGCCCATTACGCGACGTCGCTCATCTTCATCCTGGGCACGCCCGTCGTGGCCATCACGCTGGTGATGGTCGGCGCCGAGCGGCTCCTGGGCCTGGGCATCTTCGACCCGAAGCTGGGCGGCGACCCGGTGCTCTTCCAGCACCTCTTCTGGTTCTACTCGCACCCCGCCGTCTACATCATGATCCTGCCGGCCATGGGCATCATGAGCGAGCTGGTGGCCGCCTTCGCGCGCAAGCCGATCTTCGGCTATTCGTTCGTGGCCTTCTCGAGCCTCGGCATCGCCGTGGTGGGCTTCCTGGTCTGGGGCCACCACATGTTCGTCAGCAGCCAGTCGGTGTACGCGGCGATGGCCTTCTCGTTCCTGAGCTACCTCGTGGCCATCCCGTCGGCCGTGAAGGTGTTCAACTGGACGGCCACGCTCTACAAGGGCTCGATCTCGTACGAGGCCCCGATGATCTTCGTCTTCGGGTTCATCGGCCTGTTCCTCATCGGCGGGCTCACGGGCCTGTTCCTGGCGGCCCTGGCCGTGGACGTCCACGTCACCGACACCTACTTCGTCGTGGCGCACTTCCACT
>CAYNDV010000282.1:0-3546 GCA_964396055.1 uncultured Vicinamibacterales bacterium | reverse complement strand
GCGGCGCGGCCGCGGGCGGCGGCGCCGCGGCCGGCCTCTCGGGTTGAGCCGGCGCGGGCTGTTCCGGCGTCGTCGACGCGTCCCCGCCGCCCCGCATCGCGACGAAGATCCCGATGGCGGCCACCAGCACCACGGCCGCGGCCCCGCCGAGGATCAGCGCCCGCGGCATTCCCGCCTTCTTCGACGCCGCTCCCGCTGAGGCCGCGCTGGCGGCTCCGGGCACCGGCGCCAGCGCCGGCGACGATCCCGTCGGCGTGCGCGCAGCCGGCTCGTTGCCCGGCAGCGGGGCCAGCACGTTGGAGGGATTCGTCGCGGCGGCGACGATCGCTTCCGGCGACGGCAGGACGACGGGCGACGTGGCCCCGCCCATCGACTGGGTGCCTGAGGGCGGCGCGGCCATCGCCGGGCCGGACGCGACGGTGAGATCGGGCGGCCCCGCCACCACCGTGGGCGGTTGCGCGGGTGCGTACGCCGGCGGCAGGTGCTGGGGCGGCGCGGCATAGGGCGGCATCCCGCCCGGCGGCATCATCTCCGTGGCCGCGAAAGCCACCGGGGCCGCGCCCGGGTGCGTCGCCGACAGGTTGAGGACCCGCCGGAACTCGTTCACCATGTCGGCGCCGGTCCTGAAGCGGCTGTCGGGATTCTTCGCGAGCGCCCGTTCGAGCAACCCCGCCAGGTCCGGACCGATGGCGGCGTTGAACTGGCCGGGCGGCGTCGGCGGTTCGTGCGCGATCCGGTACATCGTGGTGGCGACATCGGTGCCGGCGAAGGGCCGCTCGCGCGTGATCATCTCGTAGAAGACCACGGTGGCCGAGAACAGGTCCGAGCGGCCGTCCAGCGGCAGCCCGCGCACCTGCTCCGGCGACATGTAACTCGGCGATCCCAGCACCGTGCCCGCCTGGGTCATCGTGCTCAGGGCGAGGCGGGCCACGCCGAAGTCCGTGATCTTGGCGCGGTTGTCCGGCGTCATGAGGATGTTGGCCGGCTTGATGTCGCGGTGCACGATGCCGTGGCCGGCGGCGTAGTCCAGGGCGCGGCAGACCTGGTCGAAGATCCCCAGTGCCATGTCGAGGGGCAGGGGCGCTCGCTCCGCGATGATCGACGCGAGGGACCGGCCTTCGATGAACTCCATGGCGACGGCCGTGATCCCGCCGTCCTCGACGATGTCGAAGATCGTGACGATGCCGGGGTGGGACAAGGCGCCGGCGGCGGCCGCCTCGCGGTAGAGCCGGTCGCGGAACTCACGCGCCTGCGCGTCGCCGGTGTCGATGATGAGCGTCTTCAGCGCGACGGTCCGCCCGATGACGGGGTCGAAGCCGCGGTAGACGACGCCCATGGCGCCGCGGCCCAGTTCGTCGAACGCCCGATAGCGGCCAATCGTACGGACGGCCGTGGTCTGTCCGGAATCCGATGACATGCCGTGTCCCCTGCCCGCGGCGGCGTGCCGCGCCTAGTCTTTCTGGACCAGGCGCTCGCGGGCGCGGCGGATGCCGGCCGCCGCCTGCTGATACCGCGTGTCGGCGGCGTCCACCATCGAGATGACCTGTTCCCACTCGAAAATCGCGTCGTCGTACCGCAGGTACTGGAAGGCGCGCTGGCCGGCGGCGAGATGCTGATCGGCCAGGACCTGCACGGTGGCTTCCACCTCCCGCAGGCGCTGCTGGACCGATGCGTTGCCGGGGTCGAGGCTCTGGGCCCCCATCAGCAGCCGGCGGGCCTCGACGTACCGCTTGCCCTTCACATGCGCGAGCGCCATCTCGTAGAGCGCCGCCGGATCGTTCGACGGCAGCGGCTCTCCGCCCGGGAGCGTGGCCATGCCTGCGGGCGGCGCCGCCATGGCCGGCGGGGCCCCCCCAGGGTCTGTGGCACCAGCGGGGAATCCGCCCGGCATCTCCGTCGCCGCGGCGGGCGGCGGGCCGCCGAAGTCCGGCGGGGCGGCCGTCGTGTCGGCGGCCGGTGCGGCCGGCTCCTCCGCCGGGGGCGTCGAACCGCCCTTCAGGATCAGGACGACGAGCAGCAGCACGATGACGGCGCCGCCGCCGATGATCACGAACTTCAACGGGCTCTTTTTCTCCGGCGCGGGCGCCGCCGGCCTCGCGCCCGGCGCGCCGGTCGAGAAGGTGAGGACTTCCGATCCCAGTTCGATGCGGTCGCCGTCCTTCAGCACCGCCAGCATCGTCCGCTGCCCGTTGACGAACGTGCCGTTCGAGCTGTTCAGGTCGGCCAGCGTGTACCCCTGCTGCCCGAGGCGCACGACGGCGTGGCGTTTCGAGACGTAGCCCGACTCGATGCGGATTGGATTGCCCAGTTCCCGCCCGATGGCCGTCTCGAGGCCCTGCAGATGGAACACCATCCGCTGGCCGTCCCGCCGTTCCCACGTGAGCGTTGCCATACCCGTGTCACCCTGTTCGCCGGATCGTGACCTCGATGGGGCCATCGGGCCCGCTGCGGCGGGCGTGCAGTTCCAGCGGCCCGTCGAGCCCGGCGCCCTCCACGCGGCGCATGGCCGAGCCCTGGCCGGCCAGATCGCCGATGGCATCGATGATCGCATTGACCATGGCCTGTTCGCCAATGGCTTCGAGCACGTGATGGCTCTCGAGGCGTTCCGTCGTGGTCTTCAGCAGGAACGCCGCGCCGGCGCTGGCCTCCTTGACCACGAACGAGGCGTCCAGGACGAGTCGCCCTTCGCGGGCCTGGGCGGGATCGGCCGGGGGAGGAGGCGGTGGCGGCGGCGGCGCGATCTGCACCACCTGCTGCGGCGCCAGCCGCAGACGCCCGATCACGAAGTTGACGCTCTCGGCCAGCCGGGGCAGGCCGAACGACTCCGTGACCACTTCCTGCTGCCCGCTGGCGGCCAGGTCGATGTCGGTGGCGAAGGCCGCGAGGCGCGCCATGACCGACTTCTTCAGCAGGAACCCCACCGCGGAGGCGACGACCAGGCTGGTGACCAGGGTCGCCAGGAGATAGAGGGCGACGGGCGAGCCGGAGTGTGCGTAGTTGGGGTCCAGCCGGACCCAGATCACGCCCAGCCGGCGGCCGCCGCTCTCGATGACGGCGGCGGCCTGCACTTCGCTGCCCACCACGGCGGTCTGCAGCCCCTGCAGGGCGGAGATGTCGCCGAAGGCGCCCAACTGGTTCATCGTCTCGTCGAGGCGCTCGGTCGGCGCGAGCACGCGGCCCTGGGGCGTCAGCACGAGCGCCTCGCGGACGCCCGACTCCTGGAGCGCGCTCTGGACCGAGACCGACAGGGTCTGGCCCGAGGCGAGGGCGACGCCGTTCTCGAGCCCGACCGCCCGTGCGATGGTGGTGGCGCGCGCGGCCGCTTCCCGTTCGACGACTTCCGTGCGCGCCTGGACGAAGGGGATCGCCGTGATCAGGAACGTGAGGAACGCCGCCGCGAGGGTGCCGGCGATCATGCGGCCGCCGAAGCCCAGGCGGTTCCCGAGTTTCGAGACGAGGCTCGTCTGCGCGGGCGCTGCCGGCACGCCGGGCTGCGCGGGCGGCAGCGGTCCGGCGCCAGGCGCCGGCAGGCCGCCCGGGCCTGCT
>CAYNDV010000281.1:0-3566 GCA_964396055.1 uncultured Vicinamibacterales bacterium | reverse complement strand
GGGGCGTGGGGCGTGGGGCGTGGGGCGTGGGGCGTGGGGCGTTGAGGATTGTCAGGAAGCCAGAAGCCAGAAGCCAGAAGCAAGAAGAGATCACACTGTCGCGCCGAACGGCCGAGAGCCGAACGGCCTACTTGACCAGGATGGCGATGTCGTCGCCGCCGTAGGAGAGATGATTGCCTTCGAAGGGGGTTTCAACGAGGCCGTTGGGACCGGCGGAGAGGACCAGCACGTCCGGACGCTGCCCGAGGTACCGCACGTTCACGGCGTAACGGTGGCCCCAGGGATCGGCGTCGGTCGGCGTCCGCAGGTAGGCGCCGCGCCAGCCGAGCGCTCCGGTGGTGGCGGGCGGCAGCCAGCCGCGTGACGCGTCGCCGGCAGGGTCGTTGGTGATGAGGTACCGGTCGAGCAGATCGATCGTGCCGCTCACGTCCACGTCACCAGTCCACGCCGTTTCGGTGGCCGAGGCGGCCGTCGGCACGGCGCCGTCGCTCACGAGCAACTCGACGCGCGCGCTCATGTCGTCACCCAGGCGCAGGGACGTCTTGCCGAGGTCGGTGAGCATCTTCACCAGGGCGTCACGGATGCCCTGGCAGTCGTGCAGGACGCGGACGTCGCGGGCCTGGCCGACGAGCTGGAAGCCGGCCGGGGCGAGGATGCCCGTGAGCATCGCCATCACGCTGACGACGATCGCGACTTCGACGAGCGACAATCCGGCCTGGGACGTGTGGCGGGGTGTCATTGGATGCGCACCGAGAGATCGTCGCCGAACACCAGGGCGTTGGCGATGGGCTGGCGGAACGGCGTCTCGAGCGTGCCGTTGGGACCGGCGGAAATGACGAAGACGGCGCAACGGCTGCACCCGACGGCGCTGGGCGGAAGGCCGCGCAGGAACCCGGTGTTGATCAGATAGGCGTGCCCCCAGGGATCGCCGGGCACGTCCTTGGAGAGGTACGGCCCGTTCCAGCCGGTGCCGGCGCCGCTGGTGGCTTCGGGGTAGTTGCGGCCGTTCACCCGGAGGTGGAAGTCGAGGCGATCGGTGGCCTGGCTGACGGTCCAGGGTGCCACGGCACTGGCGTCCAGCGTCAGGGCCGGGTTGACGAGCAGGGCGCTGACGGTCTCGACGGGCACGCGGTCGGTGATGGCCGGCATCTCGCCGTCGGACGACAGCACCTCGACGGGGCGCACCGACGATGCGGCGGTCTGCAGCTGGCGCAGGCGGGTGCCGTCGACGACGATGGGACCCACGTCACGCTGGAAGTTGACCAGCGCCACGGCGATCTGCGACAGGTCGTTGCGGGCGCGGACGTTGCGCGCGCTGTTGATGGAGTCACTCATGACCGGCACCAGGCTGCCCGCCAGGATGAGGAGAATCACGAGCATGATCGTGACTTCCACCAGCGACAGGCCCCGCTCGGACGCCCACCCGCCGCGGGCGCGCGGCGCCAGGGACAGCGGTTGGGTCGATGGGCAGGTGCGCATGTTCGTTCCGCAGCGTGAAGCCCCTCCGCCGGGACGTGCCGTCGCGTGTGTCGGGATCATAGCGCGGCTCCGGCTGGCGGTGGTCAGGACTTCCCCGGTCTTCTCAGGTCTTATCGAACCTGCACGCCAGGTTCTGCACGGGTCCGACGTGGAGGGTGCCATCGGGTCGGCACGGGCGGGAGGCGGCAGCCGCGGTGCGGCTCACGACCTCCGGCCCGTGCCCCCACGCCACCCTGGGAGGCAGCCACGGCCCGCGCTGGTCAGGCGCGGGCCCGAGTGGGCGCGTCAGCGCGTGTCGCCGGAGATGATGTAGATGAAGTCGTCGCCGTGGCGGTAGGTGCCGCGGTTCGCGTTGCCGCCGAAGGCCGTCTCGTAGAGGCCGTTCGGGCCGGCGGAGATGCAGAACACGTCCTGCGACCAGCCGCCGCTGCGCTTGCCTTCGCCGTAGCCGGGCGTGGCGTCGATCGCGACCGACAGGAACACGGTGTTCACCAGGTAGCGGCGGCCCCACGGATCCGGGCCGATGGGCGACGACAGGTAGGCGCCGCGCCAGCCGAGGTTGAACTGCGGGCCGACGTGCGTGTAGGTCATCAGCTCGTTCGGCGTCGGGTAGTCCGGGCCGGTCGCGTTGTCGACGAACTGGTGGGCCATCGTGTCGCCGCGGGTGTTGTCGTGGTCCCAGTTCAGGTTGCCCGACGCGATCTGCGTCGAGTAGAAGTCCACGGTGGCGTCGCCTTCGAGCATCCACTGCTGGACCTCGGGGCCGTCGCTGTAGAGCAGGTCCACGCGGTTGTTCTTGGTGCAGACGCCGTTGCCGTTGAACTTCAGGCACGACCCCACGTCGCGGGTGAGGCGGGCGACGGTGAGGCCGATGGCCTCGCAGTCCTCCTTGACCTTCACCCACTTGGCGTCGTTGACGAAGTCGAAGATCGACGGGGCGAGCACGCCCGTCAGCAGCATGAGCACCAGCAGCATGATGGTGACTTCGATCAGCGACAATCCGCGTTCGTTCTTCAGTGTGCGTGTCATGAGCCTTGCCTCCGTGACTGCCTCGGTTGACCGTTCCAGGTTGACTGGCGCGCCGCGTCAGCGCGTCCGCCTCCCTCTTGAGCAAGGCCTGTGCCTCCATGCGCAACTGCGCGAAAAAGCCCGTTGTTATTGGGAAAACTGCGCGTGCGCAGGGTGGCACACGTCGGCACGCCGCGACGGACCCCTCACTTTCGCGGGAAGTGCCTCGCGAGGCGCTACAAAACGCGGGGTGGGTTTTGCGGGGTCATCCCCCGCCGCTGCCTTGCGGCGAGGCAACAAAAAAAGTCGGGCGGCGCGCCGCTCAGGCGCGCCGCCCGTGGGAGGAAGCAGACGACGTCAGATGAGCTTGGCCTTGAGCGTGGATACGCGGGCGCGCACCTCGGCGGCGAGCGTGGCGTTGTCGGCGCCCGAAGCAGAGAGGAACGTTTCGTAGTGCTGGATGGCCCGCAGCAGGTCCCCGGTCTCCTCGTAGATGAGCGCCAGGTTGTAGTGCGCCGGCGCGTACTTGGCGCTCAGGCTCAGCGTCCGCAGCAGGACTTCCCGCGCCTCTTCGAGCCGGCCCGAGGTCTTCAGCCCCAGCGCGAGGTTGGAGAGGCCCTCGACGTTGCGGGGTTCCTGGGCCACGACGGCCCGGAACTCGGTGACGGCCGCGTCGGTCTTGCCCGACTTCAGCAGCGCGATGCCGAGGTTGTTGCGGGCCTTTGTGTATTTCGGATCGATGAAGGTGGCGCGCCGGAACTCGCGGATCGACTCGTCGAACAGGGTCTTGTCGAGATACAGCAGGCCCAGGTTGTTGTGGGCCTCCGCGTTCAGTTCGTTCACCTCGAGCACGGCCCGGTACTGCACCAGCGCATTCTCGAAATCGCCGATCCGGTGGTAGTACAACGCCAGCTTGAAGTGATCCACCTCGCCGGTTTCGGTGCGGTAGACGCCCGGCACCTGGGTGGCGCCGCGCGGCATCACGCCCGCGCCAGCCGCGGCGGGCGGGGGCCCGGTGCGGACCGGCTGCGGCGCGGGCGTCGGGACGGTCACCACCGGGGTCGGGGCGCTCGGGCGGG
>CAYNDV010000280.1:0-3574 GCA_964396055.1 uncultured Vicinamibacterales bacterium | reverse complement strand
TCATCGCGGTGCCCGGCATTCCCGAACGCCAGTACAGCCTGTTGAAGGCCGGCGCCGCCGGCACGGTCTTCTATCTCGAGGCGCCGGCCGGACCCGGCGGCGGTGGCGCGACGCTGCACCGCTACCGCCTCAGCGACAGGAAGTCCGTGCCGTTTGCCACGGGCGTTGCAGCCTACGCGGTCAGTGCCGACGGGAAGAAGCTCGTCTATCGGGCCGGCGGGGGCGGCCCTGGGGGACCCGGCGGCCAGGCGCCGGCGCCGAGCCTGTTCCTCGTGGACGCCGACAAGGCGCCGCCTCAGGCGGGACAGGGCCGGCTCCCCGTGTCGCTGCGCATGCACCTCGACCCGAAGCGGGAGTTCGCCCAGATCTTCAACGAGGGCTGGCGCAACCAGCGCGACTACCTCTACGTGCCGAACCTGCACGGCACCGACTGGCCGAAAATGAAACAGATGTACGGCGCCCTGCTGCCGCACGTGAACCACCGGGCGGATCTCAACTACCTGCTCGACAACATGGGTGCCGAGATCGCGATCGGCCACTCGTACGTGCGCGGCGGGGACATGCCGGAGGTCCCGCCGGCGACGGGCGGGTTGCTCGGCGCCGACTTCACGATTGACGCCGGCCGCTACCGGATCGCCCGCATCTACGACACCGAGAGCTGGAACCCCGACCTGCGGGCGCCCCTCGCCGGGCCCGGCATCGACGTCTCGGTCGGCGACTACATTCTGGCCGTCAACGGCACCGAACTGCGGACGCCGGACAGCATCTACCGCCTCCTGGACGGGACCGCGAACCGCCAGACGGCGCTGACCGTCAGCGCGAAGCCGTCGATGGACGGCGCACGCCAGATCACCGTCGTGCCGGTCCCCAGCGAGCAGGGCCTGCGCACGCGCGCGTGGGTCGAGTCGAACCGCCGGCTCGTCGACAAGCTGTCGAATGGCCAACTGGCGTACGTACACATCCCCAACACGGGCCAGCCCGGGTACACCAGCTTCAATCGCTACTACTTCGCCCAGCAGGACAGGAAGGGCGCCATCCTCGACGAGCGGTACAACGGCGGCGGGTCCGCGGCCGACTACATCATCGAGGTGCTGCAGCGCGATTTCGACGGCTACTTCAACAACGTGGCCGGCGATCGGTATCCCTTCACCAGCCCGGCCGCAGGCATCTGGGGCCCGAAGGTCATGATCATCAACGAGATGGCCGGCTCGGGCGGCGACCTGATGCCGTACATGTTCCGGCACCGCAGGATCGGGCCGCTGGTCGGCACGCGCACGTGGGGCGGGCTGGTGCACACCGCCGACACGCCGCCCTTCATCGACGGCGGGTCGATGATCGCCCCGCGCGGGGGCTTCTTCACCCGCGACGGCAAGTGGGCCGTCGAGAACGAAGGCGTGGGGCCCGATATCGAGGTGGAGAATTATCCGAAGGACGTCATCGCCGGCCGCGACCCGCAACTCGAACGCGCGGTCGAAGAAGCCCTGAGGCTGCTCAAGGCGAAGCCGGTCGACCGCGCGGACAAGGAGCCGCCGTACCCGACCTGGGGGAAGCGCAAGCGCTAAGACCCCGCGATGCTGGCGCGGTTCTGATCGTTCAGCAGCGCGCGGCCGTCCGGCGTGTACAGGTGCTGAATCCTGGCACGATGGTGCTCGACGATCTTCCCCCGCACCATCTTGAGCGTCGAGTTCAGCATGTGGTTCTGCTCGGTGAAGCCCTCGCCGAGCACCGCGATGGCCGCAGGCAGCCACCGGCCCGGGAAGGCGCCGCCGCGCGCGCCGCCCTCCCGGTGCTTCGCCACCTCGGCCTCCAGGAGCCGCAGCGCCGCCTCCTGGCCCTCCGCGGTCTGCGCCGACAGGCCGTGGTGCGCCAGCCACGCCAGCACCGCGTCCCGCGCGGGCACCACCAGCGCGGTCGTGTACGGTGACTGGTTGTTGTAGAGCATCACCTGCTCGATGTACGGCGAGTGGCCGACGATGGCCTCCTCGATCTGTTCGGGGCTGTACTTCTCTCCATCGTCGGCAATGAGCAGGCTCTTCGCGCGGCCCAGCACGTACAGGAATCCGTCCGCGTCGAGGTAGCCCAGATCGCCGGTGTACAGCCATCCGTCCCGGAGCGCCTCGGCGGTGGCCCGCTCGTTCTTCCAGTACCCGGCCATCACGTTCTCGCCGCGGACCACGATCTCGCCGCGTTCGCCGGCCGGCAGGTCGCGCCCGGCGCTGTCGCGGATGACCACGTCCAGGTCCGGCATGAGGCGGCCCGACGACCCGAGCTTGTGCCGGTCCAGGGTGTTGGCCGAGATGACCGGCGCGGCCTCGGTCAATCCGTACCCCTGCAGCATCGGGATGCCGATCGCATAGAAGAACCGCTGCAGTTCGATGTCGAGCAGCGCGCCGCCCCCGATCATGAACTGCAGCCGTCCGCCGAAACCCTGGCGGATCTTCCGGAACACGAGCGCATCGAACAGGGCGGCGAGCGGCGCCAGCAGGGTGCGGGCCCCGGCGCCGCGGTTCCAGCCCTCGCCGTTGTAGGCGAAGGCCGTCCGCAGCCCGCGTTCGAACAGCGCCCGCGCCACCGGGCCCTTCTCCCGGACGGCCTTCTCGATGTTCTTCCGGAAGCTCTTCGCGAGGGCCGGGACGCTCAGGAAGATCGTCGGCCGCGTCTCCCGGATGGCCACCGGGATGTTCTTGAGCGTCTCGAGCGGCGTGCGGCCCGGCGGGACCGACGCCAGCGCGGCGCCGCTCCGCATCATCATGTAGATGCCGCACGTGTGGCCGAAGGCATGATCCCACGGCAGCACGTTCAGCAACACCCAGTCGGGCCGGGGCTCGATGGCCGCGCAGCCCTGTTCCACGTTGGCGGTGTAGTTGCGATGCGTGAGGATGATGCCCTTGGGGTCGGCGGTCGTCCCCGACGTGTAACAGATGTTCGCGAAGTCGCCCTCGGCCACGGCCTGCCAGCGCCGATCGAACTCCGCGCGCCGATCGCGCAGGAACACCTCGCCGGCCCCGAGCACCGCTGCGGCATCGGTCTCGTCGGCCTGGGCGTCGGCCAGCGGATCGAGCGCCACGACGAGTTGCAGCTCCGGCAGGTCCCGCTTGATCGCCCGGATCTTCGCCACCTGGCTCTGCGACACGATGGCCATCCGGCAGCCGGCGTGCTGCAGGCGGAACCGCAGGTCGTCCAGTTCGTCGATCTTGACCGAGACGGGCACGTTGACGGCGCCGCAGTACAGGAGGCCGAGCTCGGCCATCACCCAGTCGTTGCGGCCTTCTGAGATGAGCGCGACCCGCTCGCCCGGCTGGAGGCCGCGGCTCATCAGGCCGGCGGCGAACCGGTGCACGGCCTCGCGCGCGGCGGCGTAGGTCGTGCCCTCGTAGCGGCCGTTCCGCTTCTCCAGCAGCATGGTGCGGCTGGGGAAGCGGTCGGCGCTGGATTCGAAGAGCCAGGGCAGCGTGCGGGGCGCCATCCTACTTGAAGATCCCAAGCAGTTTCAGCAGGAAGATGAGGATCATCGCACCCACCACCGACACGAGGTAGCTGCCGAGGCCCTGGGCGACGATGCCGAACTGCTGGG
>CAYNDV010000279.1:0-3574 GCA_964396055.1 uncultured Vicinamibacterales bacterium | reverse complement strand
CCCTCGTTCCGGAAGTTGCGGTTGATCTCGTAGACGCGCTCGATGCCGCCCACGACGAGGCGCTTCAGGTAGAGCTCCGGCGCAATGCGGAGGAACAGTTCCAGATCGAGCGCGTTGTGGTGCGTCACGAAGGGCCGCGCCAGGGCGCCGCCCGCCATGACCTGCATCATCGGCGTCTCGACCTCGAGGAACCCGCGGGCGTCGAGGAAGGACCGGATCGCCTTGATGACGCGGTTGCGCACCTCGAAGACGCGGCGCGAGTCCGGGTTGACGATGAGGTCCAGGTACCGCTGCCGGTAGCGGATCTCGACGTCCTGCAGACCGTGCCACTTCTCGGGCAGCGGCCGCAGGCACTTGGCCAGGAACGTCAGGCCCGAGGCCCAGATCGTCAGCTCGTTGGTCTTGGTCCTGAACACCCGGCCGCGCACGCCGACGAAGTCGCCGAAATCGAGCAGGCGGAAGACGGCAAAGTCCCGCTCGGGCAGGGAGTCGGCGCGGATGTAGGCCTGGATACGCCCCTCGCCGTCGGTGAGCACCAGGAAGTTCGCCTTGCCGAAGCTGCGGATGGCCAGGATGCGGCCGGCCGTTACCGTCTCGGGACGCAGGGCTTCCAGTTCGTCGTGGCCCCGTTCGCCGTGCTGCGCCACGAGGGCCGCCACCGTGTCGGTGCGCTCGAAGGTCCGGGGGTAGAGGTCGATGCCCAGTCGGCCGAGTTCGGCCATGTTGGCCAGGCGCTGCCGGTAGAGTTCGTTGTCGTCAGTCATCGCGGTGCTTGTGAATCGCGTCCAGGACGCCGTTGACGAAGCGCACGGCGTCCTCCTCGCTGAAGGTGCGCGCCAGTTCGAGCGCCTCGTCGATGGCCACCCCGGGCGGCGTGTCGGGTTCGAAGAGCAGTTCGTAGGCGGCCAGCCTCAGGATGAGGCGGTCGATGACCGCCATCCGCGACAGGCGCCAGTTCTGCGCGTGCCGCTCGATCGCCGCGTCCACCTGCGGGAGGCGCGCCACGGTACCCGCCACGAGCCGTTCGGCGAAGGCCGCGGCCCCGTCCGGGAGCGGGTCGCCCTCGTCGGCCATCACGGCGTAGTACGGCACCGGCACGCTGTCCGGACTGAGGCGGCCGACCTCCCAGAGGTAGAGCATCTGCAGGGCGGCTTCACGGGCCCGGTGCCGCTGGCCGCCGGTCACGGGAGACGCGGCTCCTGCCCGCCGCCGGGCTCGCGCAGCGCCCGGACCAGGTTCGCCATCTCCACCGTGGCCAGCGCCGCCTCCCAGCCCTTGTTCGCGGGACCCGGCGGCACACGCTCCAGCGCCTGTTCGGCCGAGTTCGTCGTGAGGACGCCAAACCCCATCGGCACGCCCGTCGCCTGCGACGCGTCCATGATGCCCTGCGACACGGCCGACGAGATGTAGTCGAAGTGCGGCGTCTCACCGCGGATGAGGCAGCCCAGGCAGACGATGCCGTCGTAGCGGCCCGTCGCCGCCGCCGCCCGGGCCGCCTGCGGAATCTCGTACGCGCCCGGCACGCTCAGCACATCCACGTCCCCGTCGCCGGCGCCGGCCGCACGCAGTCCCTCGAGCGCCCCGGCCCGCAGGCGATCCGTCACGAAGTCGTTGAAGCGCGCCACCACCAGGGCCAGGCGCAGGCCACGCGCGTCGGTCGTCGAGGTCAAGATCACGGGCGCCCCTTGAAGACGGCTTTCCGCTTCTCGAGAAACGCGGAGGTGCCTTCGCGCATGTCCTCGGTCGAGGCCGCGAGGCCGAACAGGGTGGCTTCCAGGCCGAGCCCCTCGGCCAGCGGCATCTCGAGCCCCTGGTTCACGGCATCCATGACGTACCGCAGGGCGACGGGCGCGCCCGCCGCCAGCGACGCCGCCAGCGCCCGCGCGTCGGTGAGCAGGTCGGCGGGGGCCACCACGCGGTTGACCAGCCCGATGCGCCAGGCCTCCCGCGCGTCGATCAACTCGCCGGTGAGCAGGAGTTCCAGGGCGCGGCCCTGGCCGACCAGGCGCGGCAGGCGCTGCGTGCCGCCGTAGCCGGGGATGAGGCCCAGCTTGACTTCCGGCTGTCCGAAGCGGGCGGTCTCGGCGGCCAGACGCAGGGTGCACGCCATGGCCAGCTCGCAGCCGCCGCCGAGGGCGAATCCGTTGATGGCCGCCACGACCGGCTTGCCCATCCGCTCGAGGCGGGTGAACACCCGCTGGCCGGCCAGCGCGTAGCGGCGCGCAGCGTCCGGTCCGAGCGTGGCCAGTTCCGTGATGTCGGCGCCGGCCACGAACGCCTTGGTGCCCGCGCCCGTCACCACCACCGCGCGCACGCCGTCGTCGGCGCCGAGTTCGCCGACGACCGCGTCGAGTTCGCCGATGGTCGCCACGTTCAGCGCATTGAGCACCGCCGGACGGTTCACCGTGACGATCGCGACCGCGCCGTCCCGGTCGACGATCAGGTTGTCATACGCCATCGTTCTGCCTGCTCCCGCGCGCGATTATACCCCACGCCCACAGGGCGCCGGCCGCCAGCGCGGCGCCCGTCACGTCGGCGGCGAGGTCCTTCAGATCGGCCTGCCTGGCGGGCACGAACAGCTGGTGGATCTCGTCGGACACGCCGTACGCGGCGCACGCGACCACGGCGGCCACGACCGTCCGGAACCGTACGGCGCGCCAGTCGCCGCGGGCCAGCGCCCAGACGATGAGGGCGGACAGCCCGGCGTAGGCCAGACCGTGCAGCGCCTTGTCCGACACGCGCCCGGGCACGCGCACCTGCGAGAACGACGACGCGGCAAAGATGCCCGCCATGTAGAGGACCACCACGAGCCAGCGCCAGCCCGGCCCGCGGGAGCCGGCGTCCGGCGATCCCGCCCCGGTAGCCGCCAGTGGCGCGTCGGACACGGTCTACAGCGGGAAGAAGTAGAGGATCCAGCCGGCCAGAAGCGCCGCGCCCACGAGGCTGCCGAAGATGGACGCGCCGGCCCGCAGCTGTTCGCGAGGTTCGTCTTTGAGCAACGCGCCGCCGGCCGCGCCGACGCACGCCGCATAGAGCACCATGAGCATCAGATGGCTCTGCAGCATGGGTCCTACTTCCGCCCCGCGGCGACGTCGTGCGCGTCGATGAGGACG
Source organism: uncultured Vicinamibacterales bacterium (assembly GCA_964396055.1). GTDB lineage: Bacteria > Acidobacteriota > Vicinamibacteria > Vicinamibacterales > JAKQTR01 > CAYJPV01. The sequence goes on along the minus strand of CAYNDV010000279.1, from coordinate 461 downwards.
AGCATGTTGAGCAGGCCGCTGGTGATCAGGAACGCGTTCCCGTACTCGTAGGTGACGGCCTGCGCCTCGCCGGCGCCGGCGCCCAGCAGCCGGGCGGCGAGATAGGGCAGGCCGGCCGCGACGTCGGCCACCGCCGCGAGGGCCACCAGCGGTTCGGTCCACAGGAACGGGAACAGCCGCCCGTCCAGCGCCAGGCCCATCACGAACATCGCCGGAAGGACGATGAGGAAGACCAGGCCTCGCTGGCGCCGGCCGAGCCACAGGTGCCCGAGGCCCGGCACCAGCCAGGACGCGAGATAGACAAGGACGCGCGGCGGCGCCGCGGGGGGTTTCGGTCGTGGTGCGGGTCTGGTCGCCATGCGAGGGTCTAGTGTACTCCAGTCGGCTCGGGCGTGTCCGTCAGGCGTCCCCCGCCGGCCAGCCGCGAGAGCAGCCACGCCACCGCCGCGCCCAGCGGCACT
>CAYNDV010000278.1:2446-3576 GCA_964396055.1 uncultured Vicinamibacterales bacterium | reverse complement strand
AGAGGCTAGAGGCTAGAGGCTAGAGGCTAGAGGCTAGAGGCTAGAGGCTAGAGGAGGCCAGTGAATTCCGTCATCGTCCACTATCAGGAAATCGCCCTCAAGGGCCGCAACCGGCCGTACTTCATCAGCAAGCTCGTGCGGAACGTTCGCCGGATGACTTCGGATCTCGGCGTGCGCGACGTGCGGGCGCTGATGGGGCGCGTCGAGGTGGTGCTCGAGCCCGAGGCCGACTACGCGGAGGTCCGCGATCGCCTCCTGCACGTCTTCGGCGTGGCCAACTTCTCGAAGGCGGCCCACGTGCCGGCCGACGTGACCGCGGTGGGCGACGCCCTGCTGGCCGACCTGGCGGGCATCGACACCCCCAGCTTCCGCGTCAGCGTGCGCCGCGCGGTGAAGAACCTGCCGATGACGTCTCCGCAGATCGAGCGGGAACTCGGCCGGCGCATCCAGGAGGCGCGCGGCTGGAAGGTGGATCTCGACGGCGGGGCGCTCACGGTCCGTGTCGAGTTCCTGCAGAATTCGGCCTTCTACCATTTCGACAAGGTGAAGGGTGCCGGCGGCCTGCCGACCGGCGTCAGCGGGCGCGTGGCGGCTCTGCTCTCGGGCGGCATCGATTCGCCCGTCGCCGCCTTGCGGCTGATGAAGCGGGGCTGCTCGGTGGTGCTGGTGCACTTCCACAGCTACCCGTTCCTGTCGCGGGCGTCGCAGGAGAAAGTCCGTGAGGTGGCGCAGGTGCTGACGCGCTACCAGATGCGGACGCGCCTGCACCTCGTGCCCTTCGGCGAGCTGCAGCGCCAGATCGTGCTGACCGTGCCGTCGCCGCTGCGCGTGGTGATCTACCGGCGCATGATGCTGCGCATCGCCGAGCGCATCGCCCGCGACGCGCGCGCGCGCGCCCTGGTCACCGGCGAGTCGATCGGACAGGTGGCGTCGCAGACCCTGGACAACATGGCCGTCATCGCAGGAGCCACGCGCATGCCGGTGCTGCGGCCGCTCGTGGGGATGGACAAGGAGGAGATCATCGACGAGGCCAGGCGGATTGGCACCTACGACATCTCCATCATCCCCGACCAGGACTGCTGCCAGCTCTTCACCCCGCGCAGCCCCGAGACTCACGCGCACCCCGGCGT
>CAYNDV010000278.1:0-2346 GCA_964396055.1 uncultured Vicinamibacterales bacterium | reverse complement strand
CACGAACACCGCCGTGGCGACGAGCACCGGTCGCTTGAGGGCCGGGCCGCCCAGGAACACGGCCATCCCGCACTTGACGGCCGTGTTGGCCAGCGCCGCCACCACGATGGCCACCGTGGCCACGTCCGCGCCCGCGTTCCGGCCGTACTCGAGCATCGACAACGTGATCGCGTCCACCTCGGTCGATCCCGCCACGGCTGCCAGCAGATAGAGGCCGTGGCCCGAGAAGCGGTCTTCGACCACCTTCACGATCAGCATGACGATGACGAAGAACGCGGCGAACTTGGACGCCTCGGTGAGGCTGAAAGGGTTCTTCAGCGGAACAGCCGACTGGTGATCCGGGAGACCGGGTGCGGCATCGCGGCCGCGCCGGTAGAACACCCAGGCCATCAGCCCGGCTGCAGCTCCCATCGTGGCAAAGGGCAGCGCCACCGGCCAGAGCATGTCCCGGTTCAGCACGGCCGCGAAGACCACGACCCGGACGCACATCACCACCCAGGCGAGCAGGATGCCGCTCGCCAGGGCGTACGAGACGCCACGCCCGGATTCATCGCGGCTGCGTTTCGCGAACGACAGCGTCACCGCCGTCGACGACACCAGGCCGCCGGTGAAACCGGTGAGCGCCGCGCCGCGGTCGGTGCCGAGCCAGCGGGTTGCCACGTAGCCGACCAGCGAGAGGCCGGCGATCAGCAGCACCAGCAGCCAGATCTTGTACGGGTTCAACGCGCCCCACGGATCGAGCGCCTCGTTGGGCAGCAGCGGCAGCACGATGAACGTGGCCAGCAGCAGCCGCAGCCCCGCGAACACATCGTCCCACCCGAGTTTCGCGACCAGCCCGTGCAGCGGCTGCTTGTAGGCCAGCACGGCCGCGGTCACGACCCCGAGGCCGATGGCGAGGTTCTGGAACCCCATCGTGGTCAACGAGCCCAGCAGGCAGGCGGCGATGGCGGTGATCTCGGTGGTGAGGCCGACCGAGCCGGGGTCCACGACCGACTCGCGGAGGTAGCCGGCCACCACGGCGGCCGTGACGGCGGCGAGGGCGACCAGCGCAATCCACGGCGCGCTCATCACCCGGGCGAGGTAGCCGGCCATCGCGCCGACCTCGGCGATCAGGATGAAGGTGCGCAGCCCGCCAATGCTGCTGCGGCCGCTATCCGTCAGGTGTTTCTCGCGTTCCGTGCCGATCAGGGCGCCAATCAGCAGGGCCGTCGCGAAGTCCCTCACCACACCCAGGTCGACGGCTGGATCCATGAGGGGGATTGTAGCGGGAATCGGAGACCCGGGATCGCGGATCGACAGGCACCGGCGCGACGCGCCTTCCTTCTGTCTCCTGTCTTCTGTCTTCTGTCTTCTGTCTTCTGTCTACTTCTTCAACAACTCCGATCCCGAGAACGTCCCCACGCAGGTGTTCACGGTGTAGTTGACGCGGACGGCCTGGCCCTCGAGGGTGGCGGTGCCGTTGGCGGTGAACGGGCAGTCGCCCGCGGGTGTCCCCGCCGAGCCGGACGCCTTCCAGTTGAGGAGGCTGCCGCTCAGCGTGCCTTCAGCCCCGCCGGTCAGTGTGATGCCGCCGGCGCACGTGGCGCCAAACGTGCCCTTTGCGCTGCTCGCCGTCAACTCGGTGATCTGCCACTGGAAGTTGCCGCACGCGCTGGGGTTGATGCCCCCGTTGCTCGACCAGAGGCCGGCAGACAGGGCCTTGATGATGTCGCTGGAGGCCGAGGGCGACGAGACGCGGTTGAGTTCGATGCAGGCGCTCGTGACCAGCAGGACCGCCGCCAGGACACCGCCGATTCTCGCAACTGCACGCTTCTTCATGACGTCACCAAGGTTAGGCTGTTAGGCCGTTAGGCTGTTAGGCCGTTAGGCCGTTAGGCCATTAGGCCGTTCGGCAGAGGCAAAGACGGGCCGTTAGGCCGTTGGGCCCGCGATGCGTCAACTACCGGCCGCGAGGCCAAAGTAGTCCTTCAACGCGGCCACGGTGCTGTCGAAGGCCAGTTCTTCCCACGGGATCGTGTCGGGCGCGAACGAACGGACCTCCAGGCTCTCGTCATCGTTAGCACACATCGTGCCACCCGCGGCGGTGGCGGCGTAGACGATGACAACGGGGACCCGGCCCGGGTAGGAATAGGCGCCAATCAGGCGGTCGAGCCTGATGTCCAGGCCGCATTCTTCGCGGGCCTCCCGCATGGCCCCTGCCTCGAGCGTTTCCCCACGATCGATGTAGCCACCAGGGAAGACCCACAACCCGTACCCGGGCTCGATAGCCCGGCGGACGAGTACGATTCCGTCATCGGGCATCCGGATAATCGTCCCGACGGCCACCTTGGGATCGAGGTAGACGAC
>CAYNDV010000277.1:0-3623 GCA_964396055.1 uncultured Vicinamibacterales bacterium | reverse complement strand
TCGCGATCGAAGACTCGCGCTGGGGCATCGTCGCGGCGCGCGCCGCCGGGATGCGAGTGGTGGGGGTCACCTCGTCGTACCCGGCCGACGCCCTGTCGGACGCCGATCTGGTGGTCGGGTCGGTGGCGGAGTTGACGCTGGCGGATCTGGCCCGGCTGGTGGCGCAGCCTCCCCGCCCCTGATGCCAGACCGGGATTCCAGACCCGGTCTCCACACCGGGTATCGGTGTTCGGAAGGTCTGAGTCGCCAGGCGCTGGCGAATGCCCGTTCACGACACAACCGAACGTTCGTTCTGTAGCCGATCTCCGGCCAGGCGAAGCCCCGCCTTAGTTTTTTTGGATACGAACGCTCGTTCGTACTTTTTTTGTTGTATTCGCGAAGGTTTCTGGAATACAACCATCGGCACACTACCTGCAAGCCCGACCGGGCATCGGGCATCTCAGTCTGTTCGTCTGGCTTCAGACCTAAGTGAGGAGGACTGCATGAAGCCTTCGCGGATCGTCTGTCTCGCGATTCTGCTGACAATCGCGAGCGTGGCCCCCGGATTCGCCCAGCAGACGGGCACAATCACGGGCAAGGTCACCGACAACTCGGCGGCGGTGCTGCCGGGCGTCACGGTCACCCTGACGGGTTCCATGGCCCCCGAGACCGCGGTGACGTCGGAAACGGGCACGTACCTGTTTCCGCGCATCCCTATCGGCGTGTACGCCGTGAAGTTCGAACTGGCCGGCTTCAAGACGGTGGTCAAGGAGGGGCTCCGGGTCACCATCAACTCCACGCTCGACGTCCACCAGACGATGGAGATCTCGACGGTCCAGGAGACCATCACGGTCACCGGCGAGAACCCGGTGGTGGACACGACGGAGACGGGCACGCAGGCCACGTTCAACCGCGAGATGCTGCAGAGCATTCCGTCGGCCCGCGATCCGTGGGTCATCCTCGAGCAGACACCCGGCATCACGATGGACCGCGCCAACGTCGGCGGGTCGCAGTCCGGGCAGCAGTCGGGCTATATCTCGCGCGGGTCGTCCACGGGCAACAACAAGTGGACGATTGACGGCGTGGACATCACCGACATGTCGGCCACCGGCGCGTCACCCATCTACTACGACTTCGACATGCTCGAAGAGATGCAGGTCGTGACGGGCGGCGCCGACGCATCGCAGCAGACCGGCGGCGTGGGCATCAACATGGTGACCCGCAGCGGCGGCGACAAGTTCCGCGGGTCGGGCCGCTTCTACATCACCGACGACAAGTTCCAGGCCGACAACATCACGGATGACATGAAGAAGGCCCGGGCCGGATCCGGTGCCCCCATCCAGAACATCAAGGACTACGGCTTCGAAGTTGGCGGCCCGATCATGAAGGGCAAGCTGTGGTACTGGGGCAGCTACGGCAAGAACGACATCAAAGCCGGCATCGTCGGCTTCTACCTGCCGACGGCGGAGTGCCAGGCGATCAAGGCCGCGCTCGCGGCCGACCCGCTGGCGCCGATCGCCACCGATGACGTGCGCGCCTGCCTCGGCACGGACGGCACGAAGCTGAACAACTACAACTTGAAGCTCAACTGGGCGGTCACCAGCAGCAACAAGTTCTCGTTCCAGAACACCTGGGCGGAAAAGTCGAAGAACGCCCGCGACGCGTCCGACACGCGCCCGCCCGAGACGACCTTCGTCCAGCGCGCCGTCACCAGCGAATACGGCAAGTGGGGCTGGGACGTGGGTCCCTCGCCGCTGTGGAAGGCCGGCGACCAGCACATCTTCAGCGACCGGCTCCTGCTCGACGTGCAGTGGGCGCACCTGGGCAACAACTTCATCCTGGACTTCCAGGATCAGGCCCAGAACGACATCCAGCCGACCTTTGAGATCTCGTCCGGCCTCTGGGGACGGTCGTATCAGCGCTCGGGCCCGTACATCCGTCCGACGCACAGCCTGGACACCACGTTGAGCTACTTCCTGCCCGGCACGCTGGGCGGCGACCACGCCTTCAAGTTCGGCTTCCGCTGGCGCCAGGCGCCGGCCCACTCCGAGGTGCACCGCGGCGGCAACACGATCGCGCGGTTCCGCAGCGGCGTCGCATCGGAGGCGTACCTGTACCGCGACTCGATCACCCAGTACGGCCTCGACACCTACGCGGCCTACATCCAGGACACGTTCACCCGCAACAACCTCACCTTGAAGCTCGGGCTGCGTTGGGATCGCCAGCAGGACAGCGCCGAAGCCTCCGAGGTGCCGGCCCACCCGTTCGCGCCGCAGTGGCTGCCAGCGGCCACGTTCGGCGGCGCCGAGAGCGGCGTGGTCTGGAACGACTTCTCGCCGCGCGTGGGCCTGACCTACGACGTGACCGGCCAGGGCAAGAGCGTCGTGAGCGCCTCGTGGGCGATGTACTACGGCCAGCTGGCTCCCGGCGGGTTGACGGGCATCCTGAACCCCGTCACTGAGGCGGTGATCGGCTTCCCGTGGACCGACCTCAACGGCGACAAGATCGTCTCGGGCAACGAACTCGACTACACGCGGATCCTGACCTACGGGGGCAACTACGATCCGTTCAACCCCTCGGTCGTGCAGACCGCCAACAAGCTGGACACCAACATCAAGAACGATCGGACCCAGGAGTTCATCGTCGGCATCGACCACGAGCTCGGCATGGGCATCGGCGTGGGCGCCAGCTACATCTGGCGCAAGTACGACCAGTTCCTGTGGGACGACCGCCCGCAGGTCACCAGCGCCGACTACACGGCCGTGAAGTACACGCCGGCGGCGAGCGCCTGCCCCCAGACCAGCGCGCGCTGCACGGAGGTGACGTACTACCAGCCGATCCGTCAGCTCGAGACGCTCCGGATCCGGACGAACATCCCGGATCGGTACCGCGACTTCAACGGCTTCGAGTTCACCATGCGCAAGCGGTACGCCAACCGCTGGATGGCGAACGTCAGCTACGCCTACAACAACGCGAAGGACTACTGGGACTCGCCGGCCGCCTACGAGGATCCGACCAACATCGCCCAGCTCAACGGCGCCCAGTACGCGCCCGAGTCGGGCGGCAGCGGCATCGACAACGTCTTCACGAACGCCAAGTGGCTGTTCAAGGCGAGCGCGATGTACACGGCGCCGCTCGAGATCAACCTGGCCGTGAACTACAACGCCCGCCAGGGCTATCCGTTCCCGCAGTCCATCCTGACCCCGTCCCGCGCCTTCGCGGCCGGCACGGCGCAGGTGCTCCTGGATCCGCTCGGCGACGTGCGTCTGCCGAACTTCCAGACGATCGACTTCAAGATCGAGCGCCCGTTCACGTTCTCCGGCGTCCGCGCCATCCCGAGCATGGACGTATTCAACCTGACGAACGCCGGGACGATCCTGGCGTACCGCCGCCAGCAGAACGCCACCAACGCCAACAACATCTCCGGTGTCGTGGCACCGCGCGTCATCCGCTTCGGGGTGCGGGTGACGTGGTAGAGGCTAGAGGCTAGAGGCTAGAGGCTAGAGGCTGGAGGCTAGAGGCTGGAGGCTAGAGGCTGGGGACGGCCCCGGCCCGGCTCAGAAACGGGGCGGCTCCCTTCGCGGGGGCCGCCCCGTTCGTCTGTACCGGTCCCCGTGCTACCATCCCCCCACTCGGCCGCCGCC
>CAYNDV010000276.1:0-3722 GCA_964396055.1 uncultured Vicinamibacterales bacterium | reverse complement strand
GACACCTGCGAGCCCACGAAACAGATCCTCGACGAGGTGGCGGCCCTCAGCGACAAGCTGAGCGTCGAGGAGCACAACTTCCTGCTGGAACAGGACCAGGCTGCCGCGCTCGGGATCGACCGCGTACCGGCCATTGCCGTCATCGGTCAGCAGGACTACGGCATCCGCTTCTTCGGCATTCCCTCGGGGTACGAGTTCATGTCCCTGCTCGACGCGGTCCAGGTCGCGTCGAGCGGGGAATCCGGGTTCTCGGCCGACAGCCTGGCCGCCCTGGCCGAGTTGACCTCGCCGCTGCGCGTCCAGGTGTTCGTCACGCCCACGTGACCCCACTGTCCCCGGGCGGTCAGCCTGGCGAACCGGATGGCGGTGGCAAGCCCGCTGGTGACCTCGATCATCGTCGAGGCCAGTGAGTTCCCGGACCTCGTGCGCAAGTACCGCGTGAGCGGCGTGCCCAAGACGGTGGTGAACGACACGGTCGAGATTCTCGGCGCCCGCGACGAAGACACGTTCGTGCGGACGGCGGTCAGCGCAATGGCCGGCAGCAGCGGACTCATCGTCTGACGCCTGGTTCCGGGGCTTCCGGCTATCGCCCGGCTGTCGGAACGCACGGGACGCCGACGTGTCGGCGCCGCGACACGTCCGGCTGAGGTCCGGCCGAAGCCGGACACCGGGCGGGGCTTCGGCGGGAGTTTTTCGGCCTGTCCACGCGAGATTGTCGGCAGACCCGCCCGCGTCGCGCGCGGCACACCTCGTGCATTCTCCCGGGTGGGGACGTGTCCCCCAGACTCCGGAGTCGCGAGACGATTCGTTATTTCAACCGGGCGTGGCGTGCGGGAACGGTTCTGGTGGCCGTGGTGGCTGCCGTACCGGCGGCGGCCGCCCCTCAGGCGCCGACCGACAGTCCGGCGTTGTTGTGCCGGGCGACGGCCTTCGACGGTCTGCGGACCCTGTACGCAAGGGTACCGGCCGCCGAGCGGCCGGGCGCCGGGGCCGCCGACGCCTCTGCCGCCTGGATCCACTTTGAGCGGGCGGCGACGGCCGTCCTGGGATTCGCGCATCTCCCACCTGGTGCGGGGGCGGCTGAGGAACACCTGATCGAGGCGCTGGCCACCGGGGCCGACGCCGGCGTGCCGTGCAGCCCGGGCACCGCGGCGCGCGATCGGCTGGCGTACCGCCTGGCGCTCGTCGGGTATTCGGCGCGCGATGTCGCGCTCATCCTGCTCGGCCAGGCCAGCCGCGCCCAGATCGACGCCGAGTTCGCGCGGGGCCTGACCGGCCGCGGGCGTTCCACCAGTCTCGATGCGGTCCTGGCGCGCGCCATCCCCGCGTTGCCGAGCCGGCCCGTGACGGCCGAGGCCAGGCTGGCGCGGCTTACGCCCGGCCGCGTCGTGCCGGCCGACCTGGAGGCGTGGGTCCGCCACTACGCTGACGCGTACGCGGTGGACCCGCAACTGGTGGCGGCCATCATTGAACGCGAATCCGGCTGGGACCATGCCAGCACCTCGGCCAGGGGCGCGGCGGGCCTGATGCAGTTGATGCCGCGAACCGCCGCCATGCTGAACGTCGACCGCCACGACGCCGTCGACAACATCCGGGGCGGCATCGCGTACCTCGCCGGGCTGCTGCGCACCTACGGCGACGTCCGCCACGCGCTCATCGCCTACAACGCGGGGCCCACTCACGCCAACCAGGTCATCCGCGGCGAACGGCCCCTGTTCGGCGAAACCCGCCGGTACCTCGAGGCGATCGAGGCGCTGTACCCGCTCGGCCCGCAGTAGCGCCCTTTACCCCGCTGTCACCGACGGCATACCATGTGCCGGCTGGCCCACCCCTCGACGCAGCTCGGGGTGGCCCTGAGCAACGCCGAAGGGCCAACGGCCTGACGGCCGAACGGCCCGTGCCTGGCCGAACGGCCGAACGGCCTATGGCCGAACGGCCTTCCCCGTTCCCCGGAGTCTTCCCATGCCCGTCGTCCTCGATGGCTCGCACCTCACGATCGAAGGCCTTGTCCGGATTGCCCGCCACGGTGAACGCGTCGAACTGGCGCCGGAGGCCCTCGAACGTATTCGCGTGTGCCGGGTCATGCTCGAGGCCAAGCTGGCGGCCAGGGAGATCATGTACGGCACCAACACGGGCATCGGCGAGTTCTCGGAGAAGATCCTGAGCGACGCGCAGGTGACCGAGTTCCAGCGCTACCTCGTCTACAACCATGCGGCGGGCATCGGCGAACCGGCGCCGATCGAGCACGTGCGCGGGGCGCTGGCGGGCCGCATCAACGTGCACGCGCACGGCAACTCCGGATGCCGTCCCGAGATCACCCTGACGATGGTCGAAATGCTCAACCGGGGCGTCACACCCGTCGTCTGCCAGAAAGGGTCGGTGGGCGCGAGCGGCGACCTGGCGCCGATGGCGCAGGCCGCGCTGCTGCTGATGGGCGAGGGCGAGGCGTTCTACCAGGGCGAGCGGTTGCCGGGCGCCGAGGCGATGCGGCGCGCGGGCATTCCCGTGCCGGGCCTGCAGGCGCGCGACGGGCTGGCCGCCATCAACGGATCGAACCTGCTCACGGCGATATCCGCGCTGCACGTGCACGACATGCGGCGCTGGCTCACGCAGGCCGACATCGCGGCAGCCATGTCGATCGAGGCGCTGCTGGGGAATCTCAAGCCGTACCACGCCACGATCCACGAACTGCGCGGGTTCCCGGGCGCCATGGCGTCGGCGCAGAACATCCGCGCGGTGCTGGCGGGCTCGGACCTGGCCACCGGCCGGATGAAGACCAAGGTGCAGGACGCCTACTCGATGCGCTCGACGCCCCAGGTGATTGGCGCGGCCCGCGACGCGGTGGCGTGGGCGCGCACGCAGGTCGAGATCGAACTGAACGGCGTGGGGGACAACCCGATTTTCGTGCCGGATCAGAACCTGACGCTCACCGGCGCGAACTTCCAGGGTACGCCCGTCGCGCTGCCGATGGACATGGCCGGCGCGGCCATCACGATGGTCTGCGTGCTGTCGGAGCGGCGGTTGAACCGCCTCACGAATCCGGCGCTCTCGGCCGGCCTGCCGGATTTCCTCGCCCACGACCCCGGCTTCTATTCCGGGCTCATGCTCAGCCAGTACACGGCCGACCACCTCATCGTCGAGCAGCGCATCCTGTCGATGCCCGCGTCGATCCAGTCGATTCCCGCCGCGGCCGACCAGGAGGACTTCGTCTCGATGGGCATGAACACGGCCCTCAAGAACGGCCAGATCCTGGACAACGCGAGCGGCGTGCTCGGGATCGAGTTCATGGCCGCGGCCCAGGCGCTCGATTTCCGCACGTTCACGCCCGGGGCCGGCACGGCCGCGGCCCGGGCGGTCATCCGCCGCCACGTGACGCACCTCGAGGCTGACCGGCCCCTCTTCAACGATCACAACGCGATGAAGGCGCTGGTGCGGTCGGGGGCGATTCTGGACGCCGTCGAGGCGGAAGTCGGCCCGCTGGCCTGACGGCCGCCCAGGCGATGCGGGGGATACGACGGCCGTCATGGCGGGCGGTGGGATCTCGGGCGCGTGACGTCCGCCTGTCGTTGGTGATGCTCGAGGTCCGCTGACCGTCCTGCTGGTGTTCGGTTTCCTTCCAAGCAGCGTTTCTCTCTGGTGAGGGCGCAATCAACCCACTGCCTCACGGGATCAGCCGCGGCGGCTGTGACCGGTGACCGCTCTGCGTCCCTCTCTTGCCGCGC
>CAYNDV010000275.1:0-3756 GCA_964396055.1 uncultured Vicinamibacterales bacterium | reverse complement strand
GCCTCTAGCCTCTAGCCTCTAGCCTCTGGCCTCTAGCCTCCAGCCCCCGCGCCCCCGAACCCCTTCCGCGTCATCCGGCCCCAGTCCTGCCGGCCCCGCAGGAACCGCACCACGCCCCTCACCCGCCACCAGGTGGTCAACTGGCGGTACCCGAAGTTCTCGAGCACGCCGTAGGCCGCCAGCGTGAGCAGGTCCCGCAGGCGGGGGTACCGCCGGAACGAAGCCTCCTCCAGGATGACGGACGCCAGCGAAATGAGGGCCCCGTACACCACGGCCGCCAGGAACAGCAGCCGGGCGAACGACCAGTCGATGAGGCCGAACGAGGCCCCCAGGATGGTGACCGCGTACCCCAACAACTCAATTATCGGCCCGACGCCCTCGAACACCACGTAATAGGGCACCACCAGCCACCCCAGGACGCCGTACCGGGGATTGAACAGCATCCCGCGATGAATGCGCAAGACCTGCAGCGTGCCCCGCTGCCAGCGGTCGCGCTGCCGGGCCAGGCTGTCGAGCCGCTCCGGGGCCTCGGTCCAGCAGACCGGATCGGGCTGGAACACGATTCGATAAGGGCGGCGCGCCTGCCGGAAGTGGCGGTGGAGCTTCGTCACCATCTCCATGTCTTCGCCAACCGTGTCCTGCCGGAACCCGCCCACCGCCACCACCGCCTCGCGGTCGAAGACGCCGAACGCCCCCGAGATGATCATCAGCCCGTTGATTTCCGACAGCGCCACCCGGCCGGCGAGGAACGCGCGGAGGTACTCCACCACCTGGAAGCGGGCAAGGTGGCTGGACGGCAGGCCGACGTCCACCACGCGCCCGTGGTCCACGGTGCAGCCGTTGGCCAGGCGGATGATCCCGCCGACGGCGATGGTGCGGGGGTTCTCGATAAACGGCAGCACGGCGCGCGTAAGCGAGTGCTCCTCGAGCACGGAGTCGGCGTCGATGACACACAGGAGCGGGTACCGGGCCGCGTTCAGGCCGGCGTTGATCGCGTCGGACTTGCCGCCGTTCTCCTTGTCGATGACCGTCAGTTCCTGGCCCAGGATCGACCGGTACACCCCGCGCACCGCCGCCGTGCCCACCACCTGGTTGTGGCTCGCTGGCGCGCGCACCAGGTCGAAGGCGTCCACCAGCAGCCGCAGCGTGTCATCGGTGGACCCGTCGTTGACGACGATGACCTCGTACTGAGGGTAGTTCAGGAACATCAGCGAGCGCACGCTCTCGACGACGTTGGCGGCCTCGTTGAACGCCGGCACGAGCACGGAGATGCCGGGCGTGGCTGGCGAGCGCATGACGGCGCCCAGTTCGCGCGCGGTCCAGCGCCGCCGGTGGTGGCGCAGCTTGACGTAGGCGACCGCCGAGAAGACCAGGTAGATGGTGTTGATCACCAGGAAGTAGGCGAGCAGGACCAGGTCGAAGGCCGCGAGCAGGGCGACGGTCCACTGGCGCATCAGCGCCCCTGTTCCCAGACCATCTGGCGCGCCAGGTCTCCCGCGTATCCCGTCTCGTTGGCGCGGGCCTCGAGCCGTTCCAGGCCTGGCCGGCCGAGGCGGCGCAGGGCATCGGCCGCGCTGGCCGCCACGATCCACTCGTCGTCCAGACGGCGCGCCAGGTCGGCGGCCGCCTCCTGGCAACGCACGCGGCCCAGAGCCCTGGCCGCTGCGGCGCGGACCTCCGTCGACGGGTCGTCGAGGGCGTGGCGCGCCAGCCCGATGCCGGCACGATCGAGACCGATGGAGCCCAGGCCCCTGAACGCCGCCTCCCGCACGTCGGGCCGTTCGTCGAGGGCCCAGGCCTGCAGCGATTCGACGGCCGCGGTGCCGCCGATGAGGCCGAGCACGTCGGCAATCGTCACGGCATCGTCGGGGTGAGTGGCGACGTGGGCCACCAGCTGTGGCGTGGCCGCATCGCCGAACTCGCGCAGCGCCTCGATGATGCGGGCCCGCTGGTGGCGCGACTGGTCCGCCAGGCGAGCGAGCAGCGCCGGAATCGCGTGCGGGTGGCCGATGAGGCCCAGGGCCTCGACGGCCGCGGCCCGCACCTCCTCGTGGTCGTCGTCCAGGGTGTGGAAGAGCGCCGCCAGTGCCCGCGGTTCGCGCACCAGGCCCAGGGCCCGCGCCGCGTCGGCACGCACCCACCAGCGGCGATCGCCGAGGCGGTGGGCCCACTCATCGACCAGGCCGATGACCCTCGCCGCCTGGCGCAACTGCTCGACGACAGTGCCGGTGGCGACGGCCAGGGGCCTCAGCAGCATGGCCTCGATGACCGGCCGGTGCGCGCGCGGGGCCTTCGCGAGAGCGATGATGGCGGTCTCGGACGGCTCGGGCCCCAGCAGCGCGTCCACCTCGGCGCGGTGCCGCGCCATCACGCGCTGCCGCCAGCGGAACTGCAGCTCGTCGACCCCGCGCTGGACGATCAGGAAGACCAGCAGACCGGCCAGCGCGAGGGAGCTGACCAGCAGGAAGGGCCGCAGGACGGCCACGAAGAGGGCGGCGATCTCTGTCATCAGAGGCTAGAGGCTAGAGGCTAGAGGCTAGAGGCTAGTTACGGGCCCTGCGTCCCCTAGCGCAGAAGCCGTTCGATGCGCGCAAGCAGCTCCTGGGGGCTGAACGGCTTGGTGACGTAATCGTCGGCGCCCAGGGCGAAGGCGCGCGTGATGTCCTGCTCGCGTCCGCGCGCCGACAGCACGATCGTCGGCGGCCGCTCCGGCATGGTGCGCAGCCGCGCCAGCACGTCGATGCCGGTCATGCGCGGCATCATCATGTCCACGATGACCAGGTCGGGACGGCCCGTTTCCACGGCCTCGATGGCCGTGGCGCCGTCCTGGGCGAGCACGGTGACGAAGCCCGCCGCGCGCAACTGCGTGTCGATGAGCCGCGTCACCTCCGGATCGTCGTCTGCAATCACGACCCGGCCCCGCGTGCGCGCCGCGTCTGGCGCGGGCGGCGCCTCGCCCGCGAGGGCGACGATGACGCCGCGGTGCCGCGCCGCGGCGATGGCCTCGTCCGCCTCGCCCAGCAGGTGCTCGAAGACCTTCGTGTCGGCGGCCGGGGCGTGCGCCAGCCCGACATGGAACCGCAGCGGCCGCCCGGGCCCGAGGGCGGTGATGATGTCCGCCAGCCGGTCCGACGCCTTCGCCGGCGGCATGTCGTCCATCAGCAGCACGAGGTGGGCCGGGTCGTAGCAGGCCACGATGTCGCGTCGCCGCAACTCGGCGCGCAGGGCGTTGTAGGTCTCGATCAGGCGCGGCTCGGGCACCCGGACGAGGGCGAGCACCGCGGCCGAGCGCGTGAGGTGCTCGCGCGCGACGGCGACGAAACTCTCGTAGTCCAGGTCCGCGCCGTCGGCCGCCGGCGGCGGGAAGGCCGGTGCCGCCGCGCCGGTGTCGCCAGCGGTGGCGGCTGGTGGCACGGCGGCCGCGCGCGCGGCCCGGCGTTCGAGCAGCAGGGAGACGCGCAGGATCAACTCGGCGAAGTCCAGCGGCTTGGTCAGGTACTCGTCGGCGCCCAGGAGCAGGCCCACCGCCTTGTCGTCGGCCTTCGAGCGGACGGTGGTGAACACCACCGGCGTCCCGGCCAGCTCGGGGTCGGCCTTCAGCAGGCGGCACGCCGAATAGCCGTCGAGGCCGGGCAGGTTGGCGTCCAGCAGGATGAGGTCGGGCCGGTGCTGGCGCGCCGCGTCCACCACCTTGTCACCCTCGGCCACCTGGACGACGCCGAACCCGGCTGCCCGGAGCTGGATCGACAGCACCTC
>CAYNDV010000274.1:0-3766 GCA_964396055.1 uncultured Vicinamibacterales bacterium | reverse complement strand
TCAGCCGGACGTGACTGGCAGGGCTGAAGCCCTGCACTACGGGCGTACGGCTCGTTCGCAGCCGTGCCCGGCCGGTCTCCATCAGCGTGACAGTGTGATCCCTTCTTGCTTCTACGTGTGAACCACAATCCCCACGCCCCACGCCCCACGCCCCTCAGAGCACCCACGCGTAGCCCAGCTTGATGAAGAACGTGCAGTTCTGCCGCCGCAGGTCGATCGACTGGTGCGACGCGCCGCTGCCGGCGCTGTTGTCCGAATAGCCGGCAAAGAGCACCGTCTGCGGGTTCAGCTTGAACGAGAAGAGGTACTGCTGGAACAGCCGCCGCGACGTCCCGGAGACCGGCATCAGGTAGAGGTGTTCGTCGCGCGCGATGTCGGTGTACTGGAGGATGGCGCGCACGAACGTGCGGACGTTCAGGTGGTAGATGGCCTTCATCTGCGTCAGGTTGGCCTGGTACAGCCGGCCGCCGTCCACCGATAGCCGCTCGAGGTCGTAGGTCAGCCGCAGGTTCACGCGGGTCACCGGGCGGTACTCGAACGCGGTGCCGAGCTGGAAGACCTCGGTGGCGGCCCGCCCGTTGGTGTAGTCCACGCCCCCGCCGAACCGGGCGAAGGCCTCCACGTTCACGTCGCCCGTGGGTTTGAGACCGAACGTCAGGTTCGGCCGCCAGAATTCGTACCGCTGACCGCCGTAGACGATGACGTCGCGCGGCATGTTGAAGACGAACAGCGACTGGTAGGGGCCCTGGTAGTTGATGAAGCCCGCCACGGTCTGTTCGCGCAGGTCCCAGTCGTGGGTGGTGCCACGCCAGCCGCGCACGCCGAGGTCGAGCAGGTTGAACCACGACCGGCCGCCCCGCCGGAAACGGCGCTGCGCCTGGCCGTTGAACATCCGCAGGTCGACCTGGGGGACGAAGCCCGAATCGCTCCGGAAGCCCGGGCTGTACGAGTCGAACGATCCGAAGGCAATCCAGTGGCGCGTGAAATGCTGCAGCTGCAGGGTCCACGCATCGCCGCCGAACACGCCGACGGGCTGCGCGAAGTCGCGGGACACCTCGTCCGGATACCGGGTCTCGCTGTGGATGTACTGGAACCGGATGGAGTCAGACGGGTTGAGGCGGATGAAGGTGTCGGCTCCCGCCTGCCGGTTGAAGTAGTCGCCGCCTTCGCGCCCGGAGTACAGGCCGCCAACCGTGGAGCCCCTGCCCACATCGAGACGGTACCGTCCGACGGTTCCCGTCACGGGGTCATCGATCGTCGTCGAGTCGGACCCTTCGTTGGCCGGGAACAGGAGGTTGTTCAGGCGGTCCTGCGTCACGAACACGCCGGCGAGGTGCGGGCCCTGCTTGCCGGTGAGCTTACCGCCGGCATAGGGGTCGGCCACGGTGCGCGTGAACACGGCCTGGATCGGCGTGGTGAACGTGTCGATGCTCTCGAGGAAGAACGGGCGTTTCTCCGGGTAGAAGAGCGCGAAGCGCGTGTTGACGTCGAGCTGCGCGACGTCGGCCTCAACCTGCGAGAAGTCGGGGTTCACCGTGCCGTTGACGGTCCAGTTCGGCGACACGCTCCAGCGGCCCGTCAGGCCCGCCGACGCGTCCAGGTCGCCCCGCGTGAGCCCGGGATCGTCAGGCGCCTCGCGGGTGTCCGTCCGGCTGGATGTGGCCGTCGGATCGAGTTCGATGTTGCGGCCCGGCTCGAGCCCCTCGAACCCGTCCACCTTGTTCTCCTGGCAGAGGACGCACGCGTTGTTGCGGTCGGTGTACCGCGACGACAGGCGGTGCCGGACGTTGCGCGGGTAGGACCGGAACGCCTCGACGCCCCACGTCTGCCGGCCGCCGCCCCCGGGAAACCGGAGCTGTTTCAACGGCAGGGCGGCTTCGACGGTGTAGCCCTCGGCGGTGATGCGGCCGGCCGTGTCCCAGATCATGTCCCACGAGAAATCCTCGACGCCGTCCTGCTCGCCGAAGATCGCGTCGGCCTGCACCCCGAGCGGGTTCACGCGGAACTGGAAGGCGCGGCGCTCGTCGTTGAACGTGTCGATCATGAACCCGACATGGTCGTCCTGGATGAGCGTGTCGGTGTCGTCGCGATCCATCAGGTGCGCCCGGATCTGCGGCGGGTCAGGATCGAACGCGCGGAAGGCGACGTAGAGGTTGTCGCGATCGTAAGTGATGAGGCACTCGGTCCGGACGGGGGGCGGCACGTTGTCGCCGGGCGACCATTCGTAGGGCAGGGGCATCACGACTGCCACGCGCCAGGCCTCGTCGTCGAGGACGCCGTCGATGCGGATCGGGCCGGTGGCGCGCGCCACGGTGAAACGGGCAGCGGGCGGCACCGCCGTCGGCCCCGGCTGGGCCTGGACGGCGGGGACCTGGGCCGACGCCGGCGGGACGGCGCACAGAACTGACAGGATGGCGGCAGCAGGCACACGGCACATCGAGGACACTCCAGGGGCGCCGGCGGCGCCATGATTGCTAAGAATCTAGCATCGTGCTGAATAATTAGCAGCCCGCTGATCATCTGCTGCTGTTGATATACGCGCGTCGCGCGGCCCCCGCTTTCTGGATATCTACGAATCGTCTGCGATTCGCCCGACGGATTCCCCGGCCTCGTCGTGTAGCATACGGTGTCATGCATCACCGTGCCCTCGCCCCGGCGCTCGTGCTGATCCTCACCTGTGCCGGTGCCGCCTCCGCCGCGGCCAACCAGCAGGCCGCGCCCCAGCCCGTCACCTGGACCCTCACCGTCGAGCCGTCGTCGACGACGCCTGGCGCCACGGTGGTGGCCGTGGTGACCGCCACGATCGAAGACGGCTGGCACGTGTATGCGGCCGGCGACGCCGGCGAGGGTCCGCGGCCCCTGCGGATCGCGGTCGCCCCCGGCCCGGTCTTCACGGCGGCCGGCCCCCTCGAGGCGCCGGAGCCCGAACGCGACATGGACCCCAACTTCGGCCAGGAGACGGCCTTCTACGCCCATCACGCGGAGTTGCGGCTTCCGGTGCGGGCCGCCACGGACGCCAGGGCCGGCACCCACCGACTGGGGCTCGAGGTGACGTTCCAGGCCTGCGACAACACCATCTGCCTGCCCGCGCGCGGCGTGACCCTCTCCGCCGACGTGGCCCTCACCAACCGGAAGGCGGCGGCTCCGCCCGCGAACGAGGTTCGACGATGACCGACACGAAGATCACGCTGCCCGAGTCCGAGATCCCGACCCACTTCTACAACATCGCGGCCGACCTGCCGACGCCGCTGCCGCCGCCGCTGCACCCGGCCACGCGCGAGCCCATCGGCCCCGAGGCGCTGGCGCCCATCTTCCCGATGGGGCTCATCCTGCAGGAGGTGTCGCAGGAGCGGTTCATCGAGATCCCGGACGAGGTGCGCGACATCTACCGGCTCTACCGGCCGAGTCCCGTGTACCGGGCGCGCGCGTTCGAGGAGTTCCTGCAGACGCCGGCGAAGATCTACTACAAGTCCGAGCATGTGAGCCCGGTGGGCAGCCACAAGCTCAATACCGCCCTGATGCAGGCGTGGATGAACAAGCAGGAGGGCGTGAAACGGCTGGCCACCGAAACCGGCGCGGGCCAGTGGGGCAGCTCGCTGGCGTGTGCGTGCCGGCTGATGGGCATGGAGTGCATGGTCTACATGGTGCGCAACAGCTACGACCTGAAGCCGTACCGCCGCATCATGATGCGGACCTACGGCGCCGAGGTGGTGGCGAGCCCGTCGACGCTGACGAAGTCGGGGCGGGATGTGCTGGCAGAGTTCCC
>CAYNDV010000273.1:0-3776 GCA_964396055.1 uncultured Vicinamibacterales bacterium | reverse complement strand
TCGGGAGCGGCCGTGCCGGCCCGAGCGTCCACGGCAGGTCCCGGCAGGGCTAAAGCCCTGCACTACGTACGTCCGGCTCGGGAGCGGCCGTGCCGGCCCGAGGGCCTGGGGCCCGGGGCGTGGGAGCGTGTCAGAAGCAAGAATCAAGAAGCAAGAAGGGATCACGCTGTCACGCCGAACGGCCGAACGGCCCATAGCCGAACGGCCTGCTTCCGTCGAACGGCCGACCGGAGTCCTGGCCTGACACCCATGGAGCGATCGCCGCGGAGGCCGTGGCCCGGCGGGTGTCCCAGTCACCGCTGACGAGCACCACGCGCGCATCGAGGGCGGCGAGGGTCTCGCGGAACCGGGTGAAGAGCTCGACGCGCCGTTCGGGCTCCACGCGGCAGTGGCCGTCCTCCTGCCAGTCGACGTCGATGTCGTGAAGCAGGTACAGGTCGGCGAGGCGCGCGCGGGCAGCCGGCTCGATCCACGCCGGACAATCGCCGTAGTAGTGGCGGCTGTACACGACCGTGCTGACGAGGTCAGTGTCGTGCAGCACGCACGCGGCGCCAGCCTGGCGCGCCACTCGAATCGCGGCATCTTCACCCGCCAGTTGCCCGCGGCCGATCGCGTCCACGTCGTCGAACACGACGGGCCGCGGGTGCGCCTCGACAAACGCCCGGGCGTATTCCGTCGACCACGGCAGGCCGACCTGCTCGGACAAGGCGCGTACGAGCCACGTCTTGCCCGTGCTCTCGGGCCCGATGGCCACCACGCGACGGAGTAGCGGCTCGTCCCTCATGACATCGCGTCTCGCGCCGGCGGGTGCATCGAGCGCCGCCATTCGAAATAGCCGATCACGGCAAGAACGAGGAAGACCACGTAGAGGCCCGCCGTGGCGTAGAGCCCCTGCGACGCGTACATGCCCACGTAGACAGTATCCACACCGACCCAGAGGATCCAGGTTTCGATCCACTTGCGCGTGGTCATCCACTGCGCGATCAGGCTGAATGCCGTGGTCGCACCGTCGACGAGCGGCAGGGCGGCATCGGTGCGATCACGCAGCATCACCCCGAGCACCAACGCGCCTGCGACGCCGGCGAGTGCCAGGACCGGCCACCACCGCGCGGGCGTGCGGGTGACGCGCAGGTCGCGGCCACCGTCCGTGGGGTGCCGCCACGCGTACCAGCCGTAGAGGCTGAGCGCGGCGTACACCAGTTGGAGCCCCGCCGACCCGTACAGCCGGGCGCGGAAGAACAGCACCGCGAAGAGCGTGACGCTGACGAGGCCGACCGGCCAGCACCAGACGCGCTGCCGCACGGTCAGCCATACGCCGGCGATGCCCGTCAGGACGGCCAGGGGTTCGATCAGTTCAAGGTTCACGGTTCAGGGTTCACGGTTCACGGTTACGAAGGGCCATTCGGCCGTTCGGCTATCGGACGTCCGGCGGAAGCAGGCCGTTCGGCTCGCGGCCGTTCGGCCGTTGGGCGTGACCGCGTGCTCCCTTCCTGCTTCTCCATTCTGTTTCTGTCTTCTGTCTTCTGTCTTCTTCCCTAGAACCTCACCTCCACCGTGGCGTACACGCTGCGCGTGGCCAGCGGGTAGTAGTACGCCGTGCCGTCGAGCGACTCGGCGCCCGCGGCACGGGTGAAGTACAGGTAGCTGTAGCCACCGGGCCAGGCCTCGCGTTGGTCGAAGAGATTGGTCACCTGCACCCGCAGCCGCGGCGCCCGGCTGCCGCCGCGGCGACCCAGCCGCACCGAGGCCTGCAGGTCGGCGGTGAAGAACGACGGCGTCCGGAACCGGTCGTTCCCCGTGTTGTCGAGGTTGGCCTGATCGACCCACCTTCCGACGGCATCGAGGCCGAACCACGACGAGGGAGACCACGACACCTCGCCGTTGACGATGACGCCCGGTGTCAGGAGCGGCGGCACGTCGCGGTGCGTCACGGGCGCGCTGTCGATCCACGCGCCGTCGTCGTCGTAGACGTCGTAGTACTGCGTCCACGCGTCGATACGGTTGCGGCTGAACGTGGCCGTGCCGGCCACGCGGACGGCCGGCGCCGGCGTCCAGGCCGCTTCCAGTTCCACGCCCCGCCGCGAGCTGCGCCCGGCGTTGCGCCGCACGGGCAGGCCGATCTCCGAGAGCTCGCCGGTGAGCGCGATCTCGTTCTCGAACTCCATCGCGTAGAGGTTGGCCTTCAGTGTCAGCCCCCGCCGCTGCACGGACAGGCCGGCCTCGAGATCCAGCAGCCGTTCGGGCTCGACGGCCGACAGGTCGTAGGGCAGCGTGGCGTTGTCCTCGCCGTAGAGCATGTCGCTGCGCGCCGGCTCGCGGCTCATGCGCGCGGCCGAGGCGTAGACGCCCACCGTATCGGTGGCGGCCACGCGCACGCCGGCCCGCGGGTTGACGAAGGTCCAGCTGATCGACCCGAGCGGCTGATCGCCCTCGTACTCGAACCGAGCGTAGCGCACCTGCGCGTCGCCCCACACCTGGGCGCGGCCCGTGTTCCAGGCGGCCTTGAGAAACGTGCTGGCTTCCTGCTTCCGGCCCGTGTTCGTATAGGCCCGCGTCCCGCCGACGATGTCCATGAAGTGATCGCGGGCGAAGGTATTGAGGTGGGCGCCCCAGTTCAGGCCCAGGCGGCCGCGTTCGGTGGTGGCGCCCAGGACGGCGCCCACCACCTGGCCGTCGATCCCGTACTGCTGCAGGTGCTCGCGCGGAGTGTCCCAGATCCGGAACCAGCCCTGCGCGCCGTTGTAGTAGCCCTGGGCCATCACCGTGGCGTGCGCGCCGACCACCCGTGTGTACTGCGCCTGGACGACGTCCTGGCCGAAGCGGTCGCGCTCGTCGGGCGTGAGCAGGTTCGTGCGCGGGCTGGCGCGCAGCGTCGGCTCGTCGGTCGCGAGGTAAGCCAGTTGCGTGCGCGTCCGGCCGGAGAACCCGAACAGCTTGAACAGGCCGGATGGGCCCTGGTGGGTGGCCCCGTAGTAGACGGCCCCCTGGTCGGCGCCCGAGTGGTCGCGGTAGCCATTGGAGGTCTGGGCCGAGGCGCGCCCGTACAACGCGAGCCCGCTGTCGAAGCGGCCCGAGTGCACCGCCACCGTCCCGCGGCCCGTGCCCCACGATCCGCCGCCCGCCTGCGCCTCCACGGCGGCCGCGTCGGCCGGGTTCACGCTGGCGAAGTTCACCGAGCCGCCGTACGACGCGCCACCCACGCTGGACGTGCCGACGCCGCGCTGCACCTGCACCGAGTCGACTACGCTGGCGAAGTCGCCGACGTTCGAGAAGTACAGCGCCTGATCCTCGGGGTCCTGCAGCGGGATGCCGTCCAGGGTGATGTTCAGCCGCGTCTGGCCCACGCCGCGGATGTTGAAGTAGGCGTACCCTGCGGCCGCACCGCTGTCCGACTGGACGTTGATCGACGGCGTGCGGCTGAGGAGGAACGGCATTTCCTGCCCGCGGTTCACCCTGGCGATGGCCTCGGCCGGGACGTCGGTCTTCGTCACGGGATCCGTGTCGGCTGCGCGCACGGCGCGCACCACGACGTCCTCGCGCAGGTGCAGCGGCACGGTCAGCACGACCTCCACGCGGCCCGTGGCCGCCGAGATGTCGAGCACCCGGTGGATCGCGTCGAAGCCGTCGAGCCGCACCTCCAGGACGTGGCGCCCCGGCGGCACCTCCAGGTGCCAGGCGCCGTCCGTGCCGGCCACGGTGGCGGCGGGCCCGAGGGTGACCGTGGCGCCCGGCAGGGGCCGGCGCGCGGTGTCGTGGACGGTGCCGCGCACCGTGAC
>CAYNDV010000272.1:0-3783 GCA_964396055.1 uncultured Vicinamibacterales bacterium | reverse complement strand
CCCGGCGGCCCCACGAATATAGCGCAGAAGGTCCCGCTCCAGCCCGGGTCCTGCCGGCTACTGCTTCTTCTCGGGGAACTGGGTCACGCGGACGTAGTTCTTCGGGTCGAGGTAGTACCGGGCCAGGTCGCGCACCGTGGCCGCGTCGAGCTGCGCCACGCGGGCGGGCCAGCGCAGGTACTCGTTCGGGTCCTCGCCGAGCTCGTAGGCGTCGGTGATCCGGCTCGCAACGTACCGGTTGTCGCGGCTGCTGGTCTCGTATTCACGCATGAGCGCCTCGCGGATGTCGGCGACATGACCGGCGGTGGGACCCTCCATGCGCAGGCGGGCAATGAGATCGAACGCCATCTTCGTCAGCGCCTCGGTCCGTTCCGGCGCGCAGTTGAAGTCGATCGACACCGTGTATTCCTGATCCGGGTACTTCTGGGTGCCCGACGTCACCTGGACGCCGTAGGTGCCCGACTGATCCTCGCGCAGCCGCTCGCCGAGCAGCCCCTCGAGCACCATCGTCATCGCGCGCAGGGCGAGACGCTCGGCCGGGCTCCAGCGGAACTCGCCCGAGAACACGATGCGCACACGGCTCTTGGGCTCGATGCCCTTCTCGATGGTCTTCTCCACCACGCCCCGCGGCGGGTCGATGCCGTCGTCTCGCCACGATTCCTTGCGCTGGAGCGACGGCAGCGACGCGAGGTAGCGCGTGACGAGGGGCTTCATCGCCTCGACATCGAAGCTGCCCACGAAGACGAACGTGAAGTCACCGGCGTCGGCGAACCGGTCCTTGTAGAACGCGTACGACGACGCGAGGTTCATCTCGCCGACGACCTCGGCCGAGAGGGGCCGTCGGCGCACGTGGCCCTGGCCCAGGATGGTCTGGACCGTGTCCTCGAACAGCACGTCCGGCATGGCCTCGCGGTTGGCCACCAGCGACTTCATCTGCCCCGTCATCACGTTGAACACGCTGGCGTCGGCGCGGGGCCGCGTGAAGTACAGGTGGATGAGCTGGAACATCGTCTCGAGGTCCTTGACGGACGCCCCGCCCGCCAGCCCCTCGCTGGTCTCGTCAATCGTCGGCGAGACCGAGACGACGGTGCCCGCCAGCACCTTGCGCAGGGCCGTCAGGTCGAAGGCGCCGACCCCGCCGGCCGCCACCACCTGGCTCGCCGTCACGGCGGGCACGAACTCGCGGTCGGACGCCAGGGACGTGCCGCCGGGGCTGACCGCGCGGAAGATCACTTCGTCCTGCTTGAACGTCGTCGGCTTCAGCGCCACGCGGACGCCGTTCGACAGCACCCACTCCGTCAGCCCGGCGTCCTTGTCGGTGCGTTCCCGGACGATCGTGCCGGGCGCGGGCGGGGTCTCGATCAACGCCGCGGCGTGGTCCGTGTCCTCGTAGGGCGCGATCGTGGCGGACGCCACCTTCGCGATCACGGCGGCGAGGTCCGCCTCGCCCGGCACCGTCAGGCCGGGCTTGTCCGGTCCCGACACGACCACGACCCGGTTGTGGTCGCCGTTCCACTCGCGGGCGAGGGCGTTGACCTCGGCCAGCGAGATGCCCGGCAGCAGGGCCTTGTGCTGCTCGTACTCCCAGGCGATGCCGGGAATCGACTCGTCGGTGAGGAACGCGCGGATGTACTCCTCGGCCAGCGGCGTGGACTCCTGCGTCGGCCGATCGTCGTTGGCCTGCTCGTACATCCTTAGCAGGTCGCGTTTCTCACGCTCGAACTCGGTCACCGTGAAACCGTGACGCGCCACCCGCTCGGATTCCGTCAGCATGGCCTCGAAGGCCCGGGCGATGCCCTCGGGCTGCGTGACGGACGTCAGCGTGGCGGCCTCGATCGACCGCACGAAGATGGCCCGGTTCACCCCCGCCTGCATGAACGGCGCCTCGGGCTTCTGGCTGAGCTCCGCCAGGCGGGCATTGAACATGTTCGCGTAGAGGTGGTCGATCATCCGCTGGCGGTACGACGCCACCGTCGACTGCTCGCGCAGCGGCAGCTTGTTGTAGATCGCGATCGACGCCCCGGACGTCTCCTTGTCCGTGGCGATGGCAAACAACGTCCCGGGGTGCGGCGGCACCGGGAACAGCACGCGCGGCCGCGGGGCGATCGCCGGCGGGATGGGCGCGAAGTGTTTCCGGATCAGCTTCTCGATGTCGGCCGGCGTGAAATCGCCGACCGCGACGACCGCCATCAGGTCGGGCCGGTACCAGTCGGCATAGAAACGCTTCAGCCGATCGTGGGTGAAGGTCTCCAGCGACTCCTTCGTGCCGATGGGGTTCCGATCGACGTAGCGTGACCCCTTGAGCAGGATGGGAAACACCTTTTCCTGCAGGCGCGCGCCCGCGCCCCGGCCCAGGCGCCATTCCTCGATGATGACCCCGCGTTCCTTGTCGACTTCCTCTGGCTCGAACAGCACGCCGCGCGCCCAGTCCTCCATGATCAGGAACGCCCGATCCAGGACGCCGGGCTTGTCGGTCGGGACCTGCAGGACGTAGGTCGTGTCGTCGAAGCTCGTGAAGGCGTTCAGGCTGGGCCCGAACCGCATCCCGATCGACTCCATGAAGGCGCCAATCTCCTGCTTGCGGAAGTGCTGCGTGCCGTTGAAGGCCATGTGCTCCACAAAGTGCGCCAGGCCGCGCTGGTCGTCGTCTTCGAGAATCGACCCGGCGTTGACCACGAGCCGCAGTTCGGCCCGGTTCTCCGGGCGGCTGTTCGCGCGGATGTAGTACCGCAGCCCGTTCGGCAGGCGGCCCACCGTGATGGCCGGCTCCACCGGCACCCGCTGCGTTTCCGAGGGGAGGGCGATCTGGCCGTGGACGACGGGCGCCGGGCCCACCAGCGCCAGGGCGGCCAGCACCGGGACGACAATCGCGCGCACCTTCATGGGCATGTTCCTTTGGACGCCGCCGCGGGCCTCCTGGTCCGCCGGCACCCGCTGCATCCAGTTTACCCGGCGGTTGCACACGAAAGCGAACCGGGTCGCCGGCCTCGCAGCAGCGGTGACGCACGGCGGGCGTCAGGCGGCGTGGCGCACACCCGGCCCGGCCAGGGAGAGGGTCTGGATGGCGTCGGGCGGGTCTTCGTCGTACACCAGCCGCTCCCCCGCCGTCCGCAGGCGGCGGCGCCGGACGGCGCTGCCGTACGCCAACAACGCGACCGCGAGCAGCGCGCCGTATCCGGTGGGGCTTCCCAGCGCGAAGCTCTCGATCCACGCCAGGACGTACGCGAAGGTCTGGAAGCCGAACACGTACAGCGTGAGCCGGGACCGGATGCGGGACCGCCCGGGCACGTAGCTCGACGCGAAGGGGACTTTGGGAAAGCCCGCCAGCAGGATCTCCACCAGCACGAGGGCGGCCACCAGGCCGAAGGCCCCGTGGCCGGCCGCCGCCGCCCACCCGTAGAGCAGGACGTGCACCGGCAGCAGCAGCAGCAGGATCGGTGCGACCCCGCAGCACAGGAGCATCCGCCGGGTCCCCTCTCGGCACGCGTCCGCCGTGTCCGGGCCGTGCAGCTGGAAGGTCCAGTTGGCCCGCAGCACCGACGGCACCGCGAAGGCCAGCCGCGCGCCGCCGGTCAGGCAGATGATGAGGACGAACTGTGCGGAGAGGACCTCGACGGACGGCCTGCCGTCGGCCCTCGAGGCCGCCGTCGCGCCGACGGCGGCCTCGGCCAGCACCAACGCCAGCCCCACACCGGCGGCAGCCACGATGAGCAGCCGAGGTGATGCGCTGCGCCGCGCGGTGGCGAGGGCGAACGAGAAGTACGCGCGCGCCGCCGGGTCCCG
>CAYNDV010000271.1:0-3794 GCA_964396055.1 uncultured Vicinamibacterales bacterium | reverse complement strand
CTGACGCTACGAGGAGAACGACTGCAATGGCCGAACTGAATCAGCAGCAGGTGGTTGAGTACATCAAGAACATCTCCGTCCTCGAGCTGTCGCAGCTCGTGAAGGCGCTGGAGCAGGAGCTCGGCGTGTCGGCGGCCGCGGCGATGCCGATGGCGATGCCGATGGCGGGCGGCGGCGCGGCCGCGGCGGCCCCGGCCGAGGAGAAGACCGAGTTCGACGTGATCCTGACCGACATCGGCGGCAACAAGATCAACGTCATCAAGGTCGTCCGCGAGGTCACGAGCCTGGGCCTCAAGGAAGCCAAGGACCTCGTCGAGGGCGCGCCCAAGCCCATCAAGGAAGGCGTGTCGAAGGACGAGGCCGCCACGATCAAGAAGAAGTTCGAAGAAGTCGGCGCGAAGGTCGACGTCAAGTAGCCGGGCGTCCGAGTCGGGTATGTGGGGCGCGCGTCCGGCCGGCGGCCGCGCGCCCCTGAGACGTCCCTTGCCTGGCCGGACCCGGGCGGCGGCCCCCGCCTCCGCCCGGCCGGGCGTGTCCAGGCCCTAGTCCCGAGAGCAGCATGTACAGCCTTCCGAAGAACGTCTATCGCGAGCGCATCGACTTCTCCAAGATCAAGACCACGGTTCCCATCCCGAACCTGATCGAGATCCAGAAGCGGTCGTACGAACGGTTCCTCCAGATGAACCGGCTCCCGAACGAACGGGAAGACATCGGCTTGCAGTCGGTGTTCAAGTCCGTATTCCCGATCAGCGACTTCCGGGAGAACTCCTCGCTCGAGTTCATCGAGTACTCCATCGGGAACTGGGAGTGCAAGTGCGGCCGCCTCCAGGGGCTCCAGCACCTGCGCAAGCCGTGCCTGGGCTGCGGGCACACGCTCATCATCGACCCGTACGGCGACCGGGAGATCCTCTGCCCCCGGTGCGGCCGCACCAACGAGGCGATGGGCGACGTCTGTGACGTCTGCGGGACGACGGTCGGCCTCAAGCACAAGTACGACGTGGACGAGTGCCAGGAACGCGGCATGACCTTCGCCGTGCCCCTCAAGGTCACCATCCGCCTCGTGGTCTGGAACAAGGACCCGGAGACCGGCGCGAAGACCATCCGCGACATCAAGGAGCAGGAGGTCTACTTCGGCGACATCCCGCTGATGACCGAGAACGGCACGTTCATCATCAACGGCACCGAGCGCGTCATCGTGTCGCAGCTCCACCGGTCGCCGGGCGCCTTCTTCCACTCCGAGGACAAGGCCCTCTACGTCGCCCAGGTCATCCCGTACCGCGGGTCCTGGGTCGAGTTCGAGTACGACGCCAAGAACCTGCTGTACGTGCGCATCGATCGCAAGCGCAAGTTCCTCGCGTCGGTGTTCCTGCGGGCCCTGGGCCTGCGCTCGGCCGAGGAGATCATCCGGACCTTCTACAGCGTCGACCGGATCTACCTCCGCCAGGGCGCCCTGTACTGGGCCGTGGCCGACAGCCTCGTGGGCCTGCGGGCCGGCGAGGACATCACCATCCCGGGCACCGAGACCGTCATCCACAAGGGCCGCAAGCTCACCGCCACCGCCATCAAGGCCCTGCGCCAGGCGAACGTCGAGGCCGTCAAGGTCGAGGAGAGCGAGCGCGAAGGCGCCTTCGCCGCCACCGACATCGTGGACCCCGAGACCGGCGAGATCGTGCTCGAGGCCAACGACGAGGTGACGCACCGCATCATCGCCATGGCCCAGGAGAAGGGCGTCGACCGCCTCGAGGTGTTCTTCCCCGAGCGCGACGAGGTCGGGCCGACCATCGCGGCCACGCTCCGCAAGGACGCCATCCGGACCCACGAGGAGGCGCTCATCGAGATCTACCGGCGCCTGCGCCCCGGCGACCCGCCGACCCTCGACAGCTCCCGGTCGCTCTTCGAGAACATGTTCTTCAACCCGCAGAAGTACGACTTCTCGCGGGTGGGCCGCCTCAAGCTGAACACGAAGCTCGGGGTCACGACGCCGCTCGAGGAGAAAATCCTGCACCCGCAGGACTTCTACGAGGTCATCCGCTACCTCCTGAAGCTGCGCAAGAACCCGGCCTACGTCGACGACATCGATCACCTCGGCAACCGCCGCGTGCGGTCCGTGGGCGAGCTGCTCGAGAACCAGTTCCGGATCGGCCTCGTGCGCATGGAGCGGGCGATCAAGGAGAAGATGTCCGTCTACCAGGAAATGGCGACGGCCATGCCCCACGACCTGATCAACGCCAAGCCCGTCATGGCCGCGATCCGGGAGTTCTTCGGGTCCTCGCAGCTCTCGCAGTTCATGGACCAGACCAACCCGCTCTCGGAAGTCACGCACAAGCGCCGCCTGTCGGCCCTCGGGCCCGGCGGCCTGTCGCGCGAACGGGCCGGGTTCGAGGTCCGGGACGTCCACCCGACGCACTACGGCCGCATCTGCCCCATCGAGACGCCGGAAGGCCCGAACATCGGCCTGATCTCGTCGCTGTCGTCCTACGCGCGGATCAACGAGTTCGGCTTCATCGAGTCGCCCTACCGCAAGGTCCGCGACGGCCAGATCGTCGACTACGTGGCGGTGACCAACGCCGGCACGAGCAAGTACAAGGTCGGCGACGTCATCGAGGCCGACGAGGTGGTCGAGGATCTCGGCGGCGGCAAGAAGCGGGCGAAGAAGGGCGTGGAGTTCGAGCCGCACCCCTTCTACCTGTCCGCGTGGGAAGAGGACCAGTACATCGTCGCCCAGGCCAACGTGTCGGTGGACGAACGCGGCCGCCTGCGTGACGACCGGGTGAACGCCCGCCAGGCCGGCAACTTCATCCTGGCGCCCCGGTCCAACGTGCAGTTCGTGGACGTGTCGCCCAAGCAGCTGGTCTCCGTGGCCGCGTCCCTCGTGCCGTTCCTCGAGCACGACGACGCGAACCGCGCGCTGATGGGATCGAACATGCAGCGCCAGGCCGTGCCCCTGCTGCGGGCCCGGGCCCCCTTCGTCGGCACGGGCATGGAGTACATCACCGCCCGCGACTCGGGCGCCGTGGTGGTGGCCCGCCGCGCCGGCACCGTGGACTTCGTCGACTCGCAGCGCATCGTCGTGCGCGTGCACGGGGACGAGGACGCCGGCAAGGAGATGGGCGCGGACATCTACAACCTGACGAAGTTCAAGCGCTCGAACCAGAACACCTGCATCAACCAGAAGCCCATCGTGAAGGTGGGGCAGAAGGTGCACAAGGGCCAGATCCTCGGCGACGGGCCCTGCACCGAGCTGGGCGAGCTGGCCCTGGGGCGCAACGTGCTGGTGGCGTTCATGCCCTGGCGCGGCTACAACTTCGAGGACGCCATCCTGGTGTCCGAGCGGATGGTCAAGGACGACTACTACACGTCGATCCACATCGAGGAGTTCGAGATCGAGGCCCGGGACACCAAGCTGGGCCCCGAGGAGATCACCCGCGACATCCCCAACGTGTCCGAGACGTTCCTGCGCGACCTGGACGACAGCGGCATCATCCG
Organism: uncultured Vicinamibacterales bacterium; assembly: GCA_964396055.1. Taxonomy (GTDB): domain Bacteria; phylum Acidobacteriota; class Vicinamibacteria; order Vicinamibacterales; family JAKQTR01; genus CAYJPV01. Next base: position 308 of record CAYNDV010000271.1, on the reverse strand, counting down.
CATCGGCGCGTCGGTGAAGCCCGGTGACATCCTCGTCGGCAAGGTCACGCCGAAGGGCGAGACCCAGCTGACGCCGGAAGAGAAGCTGCTGCGGGCCATCTTCGGCGAGAAGGCCGGCGACGTGCGCGACGCGTCCCTCATCTGCCCCCCGGGCATCGAGGGCATCATCGTCGGCGTGAAGATCTTCTCCCGCAAGGGCATCGAGAAGGACGACCGGGCCAAGGCCATCGAGGCCGACGAGCTCGACATGATGGAGAAGAACCTGCAGGACGAGGTCCGCATCCTCCACGACGAGGTGAAGAAGCGGG
>CAYNDV010000270.1:0-3814 GCA_964396055.1 uncultured Vicinamibacterales bacterium | reverse complement strand
GGGCCGAGTTCAAGCGCCTGCCCTTCGACGAGGTGGGCTACAAGAAGATGCTCGGGGCGCCGCGCCTGGCCGGCGAGAAGGAGTACAGCGTGCTCGAGCGCACCTGGGCGCGGCCCACGCTCGACGTCAACGGCCTGCTCGCGGGTTTCACCGGTGAGGGCGCCAAGACCGTCATCCCGGCCGTGGCGATGGCGAAGATCAGCATGCGCCTCGTGCCGGACCAGGATCCGGAGAAGATTGCGGCCCTCTTCGAGGCGTACGTGAAGAAGATCGCGCCGAAGTCGGTCGAGGTGAAGGTGACCAGCCTGCACGGCGGCAAGCCGTGGATGACCGACTTCGACAACCCGTTCGTGGCGGCTGCGGGCCGCGCCATCGAGAAGGGCTTCGGCAAGCGCCCGGTGTTCACGCGCGAAGGCGGCTCGATTCCCATCGTGTCCGACTTCCAGGACGTGCTCAGGGCACCGGTCGTCCTGTTCGGGTTCGGCCTCCCGGACGATGCCACGCACGCGCCGAACGAGAAGTTCACGCTGGATCAGTTCTTCAAGGGCGTGCTCGCGTCGGCCTTCCTCTACGAGGAGATCGCGACGGTGCCGCGGTCCTGACGATCGGCGGCGTGAACGGGAGGTTCCGATGCCCTCCGCAGTGCTGCACCTGAGCCCGGCCGACAACGTCGTCGTGGCGCTTCGCGACCTGGCGGCCGGGCAGGTCGTCGAGACGCCGGACGGCCCGGTAACCCTGCTGGAGCCGTGCCCGGCCAAGCACAAGATCCTCACGCGCGATCTGGCGGAGGGCGCCCCGGTGCTGCAGTACGGCGTCACCGTGGGCCGGACACTCCGCCCGCTGCCCCGCGGGACGCGCTTGACCACCGCGAACACGTGCCACGCGACGGATGCGGCCGACCCGGCCCTTGCCGGCACCCTCGAGTGGCAACCCCCGGATGTCAGCCGCTATCGCGGCCGCACGTTCCAGGGATACCGTCGGCCGGACAACCGCGTGGGCACGCGCAATTGCTGGCTGGTCATCCCCCTGGTGTTCTGCGAGAACGTCAACCTGCTGGCGTTGCGTGAGACGTTCTCGCGGGAACTCGGGTACGGGCGGACTGCGCCCTATGAACGGTACCTGCGCGGCCTCGTCGAGGCGCACCGTCGGGGCACGCCCCTCGGGGCCGTCGCGATGCCGGAGGGCGACGATCAGGCGGTCGAACGCGTCTTCCCCAACGTGGACGGCGTGCGGTTCCTCACGCACCACATGGGGTGCGGCGGCCTGGCCAGCGATGCGGCCGGCCTGGCGACGCTGCTGGCCACCTACATCCTGCACCCGAACACGGCCGGCGCCACGGTGCTGGCGCTGGGCTGCGAGAAGGCCGAACGTCACCTCGTGGAGCAGGCGCTGGACCGGTTATGCCCCGCGCACGGGCGCACGCTGCACTACCTGAACCAGCAGCAGGCGGGGACCGAGCGCGCGCTCATGCGGCAGGCTATCCGCCTCACCTTCGATGGCCTGGTCGAAGCCAACGGCGCGGCGCGCGAACCCGCACCGCTCTCGGCGCTGACGATCGGCGTGAAGTGCGGCGGGTCGGACGGGTTCTCGGGTATCAGCGCGAACCCGGCCGTGGGGCACGTCAGCGACCTGCTCGTGGCCCTGGGCGGCGCGAGCATCCTGGCCGAGTTCCCGGAACTGGCAGGCGCGGAGCGCGACCTCGTCCGGCGGAGCGTGTCGCCGGCCGTCGCGCGGCGTTTTCTCGACCTGATGGCGGCCTTCGAGCGGTCGGCGCAGGCGTGCGGCGCCAGCCTCGACGCCAACCCCTCGCCCGGCAACATCCGCGACGGCCTCATCACCGACGCCATCAAGAGCGTGGGGGCGGCCAAGAAGGGCGGCACCTCGCCCGTCGTCGACGTGCAGGACTACCCCGGCTACGTCACACGGCCGGGCCTGACGCTGCTGAATTCCCCGGGGAGCGACGTGGAGGCCACCACCGCCATGGCGGGTGCGGGCGCGACCCTGATCCTCTTCACGACCGGCCTCGGCACGCCCACGGGCAATGCGGTGGCGCCCACGATCAAGATTGCCACCAACACCCGGGTCGCGCGCCACATGCACGACGTCATCGACTTCGACACCGGGCCGATCATCGACGGCGTCGTCGGCGTCGAGGCGATGGGCGAGCAGTTGTTCGACTATTGCCTCGACGTGGCGTCCGGCCGCCCGGTCAAGGCGGAGTTGTTGAACCAGGACGACTTCATGCCGTGGAAGCGCGGGGTGTCGCTGTGAAGCGCTACGCGAAGACCTGCCATCTCCGGGACGACGCCACAGCCATCGCGGCCTACGTGCGCGAACACGAGCGGGTGTGGCCGGAGGTGCTGCAGGCGCTCAGGGACGCCGGCATCCTCGAGATGCGCATCTGGATTGCCGGTCCGCGCCTCTTCATGCTCTGCGAATGCGTGGACAGCTTCGAGCCTGAGCGGGACTGGGCCCGGTACGCGTCGGCGCACCCCCGCATCGCGGAGTGGGAACGCGAAATGGAGCGGTACCAGGTGCCGCCGCCGGAGTCTCCCGGCCCCAAGTGGATGGACATGACCGAGATCTTCTGCCTGACCGACCAGTTGCCCGTGACCGGTGGCAGGCCCTGACATGCGGATCGACGCCCACCAGCACTTCTGGAACTACTCGGCGGACGAGTACGCCTGGATAGAGCCGGATACGATGGCCGCGCTGGCTCGCTCGTACGGGCCCGCCGACCTCGAACCGCACCTGGCGCGGCACGGGTTCAGCGGCAGCGTGGCCGTGCAGGCCCGGCAGCACGAAGGGGAGAACGCCTTCCTGCTGGGGCTCGCCGCACGGGCGCCGGCCATCCGTGCGGTGGTGGGCTGGGTCGATCTCGCGGCGCCCGACGCAGCCGCCTCGCTCGAACGCTGGGCGGCGCACGACCGGTTCCGCGGCGTGCGCCACATCGCCCAGGGCGAGGCCCCCGGATTCCTCCTCCGGGAGCCGTTCGTCGAAGGCGTGCGGCTGCTGCCGCGATTCGGCCTCACGTACGACATCCTGATCTACGCTCGTCAACTGCCGGAAGCCATCGCGTTCGTCGACCGCTGCCCGGACGTGTCGTTTGTCGTCGATCACGCGGCCAAGCCCGACATCCGCGGCGGCGCCGTTGCCGACTGGGAGCCGGCGTTCCGGGCGCTGGCCGAACGGCCCAACACGTGCTGCAAGCTGTCGGGCCTGGTGACCGAGGCGGACCACGCCCGGTGGACCGCGGCCGACATCGAGCCGTGCCTGCAGACGGCACTCGACGCCTTCGGAGCGGACCGGCTGATGTTCGGATCGGACTGGCCCGTCTGCCTCCTCGCTGCCGGCTACGACCGGGTGTACGATCTCGTGGCCTCCTTCGTGTTCACGCTGTCTGCCGACGAGCAGGCGGCCATCATGGGGCGCACCGCGTCCCGTTTCTACGGGCTGGCATCATCATGAGGAAACCCGCATCATCACGCCCCGCGCCGCAGCGGCAAGGCAGGCTCGCCGGTCGCGTCGCCGTCGTGACGGGCGCCGCCTCGGGCATCGGCCGCGCGGTCGCAGAGGTCTTCGCCGCGGAAGGGGCCCACGTCGTCGTGGCCGACACGAACCGTGCGGATGGCGCCCGCGTGGCCTCGGCCATCCGCCGCACCGGCAACGCGGCGGCGTTCGCGTCGCTCGATGTCACCGACTTTGCCGGCGTCAACCGGTTGTTCGCCTCGCTCGCGCGCAGGCACGGACGGTTCGACATCCTCGTCAACTCCGCGGGCGTGGCCTCGGTCGGCAACATCGAGGCCTGCGCGCC
>CAYNDV010000269.1:0-3832 GCA_964396055.1 uncultured Vicinamibacterales bacterium | reverse complement strand
TGGCGGAAGCGCCTGGGAGTCGAACCCAGCCCCCCCGCGATCAGCGGGGAGCGACCGATTTTGAAGACCGGGAGGGCCACCGGGCCCCGTTCGCTTCCGTGTGGGTGAGCACCGGCTCGGGGGGACAAACGAAAACCGGCTCCGATGGTCGCGGAGCCGGTTCGTTGGCGCGCGGACGATCAGCCTTCGATCAGGCGGACATCACCGGCACGCGGGCCCTTCTGCGAATCCTCCTGGGTGAACTCGACGCGCTGGCCCTCCCTCAACAACTCGAAGACCGCGCCCCGCACGGCACTCCGGTGGAAGAAGTGCTCCGTCCCGTTCTCATCCCGGATGAATCCGAACCCCTTGTCGATAAGGAGTCTTGCGATTGTTCCGTTTGGCATGACCTTCTCCTCTGGTCTGCTCCACGGCTCCGCCCTCACGACGACACTACGCCCCGTCTAGGACCGCACCATCGGAAGACCGCCGATTTCGGCGCCAGTCTAGGGACTTCTTGGCCGGAAGTCAAGCAATCCGTTCGGTTTTCAGGATCCGGAGGCCGCCGGTGCCGCGTCCTTCTTCACCGCCGGCGGGGGGTAGGTCGACCAGAAATGCCGGCCGCACGCCGGGCACACCCAGTACTGATCGGGCGTCCAGGGAGCCCCGGGCGCCGGGTCCTTCATCTCCATCTGGCTCCCGCAACGCTGGCACGCGATCTTCGGCAGAGCATCGCTCATGCGTGCGATTCTAGCACGCGCCCGCATTGTCGACGGGCTCCGAACCGTTTACGATTCTGTCATCCATGAATCCGAAGATCGTCTCCATCGTCCTGGCGGCCGGCGCATCGACGCGCATGGGGCGCCCCAAGGCGCTCCTGCCCGTCGGCGACGGTACATTCCTGACACGAGTCGTGACGGTGCTCGCGGGCGTGGGCGCGCAGCCCATCATCGTCGTGAGCGGATCGGCCCACGAGGCGATCCGGGCCGCGCTCGACACGGCCGGCCTCGCGGCCGCGGTCGTCCGCAACCCGGCGCCCGAACGGGGCCAGTTGTCGTCGCTCCTGACGGGGCTCGAGGCCCTGTCCGGCCCCGACGCGACGGGCGCGCTCGTCTGGCCGGTGGACGTGCCGCTGGTGAGCGCCGGCACGGTTGCCCGCCTGGTCGCGGCGTTCGCGGGATCGGGCGCTCCCATCGTCAGGCCGGGTCGCGGAGCGGAGCACGGCCACCCCGTGATCTTCGCGCGAGAGACCTTCGACCATCTCCGGCGCGCCGATCCGGCAACAGGCGCCCGGAGCGTGGTCCGCGCGTTCGGGAACCGCGTGCTCGACGTCGAGATCGACGATCCGGGCGCCTTCATCGACATCGACACGCCCGACGACTACGAGCGCCACGTGACGTCCGGGCCGCTGAGCCCGCGGCCGAACCCATGAGTCGCGCAGAGACCGCCCCCGGGATCCTCGCGCGCGCGACGGCGCTCGGACTCGTCTTCATCGTGCCCATCCTCGCCTGGCCCGGTGCGGGCGCGCCGTTCTCGACGCCGAAGTTGTGGACGCTGGCCGGCGGATCCCTCGTCATCCTCGCGCTGTCGGCACTGACCCGCGATGCGGGCGCGCGTCTGGCGGCGACGCCCCGGATCGTCCGCTGGGCAGCCCTGGCCTGGGTGGCGTCCTTCGCCTGGTCAGGGATCCTGGCTCCCCATGTGCGTCGTGAGGCGCTGGTGCTCGGACTGGCAGGACCGCTCTTCTGGGCCGCGCTCGTCACGAGCGGGGCGACTGCGCGGGACGTGATGCGCGCCTGGGCCCTGGCGGCGGCCGCGGTCTCCGCCGTCACGCTCGCCCAGTGGCTGCGGGCCGACCCCTTCGTCCTGGCGGGATGGACGCCGGAGATCGCGGGAGCGAGCGGCCGCCTGCGGATGTACGGCACCCTCGGCAACCCGAACTTCGTCGCCGCCTGGCTCGCCATCTCCGTGCCCGTGCTGGTCGTCGTCGTCCGGGCGTGCGTGGCGGAGCGGCGGCTCGGCGCGGCCCTGGCGGCCGCCTTCGGGCTGACGCTGGCGGCAACGGCCATCCTGGTGACCGGATCGCGCGGCGGGGCGCTCGGCCTCGCGGCGGGACTCGCAGGGCTGGCGGCGTTCACGCCGGGCAGTCCGGGGCGCCGGGGAGGCTGGCTGCTCGCGGCGGCGATCGCCGCGGTGTTCGTCCTGCCGTGGCTGTCGACGGCGCGAACGCTGAGCGAGACGATGGCCGGGCGCGCGTACATCTGGCGGGCGACGCTGCCGCACCTCCTGGACCGGCCGGTGTCGGGGTGGGGCACGGGTGCCTTCGAACTGGTGTACGATGATGCCCAGGCATTCCGAGACTCCGAGTTGTCGCGGGCGGGGCCGTTCGCCGGCCCGCAACAGCACGCACACAACGACTACCTGGAGGCCCTCGTCGAACGAGGGATCCCGGGGTTGATGGCATTGTGTGCCGTCGTCGTCGGCGGCGTGGTCGCGGCGCGCCGCGCGTTGCGGCAGCCGAGGCCGGGTGTTGCCGCTGCGGCCGGCGGCGCCGCGGTCGTCGCGGCCGCCGCGGTCGCGCTGGTGGATTTTCCGTTCGCGCGGCCCACGGAGGCCGCGGCGGTGTGGTGCGCCGCGGCGATCATCGCCCTGGCCGTCGATGAACGACCCGTACAACGCGAACCCGATGGTTCGCACAGGTGACCCCCGAGACTCCCGGAGCACGACCCATGACCCTGCGTGCCGATATCCGACACCTGAAAGCCCTGTTCGCCATCGTCCTGACTGTCGCCGTCGGCGCCGCGCTGACGCGCGCCCAGTCGAAGGAGTTCTACGCGAAACGCGCTGAACTGCAGAAGCAGGCACAGGCCGCGCGGCAGGCCGCCGGCCTCGACGGCTCAGCGAACATGAAGAAGCTGTACGCCGCGCATCCGACGCCGGAGATCACCTTCAAGGCGCCGATCGTGATGGCGTCGGGCGCGTCGGTCGCGGTGTCGTTCGGCGGGAAGTTCTCCGACCAGACGACGTTTCTCAGCGGCAGCGACGCGCTCACGCTGAGCGACGCGGTTGTCGGCCCGAACAGCTTCAAGGCGACGGCGACCGCGGCGGCCGGCGCCGGGCCCCAGTGGGCGCGCGTCTACGCGATCGCGCCCGTGAGCGCGGCCGAGGACTGGGCGCCGATCTTCATCGGGGCGCCGCAGGCCTTCACGCTCGCCGCGAAGAACGGCTGGACGATCAAGCTGACGCCGGAGGCGAAACAGTTCCGGGTCACCGAGACCGAAGCCTCTGCAGCGTACAAGGCCGAGTACTTCAAGGCGGGTGCGCAGACGCCGTTCGAGACCACGACAGGCAGCCTGTCGCTGCACGCCAGCAACACCGAGGCGACGTCGTACACCTTCATGATGCAGTCGGGCAACCAGGGAAGCGCCATGGCCGAAATGGAGCGCCTGACGCAGCGGATGGCCGAGTTGATGAAGGCCGGCAAGTTAGAGGGCAAGGAGATGGCTGACATCCAGAAGAAGATGGAGGTCGTCCAGGAGCGGATGATGAAGGAGATGCAGGCGCAGATCGCCGACCCGGCGGCCATGCAGCGCAAGCAGGACGACTTCGGGTGCGGCTCGATCTTCCTGTATCCCAAGGCCGGAGGGATCACCACCGGCAGCATCAGCTGCGGCAAGAACGTGGGGTCGTCGCTCGAGGTGACCGCGAAGTAGGCAGAAAATCAGAACGGGGTCAGGTCCTGACGGGCAAGACCTGACCCCGCGTCGTGTCGTGGTGGACCTGACCGGGATCGAACCGGTGACCTCCTGAATGCCATTCAGGCGCGCTCCCAGCTGCGCTACAGGCCCGCGTC
>CAYNDV010000268.1:0-3854 GCA_964396055.1 uncultured Vicinamibacterales bacterium | reverse complement strand
CGGCAGTTGATGTCGAGATCCGTGTGGGGATCCCGCATGCTGTCGATGTGGCTCACCTGGCCGGCGAGGTTGAAGATCACCTCGACGCCGCGCACCAGGTAGTCCATGGTGCTCGCCTGGCGGACATCGGCGACGTTCACGCGCACGCGGTCCTCGAGACCGGCGATGTTGAAGAGGTGGCCGCCGTAGTCGGGGATGAGCGAGTCGACCAGCAGGACGTCGGCGCCGAGATCCACGAGCTGCCGCGCGAGGTTGCTGCCGATGAAACCCAGGCCGCCCGTGATCATCACGCGCCGGCCGCGGTAGTGCTGCTGCAGGTTCATGATCAGGCCCGCGGCGCCCCGGCGCCGTGGCGGTGCTCGGCCTTCACGACGAGCGCCCACCAGAGTTTCAGCACGTCCACGCCGGTGCGCCAGATCCGCCGGACGTTGAAGAACTGGGACTTGCCGTACGCGCGGTGGAAATGGTGCACCGGCACCTCGGCGATCACGCAGCCGGCATCCTGGATCTTCTTCATCATCTCGAGGCAGATGACGCCGCTGTTCTTGGTCAGCGTGACGCGGTCGAAGATCGCGCGGCGCATCAGCCGGAAGTCGCAATCCACGTCGCGGACCGTGAGGCCGAACAGCAGCCGCACCGCGTGGTGGTACAGGCGGCCGATCACGATGCGGTGCAGGGGATCCGAACGGCTGATCTTGTAGCCGTTCACCAGGTCGATGCCGGGCGCCATGCGGGCCCAGAGATCGGCCATCTCCGCCGGGTCGTACTGCGCGTCCCCGTCGGTGTAGAACACGAATTCCCGGGTCGCGTGGGCGAAGCCGCTGCGCAGGGCGCCGCCGTAGCCCCGGTTCTGCGGGTGGTGAACGACCCGGACCTGCGGGTAGACGCGCGCCAGTTCGTCGGCGATGCGCGGCGTGGCGTCGCGGCTGCCGTCGTTGATGATCAGGACCTCGAAATCCGGCGTCAGGCGACTCGCCGTCAGGACCGCGCTGACGACCATGCTGGCAATCGTGCCGCTGTCGTTGTACGCCGGAAAGAAGACCGTCAGGCCGGGTGGTGTCTCGGGCGCAGGCATTCGAACCGTACACGCTAGCACGGCCGTCGAGGGAGCGGCAAGCCGCGGGGCGGCCTACCGCGCCGCGTGCGCGACGGCCCGGTCGTAGGCGTCCTCGCAGGCGGCCGCCACGCGGTCCCAGCCGCGCTCGGCCTGCACGTACGCGCGCGCGGAAGCGCCCAGCGCGGCCCGGCGGCCGGCGTCGCCGAGCAGCCCGTCCAGCGCCGCCGCCAGCGCCGCGACGTCCTTTTCCGGCACCAGCACGCCTGTCCGCCCGTCCTCGACCACCGCCGGGATGCCGGCCACCGCCGAGGCGACCAGCGGGGTGCCCGAGGCCAGCGCTTCCATCACCGTGTTCGGGAGACCGTCGACGTTGCCGTGCTCGTCGCGCACCGAGGGCACCACCGCGACATCGGCGGCCGCCAGGTGCGTGGCCACCTCCGGCTGGGCGAGCACGCCGGGAAACCGCACGTGATCCTGGAGCCTCCGCTCGCGGACCCGCGCCCGCAGCTCGCCGTCGAGATCGCCGCCGCCCGCCAGGATCAGCCTCACCGCGGGTCGCCGGCGGACGATGTCCGCCATGGCGTCAATCAGGTACTCGAAGCCCTTCTTGCGGACGAAACGGCCGACGGTGAAGAGCACCAGATCGTCGGCGCCCAGCCCGAGGGCCGCGCGCACGCGCGCCCGCGCCGCCGGATCGGGGTGGAAGGTGCTGGTGTCCACGCCGTACGGCACCGTGACGATCCGGTCGGCCGGCGCGCCGAGCGCGACGGCCCGGTGGCGCAGATCGTCGCTGCACGCGGTCATCCAGTCCACGCGCCGCAAGGCCGCCTTCGCCACCGCGGCGGCCGCGCCGTGGCGCTCCGCCACGTACACGTCGGACCCGTGGAGGCTGATGACCGTCGGCAGGCGGCCCGCCGCGGCCGTCACCACCGCGCCGCCCGGGACGAGCCAGTGTCCGTGCAGCACCGTGGCGCCCGCGTCGCGGGCCACCCGGCGCACGGCCCGGTACGCGGCCGCCAGCGCCAGCGGCGCCGCGGCCCAGGCCGTCCACCGCAGGTGGGTGTCCTCGCGCAGCGCCGCCGCGTAGCCGAAGACGTTCAGGGCCGGCACCGGCGCGTAGCGGAACGCGTGGAATCGGACACCCGCTTCCACGCCCTCGCGCCGCAGGCTCGGATGCCAGGGCAGGACCATGTGCACGTCGTGGCCGCGGGCGGCCACGCCGCGGGCGATGGGCTCCATGAAGGTGCCGACCGTGTCGCCCGGGAACCGGGGGTAGGACGTGGCCAGCATCACGACCACGTGCCGCCGGCTCACGCCCCGTCCCGCGAGCCCCGCGCGCGGCCTCCGTGCCGGAGGATGAGGCGCCAGGGCATGAACATCGACTCGAACATGACCCGGCCGGACATCTTCGACGCGCCCTGCCGCCGCTCCACGAAGACGATCGGCACTTCCACGATGCGCGCGCGCAGCCGCGAGGCCTTGAAGAGCGCCTCGACCTGGAACGAGTAGCCGTCGGACCGGATGGCCTCGACGCCGAGCCCGGCCAGCAGCGACCGGCGCCAGCAGCGGAAGCCGCCGGTGCAGTCGCGGACCGCGAGGCCGGTGATCGTGCGCACGTAGGCGTTGGCGAAGGTGCTCAGGAAGAGCCGCCGCAGAGGCCAGTTCACCACGCTCACGCCGTTCAGGTAGCGCGAGCCCAGCACCAGATCGGCGCGGACAGCGGCCGCCGCCAGGTCGGGCAGGTACTTCGGGTCGTGCGAGAAGTCCGCGTCCATCTGGCAGATGAACTCCGCCTCGGTCCGGTCGAGGGCCCAGCGGAAGCCGTCCACGTACGAGCGGCCGAAGCCGCGCCTGCCCGTGCGGTGGAGCACGTGCACGCGGCCCCCGTACTGCGCCGCCAGTTCGTCGGCCAGGGCCCCCGTCCCGTCCGGAGACGCATCGTCGACGACCAGCACGTCGAAGGGACCCTGGGCGAGGATGGACTCGATCAGCGCGCGCAGGTTCTCGCGCTCGTTGTACGTCGGAATGATGACCAGATTGTTCATAGGCGCCTGCCCGTCCCGCGCCGGAGCCAGACGCCGGCGGCGAGCACGATCAGCGTGGGATCCAGGACCGGAATCCGGTACCGCTCAGCCGGGAAGAAGACGAGGCCGACGAGGATCGCGGAGGCGGCCAGCAGCAGGAGCGGCACCGGCCAGCGGCCGTGACGGCCGATGCGCCACGCGCCGACCAGGGCGAGCCCCATGACGGCCACGAGCGGGACGACCGACGCCCACCGGTAACGCGCCGAGTGCAGCTGGTAGGACGGGCCCGTGGGCACCACGGTGTAGTACACCTTGGCGGCCATGAGCCGGAGCCACGCCACAGGCTCCCGGCGGATCCAGTCGAGGGCCTCGCGGTAGTAGATCGGTTCCATCTGCTCCGGCGTCAGGCCGGGGTATCGCGCCCGCAGGGCGACGTTGGCGCGTTTGATCGGCAGGTTGGCCGCCATGTCGCCGTCGCCGACGGCGAGGGGGTGGTTGCCGGTCCAGAACGTGATGCCGCCTTCGGACGCCACGAGCACGAAGCGGCCGTACGTGACGGTGTTGCGGTACGACCAGGGCGCGAGGACGAGGATGGCACCGACGGCGAGCAGCACCGCGGCCGCGCGCGCCCGGCGCCACCACAGCCAGAGCGCCGCGAGCGGCAGGAAGAACAGCAGCGACGGGCGCGTGAGCACGCCGACGCCGGCCAGCAGGCCCGCCAGCAGGCCCCGGCCCGCGCCGCGGACTGGTGGAAGCTCACCGAGGAGGCGCTC
>CAYNDV010000267.1:0-3903 GCA_964396055.1 uncultured Vicinamibacterales bacterium | reverse complement strand
CGCTGGCGGGCGAACTGATGGCCGAGACGGTGGCCGCGTTGACCGCCGGCGAGGCCCCGCGCATGCCGCAGGAGCAGGGCGTCGGTGAGACGCTCAAGGTGATTCCGGACGACCTGCTGGCCGAGGGGAAACGGCGGCTCGCCGACGGCCGTTACTCCCACTACGCCGACGGAGACGGCACGTGCTGACCCGCGACGACTGCGTGGAAGCCGACGGGCTCGACCCGCTGGCGCCGCTCCGGCACGAGTTCGACCTGCCGGAGGGCATCATCTATCTCGACGGCAACTCGCTCGGACCGCTGCCGCGGGCCGCCCGGGCCCGGGCCGACGCCGTGCTGGCCGACGAGTGGGGCGCGGGCCTCATCCGCAGCTGGAACGACGCCGGGTGGTTCGACCTGCCGTCGCGCCAGGGCGACCGGCTGGCACCCCTGATCGGCGCGGGCCCCGGCGAGGCGGTCGTCACCGACACGATCTCGGTCAACCTCTTCAAGGTCCTCGCCGCCGCGCTGCGGATCGCGCAGGCGGCCGACCCCGCCCGTCGCGTCATCGTCTCGACGCGCGACAACTTCCCCACCGACCTCTACATGGCACAGGGCCTCGCGACGCTGCTCGGCGACGGTCACGACCTGCGCCTCATCGACGACGAGGCGCCGCTCGAACCGGCGCTGGCGGCCGGCGACACGGCGGTGGTGCTGCTGTCGCACGTCAACTACCGCACCGGCGCCCTGCTCGACATGCCGGCCATCACGGCCCTGGTGCACCGCCACGGGGTCCTGGCCGTCTGGGACCTCGCACACTCAGCCGGCGCCGTGCCGGTCGATCTGACGGGCAGCGGCGCGGACTTCGCCGTCGGGTGCACCTACAAGTACCTCAACGGGGGTCCGGGCGCCCCGGCGTTCCTGTGGGTGGCCCCGCGCCACCACGACTGCGCCTGGCAGCCGCTGTCGGGCTGGTGGGGCCACGATCGGCCCTTCGCCATGTCGCCCGACTACCGGCCGGCGCCTGGCGTGAGACGTTTCTTGTGCGGGACCCAGAGCGTGCCCGCCCTGGCGCTGGTGGCGTGCGGCCTGGACGTCGCCCTGCGCGCCGACATGGCGGCGGTCCGTGCAAAGTCGCTGGCACTCTCCGACCTGTTGATCCGGCTCGTCGAGGAACGCTGCGCCGATCATCCGCTGACGCTGGTCACCCCCCGCGCGCACTCCGCCCGCGGCAGCCACGTCAGCCTGCGCCACCCCGAGGGGTTCGCCATCGTGCAGGCGCTCATCTCGCGGGGCGTGATCGGCGACTACCGGGAGCCGGAGGTCATGCGCTTCGGGCTGACGCCGCTCTACCTGCGCCATGTCGACGTGTGGGACGCGGTGGAGGCCCTGCGCGACATCCTCGACACCCGCGCGTGGGACACGCCTGCCTTCCGCCGGCGCGGGGCGGTCACGTAGGACGGCGGCCCGGGACATGGCGGACTCTCCGCGCGACTTCTCGCACATCGCCGCCCGCGAGGCGGGCCTGCACCGGCGCCTGAGCGCCGGGCAGATGAGCATGATCGCCATCGGCGGCGCCATCGGCACGGGCCTGTTCCTCGGCAGCAAGTTCGCCATCGGGCTCGCGGGCCCGTCGGTGCTCGTCAGTTACGCCATCAGCGGCTTCATCACGCTGCTGCTCATGGGCTGCCTGGCCGAGATGACGGTGGCCCACCCGACCTCCGGCTCCTTTGGCGCCTACGCCGAGCACTACCTGCACCCGTTTGCCGGGTTCCTCGTCCGCTGGGCCTACTGGACGTGCATCGTCATGGGCGTCGGCACCGAGGTGACGGCCATCGCGGACTACATGCGGTACTGGTTCCCGCAGGTGCCAGGCTGGGTCTGGATTGCGGGCTTTCCGGGCATCCTGATCGCCGTCAACGCCCGCAGCGTCCGGACCTTCGGCGCCGTCGAGTACTGGCTGTCGACGATCAAGGTGGCGGCGATCGCCGGCTTCGTCCTGCTCGGGGCCTGGGTCGTGTGGGGCAGCCGCCCGCCGGGGGTCGGCACGGTGAACCTGACGGCCCACGGCGGGTTCTTCCCGCACGGCGTCTGGGGCATGTGGGTGGCCGTCGTGGTCTCGATCTTCAGCTACCTGAGCATCGAGATGATCGCCGTCGCGGCGGGCGAAGCCGAGCGGCCGGCCGAGGCGGTGCGCCAGGCGTTCCGCGCGACGTTCTTACGTCTGGTGCTGTTCTACCTGCTGTCGCTGTTCGTCATCCTCACACTCGTGCCGTGGACGCGCCTGGGCGAGGGCACGAGCCCCTTTGTCACGGTGATGGAGATCCTCCGCGTCCCGTACGCGGCCGGCATCCTCAACGGCGTGGTCGTCGTGGCGGCCCTGTCGGCCATGAACAGCATGCTGTACATCACGACGCGCATGCTGTTCAGCCTGGCCCGGGGGGGCGACGCGCCGGCGCGCTTCGGCATCGTGAACGCCCGCGGCGTGCCCGCCAACGCCCTGGCGCTCTCCACGAGCGGCATGGCGCTGGCCGCGGCGGTGTACGCCCTGGATCCCGCACGGGCGTTCACGGTGATGATGGCGCTGTCGATGTTCGGCGCGCTGTTCACGTGGCTGATGATCTTCGTCACCCACTACGCGTTCCGCCGCCGGCACGATCGCCTGGGCGGTCCGCCGCTCGCGTTCCGGATGGCGGGATTCCCGGTCACCACGGCCCTCGGCGCCGGCCTCATGGCGGCCGTGCTGATCACGACGGTGTTCACGGACGTGTTCCGGATGACCCTCGTGTTCGGCGTGCCCTTCCTGGGCCTGCTCGCCCTCGGCTACCGCCTGGCGCGGCGCGCGCAGGGCTGACCTGCCCGGCTCGCGAGACGACTACCTGGTCCTGCCCCGGACGACGGCCGCCAGCGCGCCGTCACGCGCCGCGAACGGCCGCTGCATCGCCTCGGGGTCGTCCATGGGGACCGACCGGATCACGGCGCTCCAGTCGAAACGCCGGTCGAAGGGCTTGAAGGCCTGGTCGGGATCGAACAACCGCCGGTCCACCGGGCGCACGGTGTAGGGCGACAGGTCGGCGGCCCCGGCGGCGAACACGTCCAGCGGCAGCGGGGCCGTCGCGTCGAACTGGTTCAGCGGCGGCATCCCGAGCACCGTGAACATCAGCCGCATGATCGAGCCGAAGTCCGCCAGGGCGTGCGAGACGTACCCCCGCTTCACGTGCGGCCCGATCAGCATCAGCAACGACCGGTGGGCCTCCACATGGTCGCGCCCGCCCTGCGGGTCGTCTTCCGTGACGATGATGAGCATGTGGGGCCACCACCGCGTGCGCGACAGGCGCTGCACGAGGCGGCCGAGCGCCAGATCGTTGTCCGCCATGTAGGACTCGGCAAACGGGTACCCGGCCTCGGGGCGCTCGTCGGTCAGGTGGTCGTTGGGCAGCACCAGGGTGATGAGCGACGGAAAGGCCTCGCGCCCGCTTTCCCAGCGGTCACGGAGTTCTTCCTCGAACATGTCCATGCGGTACTGGTCGGGAATCGCCATGTTGTAGGTGGCGTACCGGCGCGACGTCCGCTCGAACAGGGGCCGCGGCAGCGGGAACGACACCGCCATCCGGATGCCGGTCTCCTTGAACGCCTGCTCTTCGAGGGCGCCGGGCATCTCGGTCCCGAAGCCGAAGTTGAAGAACGGCACCTGGTGCCGGGCGAGGTGTTCCCAGAGCGCGCCCGCCTCGTTGTAGTCCTCGGGCAGCACGACGGCGCTCGATCCGGAGACGTTGCGCCGGCCGGGGGCGCTGCTGAAGAGCCGCGCTTCGATCCGCGACCGTGCGTTCACTTCCACCCATTCGTTGGGGTACACCCCGGCCACCCACCGGTGCCCGGTATTCGACTGGTCGGCGTCACAGTAGAAGTTGTCGCTGATCGCAAAC
>CAYNDV010000266.1:0-3934 GCA_964396055.1 uncultured Vicinamibacterales bacterium | reverse complement strand
CGGGGAAGATGAAGACCAAGGTGCAGGACGCCTACTCGATGCGCTCGACGCCCCAAGTGATTGGTGCGGCCCGCGACGCCGTGGCGTGGGCGCGCACCCAGGTGGAGATCGAACTGAACGGCGTGGGCGACAACCCGATCTTCGTGCCCGAGCAGCAGCTCACGCTAACGGGCGCGAACTTCCAGGGCACGCCCGTCGCGCTGCCGATGGACATGGCTGGCGCGGCCATCACGATGGTCTGCGTCCTGTCGGAGCGGCGGCTGAACCGCCTGACGAATCCGGCGCTCTCGGCCGGCCTGCCCGACTTCCTGGCCCACGACCCGGGTTTCTACTCGGGCCTGATGCTCAGTCAGTACACCGCCGACCACCTCATCGTCGAGCAGCGCATCCTGTCGATGCCCGCGTCGATCCAGTCGATTCCCGCCGCGGCCGACCAGGAGGACTTCGTCTCGATGGGGATGAACACGGCCATCAAGAACGGCCAGATCCTGGACAACGCGTGCGGGGTGCTGGGGATCGAGTTCATGGCGGCGGCGCAGGCCCTCGATTTCCGCACGTTCACGCCGGGCGCCGGCACGGCCGCTGCCCGGGCGGCGATTCGCCGCCACGTCGCGCATCTCGATGTGGACCGGCCGCTCTTCAACGACCACAACACGATGAAGGCGCTCGTGAAGTCCGGCGAGATCCTCGAGGCGGTTGAGGCGGCTGTCGGCTCGCTGGTCTGACGGCCGCCCCGGCGATGCGGCGGATATGACGGCCGTCATGTCGGCCCCGCCGCCCCGTCGTGCTAGCATCCCGACGGGTTTCCATGTCCGTTCCCGCCGTCGACGACGACTCGGTCGGCTTGCTGCGCCGCGCCCAGGACGGTGACACCTGCGCTCTGGACGCGCTGGTGCAGCGGTACCTCCCACGGGTCCGGCGCTGGGCCACCCGCCGGCTGCCGCCGCACGCGAGGGGACTGCTCGACACCGACGACCTCGTGCAGGAAACCCTGGCGCGGACGGTCCACAACGTCGGCCACCTGGAGCCCCGGCACGAGCACTCCCTCGAACTGTACCTGCGGCAGGCGGTGGCCAACCGGATCCGCGACGCGCTGCGTCAGGCGCGCCGCAAGCCACGTCCCGACCAACTCGACAGTTGCCTCGATGCGGTCGATCCGTCGCCACTCGATCGAGCGATCGTTGCCGAGTCGCTGGAGCGCTACCGGGCGGCGCTCACCCGGCTGAAACCCGGCGACCGCGAGGCGATCGTCGGGCGGCTCGAACTCGGCTACTCCTACCAGGAACTGGCCGCATTGCTCGGCAAGCCGTCGCCGGACGCCGCCCGGGTGGCCGTCGAACGTGCCGTCCTGCGCCTGGCCGACACCATGCGTCATGGCTGACCCTCGACTGCGCCTGACCGATGTGGCCGCCGCCATCGCCGACCGCGCTGCGATCGACTGGGTGGCCCGCGAGCAGGAGTCGGACGGCGCGGATGATCTCGCACTGCTGCGCGAACTCAAGGTGCTCGACGAGCTGGCCTGGGTCTTTCGCGAAGAATGTGGCGCGGATCAGGACGTCCACCCGGGCACGCCTCCTGACGTCGAACCGGGTGACGCGGTCGAGGCCACGTGGGGTGATCTGGGGCTCGTGGAGATCATCGGCCGCGGCGCGTTCGGTGTTGTGTATCGGGCGTGGGATGCGAAGCTGGCGCGGGACGTGGCCGTGAAGCTCCTGCCCGACGATAGAGCTTCCGGTCAGACGCCGGGTGTGATCGAGGAGGGGCGGCTGCTGGCCCGCGTGCGGCATCCGCATGTCGTGACCGTGTACGGCGCGGACCGCCGTGAGGGCCAGGTGGGCATCTGGATGGAGCTGGTCCGCGGACGGACGCTCGAGGCGATCGTCCGGGAACACGGGCCCTTCGGTGCAGCCGAGGCCGCGCTGATCGGCCAGCATGTTTGCAGCGCGCTCGCGGCGGTGCACCAGGCGGGTCTGCTCCATCGTGATGTGAAGGCCCAGAACGTGATGCGCGAGACGGGCGGCCGCATCGTGCTGATGGACCTTGGCGCGGGCCTGGAGCAGCCCCGTGACGACACCGCAGCCGTCGATCCGGCTGGCACCCCGGCCTACATGGCCCCGGAGTTGTTCGCCCGCGGCCAGCCGTCGGTGCAGAGCGATCTCTACAGCGTGGGCATGCTGCTGTTCCGGCTGCTGACCGGCGGCAACGTCGTGGAGGCGGCCACCGTGCGCGACCTGCGGGAGGCTCACGCGGCCCGGAGGCGCAGGCGCCTGCGCGACGTGCGGCCGGACGTGCCTGCCTCGCTCGAACGCGTCGTGGAGCGGGCCCTGAGCCTCGATCCGGCCGATCGGTACGAGAGCGCTGCTGCGATGGAGCACGCATTGATATCGGCACTTGGCCACGTGGCGTCCGCCGTCGAGCCAGCCGCTCTTGCGCCCGGGGGTTGGCGCGGGCGCCTCACCCGTCCGGCGCCGGTGTGGGCAACGGCCCTGCTCATGGCGGCATCGGCAGCCGTGGCGATTCTGGTGATGCGCTGGGCGTCGCGGGTCACCCCGGCGCACGTGTCGGGTGGAGCCGCGGCCGCGGCCACGCCAGGGGCCGTCGAGCCCCTCAGCGATGACGAACGCCGCATCTGGACGGGCTATGAGGAACTGGCCGCCAATCACATCGCTGCCGGGAACTGGGCTGAGGCACGGACGCTGTTCGGTCGTATTCACCCGATCTTCTACAAGAAGTGGGGCGCCGACACGCCCATGATCGGGTACTCCATGGCCCGCGAGATGTGGATGGCCCACCTGGCGGGCGACCCGACGGCTGGCGACGGTCTCGACATGGCGCTCTACAAACTGGAGCAGGAACTCGGTCCGCAACACCCGTACGTGATCACAACCCTCATGGCCAAGGCCGCGGTGCTTCAGGACGAGGCGCGCTACGTGGAGTCGGCCGAGACGCTCGTGCGGGCCCTCGATCGCCGCAGCCGGCTGATGCGGCGCCTCGGGGGCGGCGGGCTGGTCAAGGCCGGACCGCCCATCGCGGCGGCGGCGCGGTGGCAGCACGTCCTGAAGACGGCAAGGCTCGCGGCTGATGCCGATGGCGACTGGCTGCCTGATGCAGTCGAGGTGGTGCTCGGGACGGACCCGCTTGTCGCGGACACCGATGGGGACGGCACGACGGACGGAGAGGAGGATCACGACGGTGACGGCTGGGCCAACTGCGTCGAGGGCTGCCAGGGATGGGACCCGACCAAGGTGCTGGCCCACGCGGGAGCCGTCGACCCGGTCAGACTCGGGTTCGGCACCATCCGCCCGTTCACCTCCCGCCCGGCAGACGGCCCGGAGCCGGGGTGGCACATCTCGACGACGCACCAGCAGGGGTACTACTACTGGTCGCTGCCCGACGGGCTGAAACGGGCGGCGATGACGCGGGGGTGGCGCTACCTGTCGGCCGGCGCGGTTGCCGAGGGCACCGCGTGGATTCAGCTCGATCTCTCGCCGCATTCCGGGCGGTGGGATCTCGGGGTCGAGCAGACGCCGGCTTCGGTGACGTCGGTGCGCCTGGTGTCCAAGGTGCTGCCGCCTGCCGGCGCGACGCTCGACGTGGGCCGCGGCGGCCGCTGGCCGGTGATGGGGCTGGAGTACGATCCCGCGCGTCGGCAGGCTCGGCAGTTGGCGGACTGGCGGGCCCGTGACGGTTGGCACGACGGCCACCGCCAGTTCCTCGAGGGCCTGGGGTTGGTGTTCGGCGCCCACAACAGCCTGGGCAACGCTGCGCGCGGCGATGCCCGCTTCTCGCTGGTGATGTTCGAGGTCCGCTGAGCACCCTTCCGCTGTTCGGTTCTCCTCGCCCCGACGTTCTCTTCTGGTGAGGGCGCAATCAACCCACTGCCTCACGCGATCAGCCGCGGCGGCTGTGACCGGTGACCGCTCTGCGTCCCTCT
>CAYNDV010000265.1:0-3937 GCA_964396055.1 uncultured Vicinamibacterales bacterium | reverse complement strand
GCTGGCGCGGCGGCCTTCGCCGCAGCCCGGGCCGGCGCCGGCGTCGCCGCCTCGGCGGGCTTGCGCGCGTGTTTCTCCAGGACCTGACGGCGCTGCCGATCCTTGCGCCGGGTCTCGCGCCACGCGCGCAGGCCGGCGACGGTGCGCGCCCAGGCGCCTCCCACGCGGGCGACGGCCGACGCGAACAGGCGGCCCAGCGACACCTGCGTCGTGAGGACGACGCTCAGGAACAGGAGCGTCATGATCACGATGAGCGAGCCCGTGCGATTGAAGGACGCCGCCAGCGCGCCCGCGAGCTGATCGCCCAGCCAGCCGCCCGGATCGAACGCGCGGCCCGCCTCGCGGCCCGTCGGCAGGGCGAGGCCGAGAAACGTCGTGGCGCAGGCGAACAGCATCACGGTGCCGATGAGCTTCGTATAGGCGGCATCCACCGTCTTGCACCAGAACGAGTACCAGCCGGCCACGACGGCCGCCAGCGGAATCAGGTACGCCGCGTAGCCGATGAGCTGGAACGACACCTCGGACAGGAAGGCGCCGACCCGCCCGACGAGGTTCGCCACGGGCCCCGACGTGCGGGTGCTGAGGAACCACACCGGATCGGTGGGCGCGTGCGTGGCGAGCGCAATGAGCCAGATCAGGCCCGCGGCGAACAGCAGCACGCCGGTGACCTCGCTCAGGCGGCGCGACAGCGTGGAGGAGGCGTGGGGCACGTGTCAGATCTCCATGATGACCGGCAGCACCAGCGGCCGCTGGCCGAGGCGCTTCCGGAAATACCGGCGCAGTTCCACGCCGATGCGATCGCGGATGATGCCGTAGTCCGTGCGCTCCTCGACGCTCGCCGACGCCAGCACGTCGGCGATGAGCCGCGAGGCTTCGCGCAGCGGGCTCTCGGCGCCCTGCTCGATGGCCAGGCCGCGCGTGATCAGGTCGGGCACGCCTTCCACCATGCCCGTCTGCTTGTTGATGGCCAGCACCGGCACCACGAGGCCGTCTTCGGCCAGGTGCCGGCGGTCCCGCAGCACTTCGTCGCCCAGGCCCGACGCCGAGGCGCCGTCGATGAGCACCCGGCCCGTGGGCACCTTGCCGGTGATGCGCCCGCCGCCGCGGTCGAACTCCAGGCGGTCGCCGTTCTCGGCCAGCAGCACGTTGACCCGCTGCGGCAGGTGGCGCGTGAGCTGCTCGGCCACCCGCGCGTGGCGGGCGCGCTGCCGGTAGGTGCCGTGGATCGGGATGAAGCACCGGGGCCGGACCAGCGAGAGGACCGTCTTGAGTTCCTCGGCGCTGCCGTGGCCCGACACGTGCACGTGCTTGATGTGCTCGTTGATGACCTCGGCGCCCCGGCGCGAGATGTGGTTGATCACGCGGTCGATGGCCCGCTCGTTGCCCGGGATCTCGCGCGACGAGAACACGACGACGTCGTCGGGCGCCAGCGCGACGTGGCGGTGTTCGTCGATGGCGATGCGCGAGAGCGCCGACATCGGCTCGCCCTGGCTGCCCGTCACCAGGCACAGCACCTTGTCGGGCGGGAGGTTCTTCACCTCCGCCTCGCGGACCGTCAGCCCCGCCGGCACCTTCAGGTACCCGAGCCGCTGGGCCACCTGCGACGTCTCCACCATGCCGCGGCCCACAAACGCGACCCTGCGGTCGAACTGCGCCGCCAGGTTCACCAGGATCTGCAGCCGGAAGACGCTCGTCGCGAACGACGCGGTGACGATCTTGCCGCGCGTGCTGGCGAAGATCTCCTCGAAGGCCTCGATGACGTCCACCTCCGACCCCGTCACGCCCGCGCGCTCGATGTTGGTGCTGTCCGAGAACAGCGCCAGCACCCCTTCGGCGCCCAGTTGCGAGAAGCGGTGGAAATCGAAGGGCTCGCCGTCGAGCGGCGTCTGGTCGATCTTGAAATCGCCCGTGTGCAGGATGGTCCCGACCGGCGTGTGCACGGCGATGGCGACGCAGTCGGGCATGCTGTGCGTGACGCGCAGGAACTCGACCGTGACGTCGCCGACGACCACCTTGTCGCGTGGCCGCACGGGCTGCAGGCGCCCGTCCACAGGGACGTTGTACTCGGCCAGCTTGGGCTCGACCATCGCCAGCGTGAGGGGCGTGCCGTAGATGGGTCCGGAGAACTGCCGGACCACGTGCGGCACCGCGCCGATGTGATCTTCGTGCCCGTGGGTGAGGACGAGCGCCGTGTGCCGCGGGGCCCGCTGCTGCAGGAACGTGAGGTCTGGAATGACGAGATCCACCCCGAGCAGTTCGGGCTCCGGGAACATGGCGCCGGCGTCGATCAGGAGGAGCGTGTCCCCCCAGGCCACGGCCATCATGTTCATCCCGAACTCGCCCAGGCCGCCCAGCGCGACGACTTCGAGCGTCGGCTGCGTCCCCGGGGCGTCAGGTGACGTGTCCGTCATGCGGTTCCTCACATACGGGGCTGGGTAGATCGGCGGGCGCGCACCGCGCGCGAGCGCCCAGCGATTCCGTCAAACCCGTGCTCGAGGCCAGACGAGTCGCTGCACGCGGGCGTACCGGCTGTACGCACCGCACCAGCCGTCCTGCGGCGCAGGGAGCGCACACAGGAGAACTCGCCTGACCGGGCCTGTCAGACCGCTGGGAAAGTCTTGAAAGCAGGCAAGATCCGGCGTCGATGTCAGCCGAACTATACCACAGAAGGTGGGGCAGGGGATGCCAGCCGGTTGGCCAGCGACGCCAGCTCGCCGAGGGCCAGCGTTTCCGGCCGGCGGATCGGATCGATCCCCACCTCCGCCAGCAGGGCGGCCGCGTCCCGGCCACGGGCCGACGCGACGGGCTTGAGCGCGTTGCCGAGCGTCTTGCGACGCTGGGCGAAGATGCCACGAAGCAGGCTGTCGAACACCCCACGATCGTCCACGGCTGCAGCCGGGGGACCGAACACCAGCTGCACCACCGCCGACGCGACCTGTGGCCGCGGTCGGAAGGCCCCGGGAGGCAGGGCGAGCAGCGGCCGCACCGTGGCGTCCAACTGGACGGCCACGGACAGGACGCCATAGGTCTTCGTTCCGGGTGGGGCGGCGATCCGATCCGCCACCTCCCGCTGGAGCATGACCGTGGCGTCGCGCACGCGGGTGCCGGCGCGATGCAGACCGAGCAGGCGGAACAGGATCGGCGACGAGATGTTGTAGGGCAGGTTGCCGGCCACCCGGACGACTCCGCGGTCGCCCAGGTCGGCGAGCACGGCGTCGAGGGCCGGCGACAGCACGTCGGCCTCGAGGACCGTGACATTGGCGGGGACCCGCGGACGCAGCCACGTCACCAGGTCGCGATCGATCTCCATCGCGATGACGCGGGTGGCGCGCGCGGCCAGGGGGAACGTGAGCGCGCCGCGGCCCGGACCGATTTCGAGGAAGACCTCGCCGGGTTGCGGGGCGATCGCGTCGGCGAGGCGCACGGCCCAGCCGGCTTCGAGGAAGTGCTGGCCGAAACGCCTGCGCGCGCTCACGAGGACGGGGCCTCGTCGCCCTGCTGACTGCGCCAGTACTGCTCTTCGATCTCCTCCAGTTCCTCCTCGGAGAGGCCGAAGTAGTGCCCCACCTCGTGGATCAGCGTCTCGCCGATGGCCACGATCGTGTCCTCCTCGTCGTCGCTGGCGTCCTCGATCGGGAACTGGTAGAGCGTGATGCGGTCGGGCAGCTGGTTGCCGAAGTCCCAGCCCCGTTCGGTCAGGGGCGTCCCCTGGTAGAGGCCGAACAGCGTGTCGGGCGGATCGATCTCCATCTCGGCGAGCAGGTCGGCCGACGGTTCGTCCTCCACGGCGATGACCACGTTCTTCATGTGCTCGCGGAACCGTCGGGGGATGGTGCGGATGGCCTCGGCCACGAGGTCTTCGAAGCGCTGGCGTGTCATCGGGACCCCTGCGGGCGCCGCGTCCCGGCGCGCGTGCCAGCCGCGGCGGCGCGCCGCC
>CAYNDV010000264.1:0-3967 GCA_964396055.1 uncultured Vicinamibacterales bacterium | reverse complement strand
GACATCGGGCACCTCGTGGGGGCAGTGTTGTACAGACAGAAGCAAGAAGCAAGAAGCAAGAATGAGTAGCCTCCAGCCTCCAGCCTCTAGCCTCTAGCCTCTAGTCCCTGTACTCCGGATACAGCCGTTTCATGCAGTCGGGGCAGATGCCGTGGCTGAAGGTGGCCTCGGTGCGCGCGCGGATGTACTCCTCGACGGGTTTCCAGTCGTCGCCGTCGTCGCGGATACGCTTGCAGGAGGCGCAGATGGGCAGGAGGCCGGAGAGGACCTTGATCTCGGCCGTGGCTTTCTCCACCTGCGCGCTGAGTTCGCGCTGGCGTGCATTCAGCGCCCGCACCCGGAGGCGGTAGGCCAGCCAGAGGAGCCCGAGGGCGGGAAGGATGTACAGGGTGTAGAAGACCGGGCGTTCGTAGAAGTACGGCTGCAGGACGAACTCCGCCGCCGCGCCCTGGTCGTTCCACACGCCGTCGTTGTTCGCGGCCTTCACCTCGAACCGGTACCGGCCGGGCTGCAGGTTGGTGAAGTAGGCCGTGCGCCGATCGCCCACGTCCGTCCACTCGTCGCTGTCGCCACGCAGGCGGTACCGGAACCTGACGCGTTCCGGAGCGACGTACGAGAGGGCGGTGTAGTCGATCTCGACTGATCGGCGCCCCGGCGGGATCGACGGCCACGACTCGCGGGCCACGGCCTGTCGGTCCACTCGAATCTCCTCGACATGCACTGGCGGCGGCACGGCGTTGCGGACGAGTTGCCGCGGATCGAGGACCGCCACGCCCTCGATGGTGGGGAACCAGAGGCGGCCGCCCCCGTCCATGGCGGCCGAGGGCTGCGTGCCGCCCATGACGCCGGCTGTCCGCAGGCCCTCCGCCGGGCCGAACCACATCGACTGGACGCCAGTCCGCCGGCCGGCCGCAACGGCGTCGAGGTCCTCGCGTGCCACCCGGAAGATGCCCCGGTTGCAGCCCATCCAGAGATGGCCCTGGCCGTCGTCCAGGATCTGGAAGATGCCGTCGCTGAAGAGGCCGTTGCGCGTCGAGTAGTGGACGAACCGGCCGTCACGATACCGATTCAGCCCCCCGCCGTTCGTGCCGATCCAGAGCGTGCCGTCGGCGTCCTCGAGCAGCGCCAGGACGTTATCGTTCGACAGGCCGTCGGCCCGCGACAGGCGCGTCAACGCCCCGTCCCGCCAGCGCGCGAGGCCGCCGCCCAGGGTGCCGATCCACACCGAGCCGTCGTGGCCCTCCATCACCAACCGCACGTCGTCGTGGCCGAGGCCGTCGGCGGCGTCGAGGTTGACCACCCGCCCATCGTGAAACCGATCCACGCCCGACCCGCCCGTGCCGGCCCAGACGGTGCCGTCGCGCGTGACGGCGACCGCCATGACCCGGTTGTCCGTCAGGCCGTCCGCCGTCGACCACGCACGAATGCGGCCGCGCTCGATGCGCGCCAGGCCACCCAGCGTGCCGACCCAGATGGCGCCCGTGGCGTCCGCCGTGATGGATCGGATGCAGTCGTTCGGCAGCCCGTCCCGCTTCGTGTAGGTGACCGTCGCATCGCCGTCCCACCGCGTCACGCCACCGCAGTTCGCGCCGGTCCAGATCGCCCCGTCCGCCGCCCGGTAGATCGCCATCACCGGGTCGCCCACGGGAGCGCCGCCCGGCGCGCGCAGCACCACGCTGGCCTTGCGATAGCGGTTGAGCCCGCCGCCGTCGGTGCCGATCCACAGGCTGCCCTCGTGATCGGTGGCGAGGGACCGGACATTCGGGTACGTGAGGCTCTCGCGTGGCGCCGACTCGACGATGCCATCCACGACACGCGCGAGACCCGACCCCGTGCCCACCCAGAGCGTGCCGTCGGCATCCTCGCAGAACGCCCGGGCCCCGACGCGCTCCAGGATTCGCATCGCCTGTCCCGGCGCGCGCGGGTCCAGCGACCAGACCGACGTATCGCTGCCCACCCACAGCCGGCCCGACCGGTCGAGGAACAGTTCCGCGACAAGCAGACCACCCGGAGGCGGCCCCAGGGGGACGGCCGTGATGCGGCCGTCGTGCAGGCGGTGCAGGCCGCTGGCGGTGCCGATCCAGACCGCACCGTCCCCCGTCTCGACCACCGCGCGCACGTCGTTGCTCGAGAGGCCGTCGCCGGTCGTGTAGGGAGTGACCCGGCCGTCGCGCAGGTGGTTCAGGCCACCCCACCGCGTGCCCACCCAGAGGGAACCGTCCCGGCCGATGGTCAGGGATCGGACCGAGGCGTTCGAGAGCGCCGTCGAGGCGGGCGAGAGGACGAAGCGGCCGCCCCGGTGCTCGACGAGTCCGTCGCGCGTCCCCACCCACAGCGTGCCGCCGGCATCCTCGGCCAGTGCCGTGACCACGTTGGCCCCGATGCCGGCTTCCCGGATGAGGTTCACGGTGTGAAAACGCACGCCGTCGAACCGCGCCAGGCCGTCGAGCGTGGCCAGCCAGAGGTAGCCGTCGTGCGCCTGCAGGATATCGGTGACCGAGTCCTGCGGGAGTCCCTCGGTCATCTTCCAGACGTCGCGGGTGTAGTCGGACAGGCGCCACGCGGGGCCGGAGGCGGATCCCGGCGCGGGCATCGCGACCAGCGCGACGCCGACGCCGCAGACCAGCGCCCGCCACCATCCCCGCGTCATCATCACACCCGTCTCCGCCCGTGCCGGTCGGCTACTTCACTGCCGGCGGCAGCGAGCGATCCTCGTACGGCCGGAGCAGCCACTCGAAGAACACCCACGTCCGGTTCCACGAGTCGATCTGCGCCGGCGAATCCACCCGCTCCAGCGTCTTCGGATCGACGCGCCGGCTGAACGCGTGGCCGCCGCTCGAGCCCCAGGGCGCCGGGTCGACGTACACCTTCGTCTCCGCCAGGTCCGGTTTGCGCGACCGCAGCGCGTCGACGATCTGCTGATCCTCCACGAAGTCGACGTCGGTGTCGTTGGTCGCCACGTGGACCAGCAGCGGCGTGTTCAGCTTGTCGACATGATAGAGCGGCGACCGCGCGATGTAGATGTCGCGTTTCTCGAACGGCAATCCCTGGATGCGCTTCTGGGTCGAGAAATCCCACTGGTAGGACGGGCCTTTGTAGGAGAGGCGGAACACCAGGTTCGTGACGGGTACGATGGCGGCGGCGGCCTTGAACGGCGTCTGCTCGCGGAACACCGAGAACAAGGTGATGTAGCCGCCGTGGCTCCAGCCCATGATGCCCAGCCGGTCGGGATCCACGTGCGGCAGGGTCTTGAGGAACCCCACGGCCGACATCGTGTCGTCCACCTCGTAGCCGCCGTAGTCGATCGCCTGGTGGTGCGCCTCGCCGTAGCCGATGCTGCCGCGGTACTCCGGCGCGATGACGACGTAGCCGCGCGCCACCGCCTCCTTCACGAACGGCCACATCGTGATGCCCCAGTTGCCGTGGACGCCGCCGTGCACCCACACCAGGGCCGCGTGCCCCCTCGGGCCCCGTTTCGCGAGTGGCTGAAACAGGTACGCCGGGATGTCCATGTCGCCCACGGAGCTGCGGTACGACACCTTCTGGAAGTCCACCACGCCCTTCGCCACCTCCGCGTAGCGCGCCTCGATGGCCAGGCGGTTCTCGACATCCCGCTGGTAGTTGGCGCCCAGCGACTGGTGGGCCGGGTCCTTCGACACGTACAGCTGCCGGGCCCGCTCCGGATCCATGGGCACCTGCAGCCGCGGGTTCTGCCGCGGTGCCTGGGCCACCGGCGCCTGCGCGCCTGCCGGGACAGGCTGGGCCGCGCCCGCGCCGGGCCAGACGAGTCCAGCGCACGCCACTGCAGTCATCGTCGCGAACACGGAACGATACAAGGACACGCCTGCCTCCTGTGGATGAATGGGTACAGGCTACACCCGTCACCGCTTGCCGACGAGGGCCTGCGGCCCCGGTCCGCGGCGGGACGGCTAGGATAGCCGATCGGCGCAGGCTGCGGCCACCGCGC
>CAYNDV010000263.1:0-4040 GCA_964396055.1 uncultured Vicinamibacterales bacterium | reverse complement strand
CGCCCCACGCCCCACGCCCCTTGACTTCCCCCTGCCTTCTTGGTGAAGTACGAGCATCCTGGAGTGGTCGTATCGGCCATCCGGGCACCTCGTGTCGGGTCCCGGCGCGACGAGCGGACGGTTGCGGACCGCTCACCATCGGCCGGGGCACTTGGGTTCCTCCACCTTTCCTCAGGTGGTTTCGCGCCCAGAGTGGGGACGCGGAGCCGCAGAAGTGAGCGCGTCATGTCGAAGATTCGGCCCTTCCGAGCCTTGAGGCCCGCGCCGTCCGTGGTGTCGGCCGTCGCCTCGGTGCCCTACGACGTCGTGAATGCCGACGAAGCCCGCGCGCTGGCCGCCGGCAACGAGTTGAGCTTCCTGCACGTGTCCCGGTCGGAAATCGACCTCCCGCCTGACACGAACCCGTACAGCGACCTGGTCTATGCGACCGCGAAGGCGCGCTTCGCCGCCATGCGCCCGCACTTCGTCGAGGAAGGCGGGCCCGCGCTCTATTTCTACAGGCTGCGCATGGGTCAGCACGAGCAGACTGGCCTGGCGGCCTGTTACTCGGTGGACGAATACGACGCCAACCTCGTGAAGAAGCACGAGAAGACGCGCCGCGACAAGGAAGACGACCGGACGCGGCACATCACGGAACTGCGCGCGCAGACCGGGCCGGTGTTCCTCGTCTACCAGGCGTCGGCCGCCGTCGACGCCGTGGCCGCGAGGGTGGCGGCCACCGCGCCGCTCTACGACCTCGTGGCGCCCGACGGCGTGGCGCACACGATCTGGAAGGTGACCGGCGACGACCTGCAGGCGGTGGTGGCGGCCTTCGGCGCGCTGCCGGCACTGTACATCGCCGACGGCCATCACCGGGCCGCCAGCGCGGCGCGGGCCCGCAAGGCCCTGCCTCCGGTGACGGGCCCCGACGGCGTCGTCGAAGCCGACTGGTTCCTCGCCGTGGCCTTTCCCGACAACCAGACACAGGTGCTGCCCTACAACCGCGTCGTGAAGGACCTGGCCGGCTACACGCCAGAGTCCTTCCTCGCCGCGGTCAAGGCCGTGTTCCCGGTGCGCGACGGCGGACCGGCGGCGCCCGTGAAGAAGGGCGAGGTGGCGATGTACCTGGGCGGCCGCTGGTACACGCTCGACATCGCCGGCCGGGCCGGTTCGGACGTCATCAGCCAGCTGGACGTCAGCATCCTGCAGGACCACCTGCTGGATCCCGTGCTCAAGATCGCCGATGTCCGGACGGACAAGCGCATCGACTTCGTCGGCGGCATCCGTGGCACGGGCGAACTCGAGACGCTGGTCAACAGCGGCAGGGCCGCCGTGGCATTCTCGATGTATCCCGTCAGCACCGCCGACCTGATGGGCATTGCCGACGCGGGCGAGATCATGCCGCCCAAGTCGACCTGGTTCGAACCGAAACTGCGCGACGCGCTGCTCATTCACACCATTTAGGGACATGGGGCATGGGACGTGGGACGTGGGGCTGGAGGCTGGCCCAGAGCCCAACGGCCTGACGGCCTGTCCTGGCCGAGAGCCGAACGGCCCAACGGCCCAACAGCCTACTGTGAGGGGGTCTTATGAAAGTACTGATCGCGGACAAGTTCGAGAAGAGCGGCATCGACGCGTTGCTGGCGGCCGGGTGTGAGGTGCTGAACCAGCCCGAGTTGAAGGATGCGGCCCTGGCCGAGGCCCTGGCGGCCTCCAAGGCCGAGGTGCTCGTCGTCCGGTCGACGAAGGTGACCGAGGCCATTCTGGCAGCCAGCCAGTTGGCGCTCGTCGTCCGCGCCGGCGCGGGCTACGACACCATCGACGTCAAGGCGGCCTCGCGCCGCGGGATCTACGTCTCCAACTGCCCGGGCAAGAACTCCGTGGCCGTGGCGGAACTGGCCTTCGGCCTGATCCTGTCGCTGGACCGCCGCATCCCGGACAACGTGGCCGAGCTGCGGGCGGGCAAGTGGAACAAGAAGGAGTACTCCAAGTCCCGCGGTCTGCAGGGCCGCACGCTGGGCCTGCTGGGCTTCGGCAGCATCGGCCAGGAGATGGCCAAGCGCGCCCAGGCCTTCGGCATGAACCTGGCGGTGTGGAGCGAAATCGGCGTCGAGGTCGGCCGTGACGGCCTGCCGATCGACCTGCCGCTGCTGGTGCGGCTGCGCCCCTCGTCGGGGTACCCCATCGAGCCGAACGTGCGCGTGTTCGGTTCGCCGGCCGAGGTGGCCGCCAACTGCGACATCCTGAGCGTGCACGTGGCGCTCAACGACAAGACGCGCGGCCTGATCAACGCCGACGTGCTGGGCAACCTGAAGCCCGGGGCGTACTTCGTCAACACCGCGCGCGGCGAGGTGGTGGACTACAAGGCCCTCGAGGCGGTGGTGAGGGACAAGAACGTCCGCGTGGCGGTGGACGTGTACGCCAAGGAACCGGCGACGCCGACCGGCGACTTCGTGGACCCGCTGATCGGGCTGCCGAACGTCTACGGCACCCACCACATCGGGGCCTCCACGGATCAGGCGCAGGATGCCATCGCCGCCGAGACCGTGCGCATCGTCACCACGTACCAGCAGACCGGCCGGGTGCCGAACGTCATCAACCTGGCGCGCCGGACGCCGGCGACGCACGTGCTGGTGGTGCGCCACGAGGACAAGCCTGGCGTGCTGGCGCACGTCTTCGACCGCCTGCGCGAAGCCGGGGTCAACGTGCAGGAAACCGAGAACATCATCTTCGCGGACGCCCAGGCCGCCGTGGCCCGCATCAACCTGGAGGGCGAGCCGTCGCTTGATCTGACGGCCGCCATCAAGAGCGGCCCGCACGTGCTCGACGTGCACGTGGTCGCCATGAACCCGCCGCAGGCCTGAGGCCCGGCCCTACGTGTTGAGGAGACGAACCGCATGAACACCACACCTCGCGTCTTCAACTTCGCGGCCGGCCCGGCCGTGCTGCCCCTGCCCGTCCTCGAGGAGGCGCAGCGGGATCTGGTCAGCATGCCCGGCGTGGGCATGTCGATCCTCGAGATGAGTCACCGCGGCAAGTTCTTCGAGGGCGTGCTCCAGCAGACCGACGCGGACATCCGCAGGCTGGCCGGCGTGCCCGATGACTACAAGGTGCTCTTCCTGCCCGGTGGCGCCAGCCTGCAGTTCTCGATGGTGCCGCTGAACTTCCTGCCCCGCGACGGCTCGGCCGACTACATCGTGTCGGGCGCCTGGTCCGAGAAGGCCGTGAAGGAAGCGAAGAAGGTCGGCGGCGTGAAGGTGGCCTGGACCGGCAAGGAGGCCAACTACAACACCGTGCCGGCCCAGGAGGACCTGCGCCTCGACAAGCAGGCGGCCTACGTGTCGTTCACCTCGAACGAGACGATTCACGGCGTCGAGTTCAAGTACGTGCCCGAGACGGGCGGCGTGCCGCTCGTGTGCGACACGTCGTCGGACATGTTCAGCCGCCCGATCGCTGTCGCGAAACACGCGCTGATCTACGCCGGGGCCCAGAAGAACATCGGCCCGGCCGGCGTCGCGCTCGTAATCGTCAAGGACGAGTGGCTCAAGAAGCGCGTCGACGACCCGAAGCTGCCGACGATGCTCAACTACGCTGTCCACGCCGAGAACGGGTCGATGTACAACACGCCGCCCGTCTTCGCGATCTACATCATGGGCCTCGTCATGAAGTGGCTCCTGTCGATCGGGGGCCTGCCGGCCATCCACGCGATCAACGAGCGGAAGGCCGCGAAGCTCTACGCCGAGATCGACCGGTCGGGCTTCTACACGGGCCACTCGGCCGTCGCGTGCCGGTCACTCATGAACGTGACCTTCCGGTTGCCGAGCGAGGAACTCGAGGCGAAGTTCGCCAAGGAAGCCAAGGCGGCCGGCCTCGACGGCCTCAAGGGGCACCGGTCCGTGGGCGGTATGCGGGCGTCGATCTACAACGCGTTCCCGGAGGAAGGCGTCGACGCGCTGGTGTCGTTCATGCAGGAGTTCGAGAAGAAGAACGGGTAGGGGGCTGACGCGGGACAGAAGACAGAAGACAGAAGACAGAAGACAGAAGACAGAAGACAGAAGACA
>CAYNDV010000262.1:0-4137 GCA_964396055.1 uncultured Vicinamibacterales bacterium | reverse complement strand
GCCATCCACTACACGATGGGCGGGCTCTGGGTGGACTACAACCTGATGTCCACCATCCCCGGGCTCTTCGTCCTGGGCGAAGCCAACTTCTCGGACCACGGCGCGAACCGCCTCGGGGCCAGCGCCCTGATGCAGGGCCTGGCCGATGGCTACTTCGTGGCGCCGGCCACGGTGCCCAACTACCTCGCCGGCGGCGGGCTGCCCGCCGTGTCGGCCGACCACGACGCCTTCAAGGAAGCCGAATCGGCGGTCCGCGCCAAGATCGACCGGCTCATCGGCGTGAAGGGCCGGCAGACGCCCCGCGAGATCCACCGCACGCTGGGCAAGCTGCTCTGGGACAAGGTCGGGATGGGCCGCAACGACGCCGGCCTCCGCGAGGCGATCGCGCAGATCCCGGCGCTGCGCGAGGAGTTCTGGCGCACGGTGTCGGTGCCCTCGGGCGGCGCCGAAATGAGCCAGATCCTGGAGTACGCCGGCCGCGTGGCCGACTACCTCGAACTGGGCGAACTGATCGCCCTCGACGCCCTGGAGCGGCGCGAATCGTGCGGCGGGCACTTCCGCGAAGAGCACCAGACGCCCGACAACGAGGCGCAGCGCGACGACGAGCACTTCACGCACGCGGCCGCCTGGGAGTACGCCGGCGACGGCCGGCTGCCGATTCGCAACGTCGAGCCGCTGACGTTCGAGTTCGTGAAGCCCAGCCAGCGCAGCTACAAGTAGGACGGTGACGACATGGCGAACATGAACCTGAAGCTGCTGGTCTGGCGACAGCCGACCCCGGGCGCGCCGGGCCGCATGGTCCCCTACGAGGCCAAGGACATCTCTCCCGACATGTCTTTCCTGGAGATGCTCGACGTCGTCAACGAAGGCCTGATCAAGGCGGGCGAACCGCCCATCGTGTTCGATTCGGACTGTCGCGAGGGCATCTGCGGCATGTGCAGCCTCGTGGTCAACGGCGTCCCGCACGGACCCGACCGCGGGTCGACGGTGTGCCAGCTCCACATGCGCAAGTTCAGCGACGGCGACACGATCACGATCGAGCCCTGGCGCGCCGCGGCCTTCCCGGTGCAGAAGGACCTCGTCGTGGACCGGGGCGCGTTCGACCACCTCATCGCGTCGGGCGGCTACGTCTCGGTGTCGACCGGCAGCGCGCCGGACGGCAACGCGATCGCGGTGGCCAAACACCTGGCCGAGCAGGCGATGGACGCGGCAGCGTGCATCGGCTGCGGCGCCTGCGTGGCGGCGTGCAAGAACGCGTCGGCGGCGCTCTTCGTCAGCGCGAAGGTGTCGCACCTGGCCCTGCTGCCCCAGGGGCACCCCGAGCGGGCCGCCCGCGTGAAGGCCATGGTGTCGCGCATGGATGACCTGGGCTTCGGCAACTGCTCCAACGAGGCCGAGTGCGAGGCGGTCTGCCCGAAGGAGATCTCCATCGCCAACATCGCGCGCATGCGCCGCGAATACCTGCGATCACTGCTCGCCGGCGCCACCGCCGCCCGCTGACGCGCGGCGCCGGCACACGCGGGAGGGGAACGTGGCGGACACACGAGGCGCCGGCGGCACGCCGGGCGGCGCCGGGCAGTTCGTGGCGGGCGTCGTGATGGCGGCGGCCGGCGGCTACCTCATCACGAACCAGGTGCAGGTGACGACCTCGTTCTGGCACCTCTGGGGCGGCAGCGCGTTCGGCCTGACCCTGCTCCCGCTCCTCATCGGCGTCGGGTTCCTGTTCGTCAACGGGAAGTCCGTGGTGGGCTGGCTGCTGACGGTGGCCGGCACGGCGATCATCCTCGCCGGCATCCTGATGAACATGGACATCTACTTCCGCTCGACGAGCCTGTTCAACACGCTCGTGATGCTCATCCTGCTGGCGGGCGGCATCGGCCTGATCGTTCGATCGCTTCGGGCCAGCCCGCCGGCTCCGCCGCCCGGCCCCTGACCGGCCGGACCGGCCTAGTCCAGCACCCGGCTCGTCCGCCGCGCGTTGGCCCGCTGGATGCGCGGTGGGCCGCCGATCGTGCCCGCCCGCCCCGCCGGCTGCGGCGGCACCCGTTCGCGCAACTCGTCCAGCAGGCGCCCCGCAAACGCCGGCGGCGCTTCGTCCGCCTTCAGCCCGCCGTCGCGCGGCCGGAAGAACGTCACCGTCACCCGGGGACGTTTCGGGAACCGGATGAAGTCGGTTGTCCCCTCGATCGTGCACAACACGACCTCCGCCTCCGGCACCCAGCCCGCCAGCAGCCCGACGCCGCTGCGCGCCCGCAGCCGCTGCCCCCACGTCAACTGGCCCTCGGGAAACACCGTCAGCGCATCGCCGGCCTTGAGCGAGGCCACGGCCCTATCGAGCGCCGCCGAGTCGCCGGCGCCGCGCCTGATGGGAATCTGCCCGAGGCCGTCCATCACCAGGCCCAGGCCGGGGATCTTCCACAGGCTCGCCCGCGCGAGGAACCGCAGGCGGTGTTTCGGCTTGAGCGCCATCCCGACGATGATCGGGTCCATCTGGCTGTCATGGGTGGGCACGATGAGCAGCGGCCCGCGATCGGGCACCGCCTCGAGGCCTTCCACGCGCACGCGGCCCCACCAGTAGGCCGGCCGGCACAACAGATCGACGAAGTCGTAGAACGCAGGCACCATGCAGCCGCCTATTATGTCTTGTCTCGGCCGGCGGGAACATGGCACGCTGGGCCGTCGCCCGAGGAGCCCATGTCCCACTCACGCCGCCGTCCAGCCGTGCCCCTCACCCGCCGCTCGTTTCTGACCGCCGCCGCCGGCCTGGCGGCCACCGCCGTGCCCGGCATCCGGGCCGGGGCGGCCCCGCGCGCCCCGCGACCGGTGCCGTCGCCGGCGCAGCTGGCCTGGCAGAAGGACGAGCTGGCGATCTTCGTCCACTTCGGGATCAATACGTTCACCGATCGCGAATGGGGCACCGGGCGGGAAGACCCGAACCTGTTTGCGCCGGCCCGGCTCGATGCCCGCCAGTGGACGCGCACGGCGAAGGCCGCGGGCTTCAGGGCCCTGATCCTCACGGCCAAGCACCACGACGGCTTCTGCCTGTGGCCGACGAAGACGACGACCCACTCGGTGGCCTCGAGCCCGTGGCGCGACGGCCGGGGCGACCTCGTGCGCGAATTCGTCGACGCCTGCCGCGCCGACGGGCTGAAGCCGGGTCTCTACCTGTCGCCCTGGGATCGCCACGAGCCAACCTACGGCGACTCGCCCCGCTACAACGACCTCTACATCGCCCAGCTCACGGAACTGCTGACGCAGTACGGCCCGATCCACGAGGTGTGGTTCGACGGCGCCAACGGCGAGGGGCCCAACGGCAAGCGCCAGCAGTACGACTGGCCGCGTGTGTGGGGCACCGTGAGACGCCTGCAACCCGATGCGGTGATGTTCTCGGATGCGGGCCCGGATGTTCGCTGGATCGGCAACGAACGCGGGGTCGCGGGCGAAACCAACTGGTCCACGGTGAACCCCGACGTGGTGCCGTTCCCCGGCGCCACGGGCGATGCCGTCATGCACATGCTGCAGCACGGGGACCCGGGCGGCAGCGTCTGGCGCCCGGGCGAGACGGACGTGTCAATCCGGCCGGGCTGGTTCTACCACGCGGCGCAGGACACGCGGGTGCGAAGCGTCACCGACCTCGTGGACATCTTCTGTTCGTCGGTCGGGCGCAACTCGAAGCTGCTCCTCAACGTCCCGCCCACGCCCGAGGGCCTCTTCCACGACACCGACGTGCAACGGCTGCTGGGCATGCGCGCCGCGCTGGACGCCCTGTTGGCGACCAACCTCGTCTCACCGGGCGGGGCAACGTGGCACGAGCGCAGCCCACGATCGGGCCAGATCGAGATCGATCTCGGGCGGACGGTCGTCGCCCGCGTGGCCGACCTGCGGGAGCCAATCGCCCGCGGCCAGTACGTCTCGCGGTACCTGTTGCAGGGCCAGACCTCGGACGGCTGGCAGCCGCTCTCCCGCGGCACCACCATCGGCTACCGGAAGATCGACCGGTTCGATCCGATCCAGGTCAGCCGGCTTCGCCTGACGGTGGACCTGGTCGAGCCGGCGGCGTTCGGCGTGACGGTGGGGCTGTACTAGGGGCGTGGGGCGTGGGGCGTGGGGCGTGGGGCGTGGGGCGTGGGGCGTGGG
>CAYNDV010000261.1:0-4198 GCA_964396055.1 uncultured Vicinamibacterales bacterium | reverse complement strand
GGGTTGAAGCCCATCAGCTTCGCGGCCACGGCGTCGATGGCCACCTGGTCGCTGCTGGCGAGGATGACGTTCTTCACGTGCGGCGCCATGCACCGCGGCCCGGGGCCGTCGCCGGCGAAGGTGCCGTCCATCACGGCGAAGACGCCGCGGTGGATCTTTTTCTGGATCATCAACAGGTCCACCAGCGTCTCGTGGATGACCGGATGCGTCCAGTGGCGGCGCTCGTTCAGCAGGCCGCCGAACGCGTTCTTCATCGCGCCGGTCGTCGTCGTGAACACGTGGGTCTTCACGGTGGGCAGGTGGATGATGTTCTCGCCGATGAACCGACGCGGGATGAGGAACCCCTGCGGGTAGACCTCGTTCAGGCACAGGAACTTCTTCGTGAGGTCGCCGACGGCGTCCTGGATCGTGATCCAGTCCTCGCCCTCGTAGAGGTGCACATTGCGAAGGCCGTGCGCCTCGACCACGTCCACCTGCTTGTTCTCGCGCTCACCGAGGTGCGCGTCGATGACCACCGTGCGGTTGTGGCAGGCGTGGATCAACGACGGGTCGTAGCCGTCGGCCTTCATCGCGCGGATGACGCCGTCGAGCTGCCAGGGCGTGGTGGAGCTGCCAGGGAAGAAGAAGTGCCAGGAGATATTGACCTTCAGCGCCGTGTCGGCGTCCTTCGCCACCACGTCCTGGTAACCGGCCAGGTTCATCAGCTCGTGGTAATCGCGCAGGACAGACGACGGACGCGTACGCAGGATCGCGACTTTCGACTTGGCCATGATGAGACGATTGTACTACCGTTCCACCGCCCCGATGTCGGCCCGGGCCCCGCGGGGCCGGGCGGCCCCGCGCTGGTCGAGGCGCGGCAGCGTCACCGTCAGGGTGCCCTGCCCGTGGTCGATGCGGTAGCCGGGCGAAATGGCCTCGAACGCGCCCCAGAAGCTGTCGGCCAGGCCAGCCGGACCGAGCCTGCCGGCAATCGCCGCGTCGAGGGATCGCCAGAAGGCGATCCACGGGGCGTTCCGGGCATCGCCCGGCCAGGTCACGGGCACCTCGTAGAACTGCAGCGCGCTCTGGTCGCCGAAGCTGGTCCCGAAGTCGTCGCCCAGGACGTCCGCGTACACCTCCCGCATCCGCTGCAGGACGTCGTTGAGGAACGTGCCGTGCAGCCCCTCCGGACCGTCGAACTCGGCCATCTGCCAGGTGACGACCCGCGACCGCGTCGGGATCTGGTTGACGGCGGCGCCCGCCGGCGGGATCCACAGCGCCGCCGCCTGACCCTCGTCGGCGCCTGCCGAGACGAGCGTCGGATGGCGCTTCGTCCGGCCGGCGTCCAGGACGGTGGCCGCATCTGCGCCGGCGCTGTCGCCGGCAGCCGGCCAGTGGTTGCGATCGATGGACCACCACGGCGGAATCGGCACCAGCATCTGGCTCATGTCGAGGTGTCCGATCCGGTTGTAGCCGAGGCTGAGGAAGTCGATGAGCGATCCCGAGTACACGTCGCCCGGCTGTCCGTTCACCGTGTTGCCGGCGACAATCGAGCCGGCGAGGCGCATCTGTTCCACCACGTGGGCGTTGCCGATCGTGGCGGCCATGCCGCCGCCGCCCATGTTCGGCCGCCCGTTGAACGTCGCCGGCAGGCCGGACACCACGTTGCCCGCCACCGTGCACTGGTCCAGCGCCACGGTGCCGTTCGACATGTAGAACCCGCCGCCGCGGTAGTAGTACTGCGACCCGTCGGGCTCGCCGATGTCGGGATGGTCCTCCACGAGGTTGAACGCCAGCGTGCTCGAGACGATGGTGATCGTGCGCCGGTTGCCGGGGCCGCCACCGTCGCTGTAGACGCCGCCGCCGTAGGCGTGCTCGGCGGTCACGCGGTTCCCGGTGATTGCGCTGCGCTCGATGCGCGACTCGACGCCGCCCTCCGCCCCGCCCACCGAGTACACGCCGCCGCCCGCGGCGCCGTAGCCGCGCGCCCGGTTGCCGGCCACCGTCGACTGTCGCAGCACCAGGCGATTGGCGTAGATGCCACCGCCGAACGCCCCGCGATCGCGGCTGGCGTTCGGATCGCCCTCGACCCGGTTCTGGCCCACCGTCACCTTCGTCAACGTGGCGGTGCCCCACACGGCCAGGCCGCCACCGCGCGCCAGGGTGTAGGGCTGGAGCGGATCGGGAATCGCCTCGTGACGCGCGAACCCGTCACGCAGGGTCACATTCACCAGCGTGACGTCCCCGTAGACGGCCAGCACGCGCGCCGGCTGGTCGTCGCCCCCGGCCCACGACAGGGTGATGCCCTTCGGTAGCGCCGAGGCATCGATGGTCAGGTTCTTGCGCGCGTAGAGGGCTGACGCCCCGTAGTCGCGCTCGAAGTACCCGATGAACTTCCCCTTGTCGAACGTCTCGGCCTTCAGGATCGTGTGCGCGTCGCCGATGATCGTGAGACCGATCGTCCGGCCGTTCAGGGCCGGGCTGAAGGTGATCCGGCCGCCCGCCCGGATCCTGCGAATGGCCGAACGCAGCGTGACACGACCCCGCGGCGGGTCGTCGCTGTCCGCCAGCGAGTTGACCACGAGGTGCAGGGGTTCGATCGCGGCGGGCGTCACCGGTCCGGCCGCGACGCCGGGCGCGGCGGCGGTCAGCGTGAGCAGCGCCAGCATGACGCGCGCCATGCCCCGGGGCAGGCGTCGGCAGAACGAATCGCGGGCGTGCATGTCCGACACTATCGTGCCGTCCCGGGTCCGAAGTCAACGCTGCTGGGGAACCTGGGCCGGCGCCTGATGACGTCCGGCTGAAGCCGGACGCCACGAATGGCCGGACGCCACGAATGGCCGGACGCCACGAATAGCCGGACGCCACGCCGATGGGTCTAACGGGAAGACGTGACGGCGGCCCGTTCGTGGCGCCAGAGCATCGCGGCGAAGAACAGGCCGAGCACGCTCAGGGCCGACAGCAGCCACATGCCCGGCTGGTACCCGGCGGGGTTGGCCGCGCCGGCGCCGGCCGCGTCGTTCAGGGTGCCCAGCGCCCAGGCCATCGACGCCCAGCCGATCTGCTGGCACAGGGTCATCAGCGCCAGGCCCGTGCCCAGCCGGCGCTCCTCGACGACGTACGCCACGTTGGGCCACATGACGGCCGGCACCAGCGAAAACGCGATGCCGAGCATCGCCACCGGGATGTAGACGGGCAGCGTCGTGTGCGCCAGCAGCCAGAAGGTGGGCATGAAGAGCGCCGAGCCAATGGCCATCAGGAGCGCGCGGCGGCCGATGCGGTCCGCCAGCAGGCCGAACAGCGGCGTGGCCACCATGGCCGTGAGCGGCAGCAGCCCGTTGAGCCAGGCCGCCGTCTCGGGCGACACGCCCCGCGCGTCGGTGAAGAAGATGTTGGCGAAGCGCCGGAACGGAAAGACCGCCGAGTAGAACGTCACGCAGAGCCCCACCGACCACCAGTACGCGCGGCCGAACTTCAGCAGGTCGGCCAACACCAGCCGATCCGTTTCCGACGCGCGGCCGAGGGCATAGCGGTGTTCGGCGCGGCGCTCCAGGAAGACGTACAGCAGGCCGGCGGCGATGCAGATCGCGCCGACGCCCGCAGCCAGCAGCAGGGGCGGCTGCCAGGACGTGAACAACCCGCCGGCAAAATTGCGCGAGTTATCGGCCGCGACGGAGCCCAGGCGGCCCAGCGTGAGGTTCAGGCCCATCGCGAAGGCCAGTTCCTTGCCCTTGAACCACCTGGCCAGCGCCGTCGTGATGGCCACAATCAGGGGCTCGGCGCCGATCCCGAGCACGAAGCGCCCCACCACCATGCCGGTATACCCGCCCGGCGAGGCCGCGATCAACAGGCCGCCAAGGGCGGTGACGATGCCGAAGCCCACCATCGCGCGCTTGGTGCCCGCGCGGTCGATGATGATGCCGCCCGCGAGCAGCACCAGCAGCGCCGCCACGTTGTAGGCGCTGTCGAGCAGGCCGATCTGCGCCTGCGTGAACCCGAGCTGCGATTCCAGCAGCGGCCCGACCGGGTTCAGCGCGTCAAAGACGTAGTAGTTGGCCATCATCGACAGGCTGACGGCCACGAGCACGATCCAGCGATAGCTGGCCGGCGGCTCCGGACGAACGTCGGCAGGCGTGGCGGTCGTGGTCATGAACGCTCCTGGCACGGCCAGAAAGGGCCGTTCGGCTATTCGGCCAGAAAGGGCCGTTCGGCTATTCGG
>CAYNDV010000260.1:0-4204 GCA_964396055.1 uncultured Vicinamibacterales bacterium | reverse complement strand
GCGGCACGACGACGCCGCGCGAGGGGTCGTTCAACGTCAACGGCATGCGCAGCACGTTCAACAACTTCCTGCTGGACGGGCTCGACAACAACGCGTACGGCACGAGCAACCAGGGCTTCTCGAACCAGACGGTGCAGCCGTCCCCCGACGCGGTGGCCGAGTTCAAAGTCGTCACGAACAACATGAGCGCCGAGTACGGGCGCAGCGGCGGCGCGACGATCAACGTGGCGTACAAGAGCGGCACGAACCAGTTCCGGGGCGCCGGCTGGGAGTTCTTCCGCGACACGGCGCTGAATGCCGCCGGGTACTTCAAGCCGTCATCGGGCGTGAAACCCGAGCTCGAGCGCAACCAGTTCGGCTTCGCGCTGGGGGGCCCGATCGTGAAGAACAAGGCGTTCTTCTTCGGCGACTGGGAGCGATTCCGCCAGGATCGGACGGTGGTGAGTTTCGCCACGATTCCCACCCCGGTGCAACGACAGGGCATTCTGGCGGTCACGGTTCGCAACCCGGTCACGGGTGATGTCTACCCGGCCGGCACGCCGATTCCGATGACGTCCTTCGCCCAGAAGGTGCTGGGCGCCCTGCCCGATCCGACACGCGCGACCGTGTCGAGCAACTACGACACGCTGCAGAACTTCCAGAACAACAGCGACAAGTGGGGCGCCAAGGTCGACTACCAGCACAGCAGTTCGTTGTCGGTGTTCGGCCGGATCGGATACCGGAAGGTCGACAACGTGGACGATCCG
Organism: uncultured Vicinamibacterales bacterium; assembly: GCA_964396055.1. Classification (GTDB taxonomy): domain Bacteria; phylum Acidobacteriota; class Vicinamibacteria; order Vicinamibacterales; family JAKQTR01; genus CAYJPV01. The sequence continues at coordinate 3,458 of CAYNDV010000260.1, read as the reverse complement.
ACCATCCCGCTGCCATCGGGCGGCGCGGGCAACGCCTTCACCTACGTCAACACCAAGCAGTTCGCCAGCGGCTTCACGTGGGCGCGCTCGGGGACGTCGCTCCTCGAGGCGCGCTTCGGCTGGTCGCGGACGGAAGCTGGCAAGAACCCCTGGGGGCTCGGCACACCGTCGGCGCAGGAGGCGTACGGCATCAGCGGCCTGCCCACGGATCCCCGGATCACGGGCGGCCTGTACACCCAGCTGATCACCGGCTTCTCGGACCTCGGCCGCCAGGCGACCAACCCGCAATGGCAGTATCCCGAACTGTACAACGCCAAGGTGAACTACACCTGGATCATGGGCCGGCACTCGCTGAAAACGGGCTATGAGTTCCAGTACGTCATGACCGAGGTGCAGGACGTCAACCCGCTCTACGGCCGCGACCAGTACTCGGGCCAGTTCACGCGGCCGGCCGGCGTGGCGGCCAACAACGTTTACAACCTCGCCGACTTCATGCTCGGCCTGCGCAGCACCTACGCCCTGAGCAGCATCCTGGTGGCCAACCTCCGCCAGCGTTACCAGTTCGCGTACCTGCAGGACGACTGGCGCGTCAACGACAAGCTGACGCTGAACGTCGGCCTGCGCTACGAGTACGCGACGCCGTGGTGGGAGCAGGACAACCTGATGACGAACTTCGACCCGGCCACCAAAACCATGGTGACGGCCAAGGACGGGTCGCTGTCGGACCGGGCGCTCATGGATCCCGATCGCAACAACTGGGGCCCGCGCCTGGGCTTCGCCTACAGCCTGTCGCCCAAGACCGTGGTCCGCGGCGGCTGGGGCCTGAGCTACATCCACTTCCACCGCATCGGCGCGGCGAACGTGCTCTCGATCAACGGGCCCCAGGTGGTCAACGCCGTCGTCTCGCAGTCGAACCCGACGCTGCCGACGTTCCGGACCACGCAGCAGGGCTACCCGGCCGGCTTCGCCGACCCGGCGCAGTTCAACCCGGCGACGGCGAACATCCTGTACATGCCGAAGGACTACCACTCGAGCGAGGTCCAGAGCTGGTACGTGTCGGTGCAGCGCGAGTTGATGCGCAACATGCTGATTGACGTGGCCTACGTCGGCAACCGCGCCGACGACCTGCTGGCGCTCGCCAACTACAATCAGGCCAGGCCCAATAACGCGCAGGGGTCGTTGTCGCTCCAGTCCCGCCGGCCCATCCCCGAGTACGGCGACATCACCTACGCGTTCAACGGCAACCGGTCCCGCTACAACGCGCTGCAGGTGAAGTTCGAGTACCGCGCGCCCGGCAACCTCATGCTGCTGAACGCGTTCACCTGGTCGCAGGCCAAGGACAACGGCGCCGGGTCCCTCGAGAACCAGTACGGGAACACCCCGGGCCCGCAGAACTTCTACAACATGGACGCCGACTACGGCATCTCGGGCTACGACCAGCCCTACAACAACACCACCAGCATCGTGTGGGACCTGCCCTTCGGCCAGGGCCGGCGGTGGGCCAGCGGCGCCAACCCCGTGGTCGATGCGTTCATCGGCGGCTGGACCTTCAGCGGCATCAATACCATGACGTCCGGCGCGCCGGTCACGCTCACCTACACGCCGGCGGCCAGCTACCAGGTGTCGGGCATCCAGCAGGATTTCCGGGGCTCGAACAACTACCGCCCGAACGTCATCGGCGACCCGTACGGCAACCGGAACGGGACGACGGGCTACTTCAATCCGGCGAACGTCGTGATCCCGAGCGACCCGAGCCAGGTCTTCGGCAACGCCCCCCGCAACAGCGTCCGTGGGCCGTGGTTCTGGCAGTTCGACTTCGTCGCGTCGAAGAACTTCAGGCTCCCGATCGGATCGCAGACGAACCTGCAGATCCGGATCGAGGCGTTCAATCTGTTCAACCGGACGAACTTCCTGCCGCCCAACGGGAACCGCAGCGCGGCGGGGTTCGGCACGATTACGTCGGCGTATGACGCCCGCCAGATTCAGCTGGGCGTGAAAGTGACGTTCTAGCCCGGCCGGAACAGGGTAGAATCCCACAGGCCGCGACCGACACCGGCCGCGGCCTGTGGCTTTTCGGGCCTGTTTTTCCGGTAACACTGTCCCCCTCCCGAGCCTATGCCTGTCATCCTCGCACTCGACCAGGGCACCACCAGCTCCCGCGCCATCGTCTTCGACCACGCCGGCCGCATCGTGTCGGTGGCCCAGCAGGAGTTCCGCCAGATCTTCCCCCAGGCCGGCTGGGTGGAGCACGACGCCGAGGAGATCTGGGCCAGCCAGATCGCGGTGGCCCGCGAGGCCCTCGAGCGCGCCGAACTGCCCGCCAGCGACGTGGCCGCCATCGGCATCACCAACCAGCGCGAGACGACCGTCGTCTGGGACCGCGCGACCGGCCGTCCCATCCACCACGCGATCGTCTGGCAGGACCGCCGGACCGCCGGCTTCTGTGACGCGCTGAAGGCGGCCGGACGGGCGCCGGCCATCCAGCAGAAGACCGGCCTGGTCATCGACGCCTACTTCTCGGGCAGCAAGCTGCGATGGCTGCTCGACAACGTCCCCGGCGCCCGCGCCCGGGCCGAGCGCGGGGAACTGGCGTTCGGCACCATCGACACCTGGCTGGCGTGGCAACTCTCCGGCGGCGCCCTGCACGTCACCGACCCGAGCAACGCGTCGCGGACGATGCTCTACAACATCGCCACCGGCGCGTGGGACGACGATCTGCTCGACTGGCTGGGCGTGCCGCGGGCCGTCCTGCCCGAGGTGCGGGCGTCGGGCGAGGTGCTGGGCCGCACCGCCGTCGGCGTCTTCGATACGCGCGTGCCGATCGCCGGCATCGCGGGGGACCAGCAGGCAGCCCTCTTCGGCCAGCAGTGTTTCGAGCGGGGATTCGCGAAGAACACGTACGGCACCGGCTGCTTCATGCTGATGAACGTCGGCCGCGAGCCCGTTGCGTCGCAGCACCAGTTGCTCACGACGGTGGGCTGGCGCCTGGGCGGCCACACCGACTACGCCCTCGAGGGCAGCGTGTTCATCGGCGGCGCGGTGGTGCAGTGGCTGCGCGACGGCCTCGGCATCATCGGCTCGTCGGCGGAGGTCGAATCGCTGGCGGCCACGGTGCCGGACTCGGGCGGCGTCTATCTGGTCCCGGCCTTCGCGGGCCTGGGCGCGCCGCACTGGGACCAGTACGCCCGCGGCCTGATGGCGGGCATCACCCGGGGAACGACCCGCGCGCACCTGGCGCGCGCCGCCCTCGAGGGCATCGCCTTCCAGGTGGCCGACGTGCTCGACGTCATGAAGACCGACTCGGGCATCGCCCTCGACGAACTGCGCGTGGACGGCGGCGCGGCCGCCAACAACCTGCTCATGCAGTTCCAGGCCGATATCCTCGGCGTGCCCGTCGTACGTCCGAAGGTGATCGAAACCACGGCCCTCGGGGCCGCGTTCCTGGCCGGGCTCGCCGC
>CAYNDV010000259.1:0-4221 GCA_964396055.1 uncultured Vicinamibacterales bacterium | reverse complement strand
GGCTTCCCGGCCCGGAGGCGTCGATGGCGCCGGCATCTGTGGACGGCCGTCCGCTTCGGGGAAGCACAGGTGTTGTCACTTCCTTAATCAAGTCCTGTGCCAGGCCGGACGACCGGAATCAGGCCGGATTTCCCGTGCTTCGGCGGCGGCAGTGTTCAGGGTGGAGGACACCCGCGCCGGCGCGCCGATTGTCTGGTACTATCGCAGGCCATGTCTGGGGCTTTGCCTGTCGCCATCGGGCTCTCGCTGCTCGGCAGTCTGGGCGGACTGCTGGTCGCATCAACCCTGTTGCTCTTCAAGCGTCACGTCCAGAAACGGCTGCTGCCGTGGCTCGTGAGCTACGCGGTTGGCACCCTGCTCGGTGTGGCGCTGATGGATCTGCTGCCCGAGGCCCTCGAGTCGCTGCCGCCCACCACGGCGTTCGGCACGCTGCTGGGCGGCATCCTGGCGTTCTTCGTCATCGAGAAGCTGGTGCTCTGGCGGCACTGCCATACGCACGACTGCCAGTTGCACGTCTCTGCTGCGCCCATGATCCTGCTGGGCGACGGCGTGCACAACTTCATCGACGGCGCCGTCATTGCCGCCGCGACATTCGTGTCGGTGCCGCTGGGCGTCACGACGGCGGTGGCGGTGGCCACGCACGAAATCCCGCAGGAGGTCGGCGACTTCGCCATCCTGCTCGGCGCCGGCTACTCACGGGCGCGGGCCCTGTGGCTGAACGTCCTGTCCGGCGTGTCGGCCGTCGCCGGCGTGCTCGTCGCGGGGTTCGCCATCGACCGGGTGCCGGCCCTCCTGCCGTACTTCCTGCCCGTCGCCGCCGGCAGTTTCCTGTACGTGGCGATGTCGGACCTGATTCCGAGCCTGCACCGCGGGCCGTTCGAGAAAAGCGCGTGGCCGCAGACGCTGGTGGTCGGGGCCGGGATTGCGACGGTGGTGCTGCTCTAGCGCCCGCCCGCCACGTAACCCTTCCGGGCGCGGACCACGTAGTCGCGGCCGGGCACCTCGACGCGGATCGTGTGCCACCGGCCGTCACGCGGGGCCGCCGCGACATACCCGAGCGTGTACTGCCGATTGAGTTCGTCGGCAATCCGGGCCGTGGCGGGACCGAGGTCGCTCGCCCAGCGGACCACCTCGGTGCGGCCGCCGCTCTCGTCGGTCATGTCGCGCAGCGCGGCCGCATTCACCTCACGGTCTGGCGCGTACGGCGTGACGCCGAAGGGCAACCTCGGGCCGGGCGGCGCCGGCGGCTGCGGCCGCGCCGGGCGCCGGGCCTGCTCCGGGGGGAACGGGAAGGGGTCCTGAATGGGCGGCAGGGGAGATGGGGGCCGCGGGTCGACCGGCCGGCCGGCCTCGGGACGACGCTCGGTGCCGATGCCGACGGCGTACAGAAGGACCCCGGTCTCGCGCGCGGCCAGCCGTACGTCGTTGGCCGTGGCGAAGCTGTGCGAGTCGTTGCCGTCCGAAATCACCACGAGGGCCTTCTTCCGGTGGTGCCCGGTCTGCGCCCGGGAGAGCGCCCGGACGACCGTGTCGTACAACGCCGTGTCGCCAATCGGGCGGATCGCGGCCAGGCGCTCACGCAGCAGCGTCCGGTCGGTGGTCCAGTCCTGCACGAGTTCCGGTTCCCGGCCGAACCGGTACACGAACACCTCGTCGTCCGGGCTCGTGAGGTCGTCCAGGAAACGCCGCAGCGCTTCGCGGGCGGCGACGATCTTCTCCCCCGACATGCTGCCCGACGTGTCGATGGCCAGCCCGAGGCTCACCGGCACGCGCTCACGGGCGAACAACTCGATCGGCTGGGGTCTGTCGTCGTCGTACACGACGAAGTCGTCCCGGCGGAGATTGCCGACGAAGCGCCCGCTGCGATCGGTGACGGTGACGGCGAGATGAACAAGATCGACGCCCCCCTGGAATCGGGGCCGGTCCTGCCCCGCTGGCGGACCCTGGGCGCCAGCGCCGGCGCCGCCCGCCAGGGCGGCGAGCAGGGTGGCTGCCGCCAGCAGGCGCTGCGGCCGACGCGAGGTGGAGCGCGGTTGGCGTGTCATCCCGGTGTCCCTCTGCGACCGGGTCCGGCCTCTGGCCGCCGGCCCATCTGGGGAGGAGTGGCAAGGCTGATACCAACTTCGGGACGGTGGAAACCTGAGGATCGGTGCAACCCTGTTGAGCTGGCCCGACGCGGGCCGCCACCTGTGAGCGACACTGTGATCCGCAGTCGACACCTCTAGCCTCTGGCCCCCAGCCTCTAGTACTGTATACGGGCCATGTTGTCGTTCTTCCGATTCAGGCGTGGCAGGGGGCCAGCCGATCTGGCGATCGGCATGACCGGTGTGCGTCTGGGTGAACGCCTGTTGCAGGCCGGGCCCGGCGATCCCGCCGTCTTTGCGGCTCTCGCGGGCAAGGTCGGGCTGACCGGGCGCGCCTGCGCCGTCGTGGCGGCCGCGCCGCACGGGGCCGCGCTGGAGGCCGCCGCGGCCAGGGAAGGCGTGCTCATCGAGGTGGCCGTCGCGTCGCCAGGCGCCTGGCCCGTCGAAGACGACGGTTTCGATCTGGCGATCGTCGACGGAAACCTGCTCCTGGGGCTCGCGGCGGAGGATCAGGAGGCGTGGCTGGCGGCCGTCCGGCGTGCCGTGCGGGGCGGTGGCCGCGTGCTGACCATCGGTCGAACCCCGCGGTCCCTGATGCAGCGCCTCGGCTTCGAACCCGCCTCGTCGCGCCCCCAGGCGGAACACCCCTTCGTGGCGATGTTGGCCCGCGCGGGTTTCGGCCCCGTGCGCTTCCTGGCCGCGCGCGAGGGGCTGACGTTCGTCGAGGCCTTCCGGCCCCGGTAACCAAGTCCGAGCGTGGTATAGTGCAACCGTGAAACAACCTGTCGAAATCGCCCCGGCCCAGGGCAAACTGGGCATCCTCCTTGTTGGTCTCGGTGCCGTCAGCACCACCTTCATCGCCGGCGTCATTGCCGCCCGCAAGGGGCTGGCCAGGCCCATCGGATCGATGACCCAGATGGGCACCATCCGCCTCGGGAAACGGACCGAGGGCCGCGCGCCGCTCGTCAAGGACTTCGTACCACTGGCCGACCTGAACGACATCGTGTTCGGGGGCTGGGACATCTTCGAGGACAACTGCTACGAGGCAGCCAAGACCGCCGGCGTGCTCGACGAACGCCTGCTGGACCAGATCCGGCCCGAGATGGAGGCCATCAAGCCCTGGAAAGCCGTCTTCGACCGCCAGTACGTCAAGCGGCTCGACGGGCCGAACGTCAAGAAGGGCAGGAACAAGAAGGATCTCGCGGAGCAGGTCGTCCAGGATATCCGCGCCTTCAAGCAGGAGCACAACCTGGCGCGTCTCGTGATGATCTGGTGCGGCAGCACCGAAATCTTCATGACCGAGTCGCCGGCCCACCAGTCGGTCGAGGCCTTCGAAGCGGGCCTCGAGGCCAGCGACGTCTCGATCCCGTCGTCGATGGTGTATGCCTATGCGGCGATCAAGGAAGGCATTCCGTTCGCCAACGGGGCGCCGAACCTGACGTCCGACGTCCCGGCGCTGATGCAGCTGGCGCTGCAGAACCAGGTGCCGCTGTGCGGCAAGGACTTCAAGACCGGCCAGACGCTGCTCAAGACCGTCATTGCGCCGGGCCTGAAGGCCCGCCTGCTGGGCGTGCAGGGGTGGTACTCCACCAACATTCTCGGCAACCGCGACGGCGAAGTGCTCGACGATCCGGAGTCATTCAAGACGAAGGAAGAGAGCAAGAAATCGGTCCTCGACTACATCCTGCAGCCCGATCTCTATCCGGAGCTGTACAAGGACCTGTGTCACGTGGTGCGGATCAACTACTATCCGCCCCGCGGCGACAACAAGGAGGGCTGGGACAACATCGACCTGGTGGGCTGGCTCGGCTACCCGATGCAGCTGAAGGTCAATTTCCTGTGCCGCGACAGCATCCTGGCGGCGCCGATCGTGCTGGACCTGGTGCTCTTCATGGATCTGGCCAAGCGCGCGGGCTGGAGCGGCATCCAGGAGTGGCTCTCGTTCTTCTTCAAGAGCCCGATGCACGCGAAGGAACTCTATCCCGAGCACGATCTCTTCATCCAGTCGATGAAGCTGAAGAACACGCTGCGCTACCTCAAGGGCGAGGAACTCATCACGCACCTGGGGGCGGAGTACTACGACTAGAGGCTAGAGGCTAGAGGCTAGAGGCTGGAGGCTGGAGCTGCCATGCAAGGC
>CAYNDV010000258.1:0-4222 GCA_964396055.1 uncultured Vicinamibacterales bacterium | reverse complement strand
ACGAGGTGGGCGCGGAGGCGGACCAGTTGCCCGACACGTCGCCGAGGAGGATGGCGCTGAAGTCCTGGCCCGCGAGGTTACCGATCACCGACGCGTAGGTGCGTGACGCGGGGTCGAACACCCACACCACGCCCGCGCCGGGGAACGGCAGCCCGATGAGGTTTACGGCCTTCTGCAGGATGTAGAACGCGTCCATCGACGAGATCGCGCCGTTGCGATTGACGTCGGCCGCCACCGCGGCGGGCCCCGTCAGCGGCGCGAGGCCCACCACGTGCTGCAACACGAGCGAGGCATCGAAGGCCGAGATACCCGTGGCGCCGTCGGCCTTCGCGGGCCGCAGTTCGTAGGCGTCGTTCGGCACGCCGGTCAGCGTGAACGCGCCGTCCGCGCCAGTCGTGGCGCTGAACGCGCGGTCGCCGGTGAGGGTCATCACCACGCCGGGCACTGCCGCACCGCCGTTCCAGAACGAAACGCCGCCGCTCACGTCGAAGACGTTGTCGACCGTGAACGTGCCGTCGGCGAGCTGGCGCGGGATCGCCCCGTCGTTGAGCAAGGCGCTCTCGAAGTGCAGGGGCGACGACGTGCCCGGCGCGCCCAGGACGTCGAACTCGAGAACAGCCAGGGTGCCAGTGCCCGAGGTGGTGCCGCCCGTGCTGGCCATCGCCACGACCGCCCGCCCGGCGGTCGTCGTGTTCGCCAGCAGGCTCCAGCCCGGCGTCAGCGTGCCGGTGGCGACACTCCGAATCCGCAGCACCGCGGCATCGAAGGTGACGACGAGATCGGCGGCCGCCAGGCCGGTGATCGACGTGGCATGGATCGGCACCTGCACCACGCGGCTTTGTCCCCCGCCGGTCGCCGGCAGGCTGAGCGTCGCGGTGTCGGCCTCGTACGTGAAGCCGCGCAGCAGCACGCCTGTGGCGCTATCGGGGTTGGTCACGGTGACGTCGGCCGCCACCGGGAAGTGCGCGGCCGTCGTGCAGCGCAACTGGTTCTCGCTGTCCCGCACCACCGGCGCGCACGCCGCGGTGCCCACCGTGACGGTGGCGCCGGTCTTGAAGTTGCTGCCGGCCACGACGATGGCGGTGCCGCCCGAGGCGGGGCCCTTCGTGGGGCTGACGGCGGTGACCGCCGGCCGGTCGGCCACGGTCACGCTCCACGGCGTCTCCGGGTATCCCGCATTCGTCGTCGAGATCCCGTCGGTGGCGGTGATGTAGTACTCGAGGCCCGGCGCCTGCACGCCGGCCCCATCGATCGTGGCCGTGAACCTGGCGCCGCTGATGTTCGTCATCGCCAGCGCGGTGTACGCCCCGGGCGCATGAGGCAGGCCGGCCTCAGCCGCGCCGTCTTGCGGGACGGACGCACGGGTCCCGTCGTGCCGGGCGTCGTAGTGCAGGGCTTCAGGCCTGCCGGGAGTGTATAAATCAATCCGGGATTGATTTATCGGCCGGTAGTACAGCGTGGCGCTGGTCACCCGCACGTTGTCCGAGATGTCGGCGGCGACGGTCAGGGCCAGGCCCGGCAGCGCCGTCGTGACCGGCGTGTGCTGGATCTGCGGCGCAATCGTGTCGGTGGGCGTCGCGGCCGCCACGTTCGACGGCGCGGACTCGGTCAGGTCTGATTTCACCACCGTGAACTGGTAGTAGTACGGCTGGCCCGGCGTCACGTTCGAGTCGCGGAGCGCCTTCGTGTCCGGCGGAATCAGCGTGGTGTTGATGCGCGCGAACGGTCCGTCGGCGCTGGTCGCGCGGTACACGTGGTAGCCCGCCAGCAGGTCGAAATCGTCCTGCGTCCACGTCAGGTCGACATAACCCTCGCCGCCGGTGCCCTGCAGGTTCAACGCCTCGGTCCCCGACGTAATGATCTCGAACCGGAACCGCCCCGCATCGTCGCCGGTGACGAGCCACGGGTCGTCGGCCGCACGCGCGCCCGCCACGCGGATGAGTTGGTAGCCGTCGCCCGTGAGCGGCGTGATGGTGAACGTCCCAGCCCACGTGCGCGCGTCCTGCCAGCCGCCGTCCAGCGGGTGAACCGTGTAGTCCGTGAGCGGCGTATCCGGCCCGAACGACACCTGCGGCTGCACCGCCTGGTCCATGTCGCGGTTGAAGGTGACGGTGAAGGTGACCGGGCCGGGGCCGACGTCTGGGACGGTTTCGACCGCGACGCCATTCACCGTCACACCAACGACAAACGGGTAGGTCTGTTCGCTCGGCGTGGCCAGCGTTGGTTCGAACGCGTAGGTCGCGCGCGTGGGATCGTCTCGTCCGTCGAAGATCGCCAGGCCGATGAGTTCGCTCGGCATGCCGCCCCAGTAGTTGTTGCGGATGTCGAACGTCGTCGTGCGGGGGCCGCTGTAATCCTCCGCGTAGAACCGGAGCCAGTCCGCCGGTGGTCTGGTGGTGTAGGGGTTCAGAATCGCGTTGTCACGAAAGGTGTCGACCTCGGGTGTCCCGAGGAAGATGACGAACCCGTTCAACCCGGGTCTGTTCCCCAGGAAGACGGAGTCCGCAACCCGCTGGGATCGGAGCGTCAAATTGACCCGATCGAACAAGGAGACCGTCACCTGTTCTTCCACCCAGAACCCCGTGTCGCGTCCCCCGAATTCGTTGATGCCCAGGCGCACGAACCTCGTGGCAGTCGTCGTCTGCGCCCGCATCGTGGCACGCTCGTACTGCCATGACGTCCGGGTGTCGTTCAGCCGCAGCACGTATCCCGCCGGCTCCTGAATGAAGGCGCAATGATCGACGGCGTCGATCGGGCCGCTGGCCTGAGCCAGTCCACCGCCCGACTCCGAGGCGGCGATCCACGGATTCGTGACGTGCGCGTATTGCATCGATACGTGCCCGCCCGGTAACTGCCGGATCTCGATCGCCCGCGCAGTGAAGGCCGGGTTTGCATCGCCGTCCGGGACGGTCAGTCTGACGGGGTGGGTTGCTGTGCCGGCAATGTTCAGCGTGCCCTCGACGACGAGGTAGGCGTTCGGCGTCTGAGCGTAGACGCCGCCGGCCTCTTCCGACCAGAACTGCACAGTGGTGCCGGGAAGGACGTTGACCCTCACGCCAGGCAGGATGAACGTCGCATCCGGAATGATCCAAAGGTGTTCGGGACCGAGGTCCATGTTCGTGTCAACGATGGTTGGCAGCGTGCGCCCGCGGACCACGCTGATCGTGAATCGCGAAACGAACGTGTAGGTAGTCGGGTCGCCAGGGTCGAGGCCGTTCGTCGCCGAAATCGTGATCCTGAAGGGCACGACGTGCTGGTTGGGACAACTGGCGTCCACGACGAGTCGGAATGGGTGCTGGACGCCCGTGACCACACCGTTGTCGTCGAATACCAGTCCGTTGTCATCTTCGGCGAAACTGCCCACGGCCCCGTAGTCCACGACGCCTGGATCAATTGTGACGTAGGGGTCGGGTTCACCGGCTCCTTCAGCGACGGCCTCCAACGTGACAGACACGTTGTCGGCCCTGCCCCAGTGATTCCTCACAGCGATCGCCAGGTCGACCGTTTCGCCCGCGTCGACCACGCCATCACCGTCGTTGGCTGCGGAGAGATCGGGCGCATCGAACGGCCAGTGCCGTAGATAGGTCAGGAGAGGGGTTGGCGTTTCCGTCAGCGCCCGGAGCGTGTTTGCCACCGGAGTGGCGTTGGACGCGAGTTGTCCCATGATGAAGCGGGATGGGTAGAGGTCCACATCGGGCTTTGCGGTGCGCAGCAGCGCGGCCATTCCCGCGACCACCGGGGCGGCCATCGAGGTGCCGTCCCACGCGGCGTAGCGGCCGTCCGGTAGGGTGCTCCAGATGTCAGCCCCAGGCGCCAGCACCTCATACTCGATGGCGTTGCGCGGCGTGCAGTCCCAATTCGAGAAGGCCGTTCGCCATCCAAGTACCGCGTCAAACATCGGCTGGCTCGCCATCACGCCCAGCACCCAGTTGTAGGCAGCGGGATACATCCCCCCGGGCGACAAGGGGTCACAACTCAGCTCGTTGGCTCGTCCGTCATTGCCCGCCGCGGCCACCAGCACGGCCTGGCCGAAGGCCACCGCCAGCGCGTCTTCCTCGAGTTGCGACCGCACGTACCCGCCAAACGACAGGTTGATCACGTCGGCGCCCTGCGACGTCGCGTAGTACAGGCCCTCCGCAATGTCGGACGACGAAAGGAGCCCCGAGTACTGCGCCGACTTGATGGCCATGATCTGAACGTTGTACGCCACGCCCACGCCGCC
>CAYNDV010000257.1:0-4234 GCA_964396055.1 uncultured Vicinamibacterales bacterium | reverse complement strand
GCTGGCCAGCCCGGCCGTGGCCGCATCCACGGTGTCGTGTCCTTCCTTCCGTGAGATCGGGACCAGCGACCACGCGCCTGTGGTGGCCACCTTCACGTAGAGACACCACCGGGCGGTCCGCAGGAGGCCTCACGCCCCGCCGTCGCGCCGGCGGCGGGGACAGTCAGGTCGCCCCTCACATGTCGCCGGCAATGGTGAAGACCGCGTCACTGACGTCGGAAGCCAGCATCACCTTGCCCGCATCGCGCAGGATCACCTTCACCTTGCAGGTCGGCTGATCGGCGGTGAACGCCGGCGGCGTCCAGTTCAGTGTCCCGGGATTGCCCGGCACCGACGCCCCGTTCTTCCAGGTGCGGCCTCCGTTGGTCGAGTACATCACCTGGGCGCTCGCCACGGGCCGCAGCGTGCCCCGGGTCACCCACGTGACGGCGTACGGGACACCCGACGTCAGCGTCTCCCCGCCGTTGGGCGACGTCACGGTCAGCACGTCGATGGCAAAGGGCGCATCCGACACGTCGACGCCGACTTTCCGGTTGGCCGCATTGAAGCCGGTCACCTGGACGAGGCAGGCAGGCGCGTTGGCCTTCAGCAACGGCACCGTCCAGGCGAACGACGTGCCCGTGACCTTGCCCGGCACGACGGCCTTCCAGCCCGCGCCGCCGTTGAGGGAGTACTTCAGCTGGAACTTCGTGACCGCGGCCGGCGCCTCCCATTGCAGCAGCACCACGGCGCCGGCGTGCAGGGTTTCGCCTCCGTTCGGTGCCAGCACACGGACGGCGGTCACCAACCTGAAGGTCACCGTGACGTTCCTCGCCCCGGTCATGCTCACGTGGCACGTGTTGCCGTCCGCGGTGGCGCAACCCGTCCAGCCGTCCACCACCGAATCGGCGCCCGGTTCCGCCGTCAGCGTCACCTCGGTGCCGTAGTCGTAGGTGGCGGTTCCGACATTGCCAACCCACACGAGCGTGCCTTCGTCGGCGGTGACCGCGCCCGTGCCCGTTCCGGACTTCGTGACGCTCAACTGGTGCCGCGTCAGCGTGAAGGTGGCCGTCACGGTGGTGTCCTCGCCCAGCGAGTCGATGGTGCACGTGGACTCCGTGACGTCAGTGGTCGGCACCGGGCTGGCCACGGAGCTGCAGCCGCCAGACCAGGCAACGGTCGATCCGGCGGCTGCCGTGGCGACCACGTCCACGGCGGTTCCCTCGACCAGTGTCGTGGTGGCCGACGACAATGCCGGATAATCGAACGCGATCTTGCCGACGGCAGAGGAGACGGAGCCGGCCCCGTTGCCGTCCGCCTGCGCGGTCAGGTTGTACTGGGGCTGGTCCTTCGTCGTCACGCTGAAGGTGTCTTCGACGCCTCCGATGGTGAGGACCGCGTCAACGGTGGTCGAGTAGTCCGGCGACGACACGACTGCGACGGTGACCACCTGCCCGTTCTCGACCAACCCGTCCGCGTCCGTCGGCTCCCCGCCGTCGATCGAGTAGCGGCCGCCGACGATGCTGATCGGCGTCGGGGTGTCGATCCCGGCCACCGTGATCTCATTCGAGACGACATCCACGCTGCGCTCGACGCCGGTTTCGTCCTCGAACGAGAACGCGTCGGGCGTCGTATCCCAGATCGCGCAGGCGCCGGCACCGCCGGCGCCGTGCAGGGCAGCGACTTCGTCCCCGCTGAGTGCCCGGTCGAACAGCATGACCTCGTCGATCTGCCCGTTCCAGTACGTATCCGGGCGGCGGCTGCCGATGCTGATGCCATCGGCGTTGAGCACGGTGTTGAGCGGGTAGGTGATCTGGTTGAGGTACTGGCCGTTGAGGTAGATCCTGGCGGTTGTCCCGTCGTAGGTCGCGCCCGCGTGATACCAGGTGTTCGGGAGAATCGAGCCGCCGGCCACATCCACGGCGTAGCCGTAGAAGTACAGCGCACCGCGGCTGTTGGCGGAGGTGATGAGACCGAACATCTGGGCGACGGCCGGCGTGCCGTACAGGAACATCCCCGACTCTGTCGCCGAGGTGAGGTCGGTCGGCGTCTTCATCCAGAAGGTGACGGACCGCGGCGCGGCCCCCAGGGGCAACCCCGTCGGCACGGGCACGCTGAAATAGTCGCCGTCGCCGTCGACGCTGAACGCCTGCCCCACCTTCCCGGCCGCGTAGGTGGCATCACCCTGCGGGGCCGCGTCATTCGCGCCGGCCACATCGATCGCCGTGCCGTTGGCGGGCCACCACGACACCAGGCCCGACGGTGCCGGCAGGCACGGCAGGCATTTGCCCGCGTTGCCGGCCGCGTAGAGCGCCGCCACCTCGGCCGCCGACAACTCGCGTCCGTAGACGGTGGGCTCGTCGATGTCCGCGTGCATGGGGCCACCGTTGACCCATTCATGGTTCGCCCACGGGATCTTTCCGATGTAGAGGCTGCCGGTCCCCGCATAGACGACACCCGAATCCTGCCCGACCTGTTCTCCGTCCAGGTAGAGGGTCCGGCGCGTCGTCGCCAAGTCGAAGGTCGCCACCCAGTGGTGCCAGCCCGTGTCGGTGAAGGGGCCAGGCACGTTGAGGTCGTCGGTGTGGAAGCCGAAGACGAAACTGTTGTCGGCACGGAAGCCGACGTGCAGCCCCGAGAGATAGGCGTACGAACCGTGCCCGAAGATCGCGTCGGGCGTGCCGACCGACCCACGTTTCACCCACACCTCGAGGGAAAAGGACCGGCCGGCCAGGTCGATCGCTCCGACGTCGACGTAGTCATCGACCCCGTCGAACCGGAAGGCGCGACCGACCCGCCCGTCGACGTAGATCGGACCGTTGGTCGGGGTGCCATGGTGCGTCCCGATGACATCGCGCGCATGCCCGTCTCCCGGCCACCAGGCCAGGATATCGGCCGGCGGAGCCACGCACGACTGAGCCCGGGCGGGGAAGGCGGCCCCGAACAGGATGAGCGGCACGAGGATGAGAACGAGCGACAGCCGGACGGAGCGGGTCGGGCGGTACATGACGGCCTCCGCACAACGCTAACGCCAGTGAGCGGGGGCTGTACGGATGGTGCACGGGGAGGGGGACGGGGGGATTCTACTCGGGACCAGGGGCGGGAGGCCAGGGGCAGAAGGCAGAAGACAGAAGACAGAAGGCAGAAGACAGAAGACGGAAAACGGAAGCAAGAGGGGATCACGCTGGCACGCGGACGACGAGGGTATAATGAGGCTTCCCATGAAAGTGCTGTTTCGCCTGTTCCTGTGGGCGGCGGTGTCGGTGCTGGCCGCCGCCCCTGTGCACGCCCAATGGACACCCGCCCCGCCGGCGGGTGGCGCAACCGGCCGCACAGGTACGGCACCCCACGCACGGGTGGAGTTGATCGCCGCGCCCCGCCCGGGTCCCGGCCCCGTGTGGTGGCTCGGCGTCCGCTTCGAACTCGAGGACGGCTGGCACATCTACTGGCAGAATCCCGGCGACTCGGGCAGCGCGCCCGTCGCCCAGTGGACGACGCCGCCGCAGATGCGGGTGGGCGCCTTCGAATGGCCGGCGCCGGAACGATTCGACGTGGACGGACTGGTGAACTACGGCTATCACGGCACGGTGGTGCTGCCGGTGCCGGTGGCGTTGGCGGCCGACGCCCAGGCGTCCGGCACGGTGACGGCATCGCTGCGCTGGCTCGTCTGCAAGGACATGTGCGTGCCGGGACGGGCCACGGTGGCCATCTCCCTGCCGCTCGCGGAGGCCGACCTGGTCGCCGCCGGCGGTTGGCGACAGGCCATCGAGGCCGCCCGCGCATCCGTGCCGGCGCCGGCCCCCGCGTCGTGGGTGGCAACGGCCTCGGCCGCGTCCGACACCTTCACGCTCGAGGTCCGCACGGGCCGGCGGGAGCAACAGGCGCTGTTCTTCCCCCTCGAGGTCAGCCAGGTGAACGACTCGGCGCCGCAGGTGGTGACGCCCCTGCCAGACGGGGTGTCGGTCGCCCTGCGGAAGTCCGCGCAGCTCACCTCGGATCCTCGGGCCCTGAAAGGCGTCTTAACACTGATAGGCGGACGCTCGTTCGTCATCGAGGCGCCGATCGCCCGCTGAGTCGACCATCCCGGTCACTGTCTCTCAGGAGGATGCCCCCATGCGTCACCTTGCGGTCCCCGGTCTCGTCCTGGCGCTGGCCCTGGCCGGCGCTCCCGTGTCGGCGGAAGCAGCCAAAATCGGCGCCCCCGCTCCCGCGTTCAGCGTCGTCGACTCGAAGGGCACCACCCACAGCCTGTCGG
>CAYNDV010000256.1:0-4263 GCA_964396055.1 uncultured Vicinamibacterales bacterium | reverse complement strand
ACCACGAAATCCACTTCATCGTCATTCACGCGCCAGTAGTGCACCGCGAATCGCGATTGCGGCAGGTGATTCAGCAGATGGGCGCCGACGGCATTCTCGACGAGGCGCCCCAACTGGCGTGCGCCCGAACATTGTCTCCGGCCGGAGACTCCCTTGGACGTTACCCGCTTGCTACAATTGCCCGTCCGACGCCGTTCCGACCCCTGTTTGCCCCCCAATGCGACCGTCGTACCCGAACGACGGGGACGCGGTACGTGCCGCGTCTCAACCGCCTGCCGATGACAACCAGAGACGCACATGCACACCACGACGAAGCGGCGTTGCACCACAGCGGCGGGGCCGATGCCACGCCACGCCTCACCTCGGCGCGCCAGCCTGCTGGCCAGCCTGCTCGGTGCGCTGCTCGCGCTGACCGGACTCCAGCCCCACGCCGCGCCAGCGCCTGAGCCCACGCCCGCCACCGGCGCACCGCTGGGCTACGCCACCGCGAATCCGCCGGCAGGTCTCTGGTCCTACACGGGAGGCCCAATCCCAACGAGCCTGTACACCGTTCACTCGCTGGCGATCGACCCCGTCGATCCGGCCAACGTCTACGCCGGCACGTCGAGCGGCGGCGTCTACAAAACGGAAGACCACGGCACCACGTGGAAGAGACTGGGCATCAACACCAGCCGGGCCGTCTACGCGGTGGTGACGCACCCGGCAATGCCGGACACGGTCTATGCGTCCACCTACTTCACGTTGGGCCCGCCCCTTTACAAGAGCACGGACGGCGGACAGACGTGGACCGGCCTCAGCGCCGCCCCGGTGGGAATCCGAACGCTCGCGATTGCGCCGGCCAGCCCGCATGCGATGTACGCAGGCACCAGCACGGCGGTCTACAAGAGCACCGACGGCGGCGCCACGTGGACCAGCATCAGCGTCGGCAGCACGCCGCGGTCGGTTCGCGCGATTGTGATCGATCCCTCGGCGCCCGACACCCTCTACGTCGGCACGACCAATGCCGGCGTCTACACGACCACCACCGGGGGACCGCCATGGACCCAGGTGACGACCGGTCTCACCAGCCTGGATGTCCGATCGCTGGCCCTGGATCCCACCGCACCCGCGACACTCTTTGCCGGCACCGCGGGCGGCGTCTTCAAGACGACCACCGGCGGCGCCGGCTGGGCAAGAGTCGGCGAGGGGCAGACGGCAGGCGCGATCGCGTCCATCGCCATCGACCCGGATACCCCGACGAGGGTCTACGCCGGCGGCACGCAGTTCTACACGTCGACTGACGGCGGAACGAACTGGGCCGCGACGGCCGGCCTTCCAACGGGGACGCCTCAGTCGATTGCTATCGATCCGCAGTCGCCACAGACCATCTACTCGGGACCGTCAGGCAGGGGCCTGTGGAAGACCACCGACGCCGGCGGCGCGTGGACAGAATCCAACACCGGCCTGACGTACGCCGAGGCGTGGTCCCTGGCGCTCGACCCTCACACGACAACGAAACTCTTTGCGGCGGCCAACAACAAGATCTACGCGTTCGACACGGATACGCGTGCGTGGGAGATGCGCTCGAACGGCTTCGTGCTGGGCCAGGTGTGGCAGTTTGCGTTCGATCCCACGACACCCGGCACGATATACGCCGCCACGTTCTGCAGCTCGAGCGGCGGCGTGTCGAAGTCCACCGATGGCGGCGCCACCTGGACGCTGGCCAACACCGGGCTGACGGTGTTGTGCGGCGAAGGCATCGTTCTCGACCCGGCCAGCCCCACGACGATCTACGCGTCCACCAACGACGGCATCTTCAAGAGCGTGGACGCTGCGGGTACATGGGCACCCACCGACATTCCAGCTGATGCGGGCACCCGAAAGGACTACCAGGCCATCGCCATCGACCCCCTGACGCCCGCCACCTTGTACGCGGGAGGCACCCTGCCCAACCATGTCTACAAGACGACCGATGGCGCGCAGACGTGGGTGGCGACGGGGGCCATTCCGACCGTGAATGAAGCGTACGTCAACGCTGTGGTCGTCGACCCGGATACGCCCTCAACGGTCTATCTCGCAGCCGACAACGTGTACAAGACGGTCGACGGGGGAGACCACTGGACCGACACGGGCCTGGCGGGCACGGAGATCCGGTCGCTGGTCCTCGTGCCCGGGACGCCGCCGACGTTGTTTGCCAGTGCCTGGTACACCCCGGAGGTGTACCGGAGCCGCGACGGTGGCACCACGTGGACGCTCTTCGGCTCGGGGTTGCCGAACGTGGGCGTGGTGGCGTTGGCGTACGACCCCACAAACGATGTCCTCTACGCGGGCACGGCCGGCGAAGGCGTCTGGGCGGCGCCCGCCGCTACTGAAGTCCTCTCCGTGACCGGCATCACACCCACCTGGGGCAGCACGGGCGGCGGGACGGAGGTGACAATCACGGGAACAGGCTTCCAGCAGGGCGCAACGGTCACGATAGGCGGGAGTGCGGCCACCGACGTCGTCGTGGTCTCGAACACCACCATCAGCGCGAGGACCGCGCCCCACGCCCTCGGCACGGTCGACACCGTCGTCACCAATCCGGACAACGAGACGGGCACGCTGGCGGGCGCGTTCACGTACGTCGATCCGACCGATCTGCAGGTGACCGGTGTCACAGGCCTGCCGCCCGTTGCGGGCCCCGGCACGGTTTTCATCGCCACGGATACCACACGCAACAACGGGCCCGGCCCGGCGCCGGCTTCGTGGACCGGTGTCTTCCTGTCGGCGAACAACGTGCTCGATCCCGCGGACGTGCAGGTGGGCCAGCGCGCCGTGCCCGAACTGGCGGCCGGCGCGACATCCAGCGGCGCCATCAGCGTCACGATTCCCGGAACCGTGACGCCGGCGGTGTATTACCTGCTGACCGCGGCGGACGCCCCCGGCGACGTGGCCGAGACCAACGAGACCAACAACGTCTACGGTCGGACGGTGAAGGTGATGACGAATCTGCTGGTGCCCGGGCTGGTGGCGCCGGCGGGAGGGACGCCCGGCGCGCCGGTGGACGTGACCGACACCACGAAGTGTGCAGGCCCTGGCGGGGCGCCACCGTCGACGACGGGGTTCTACCTGTCGGTGGACAACGTCTGGGATGTGGGCGACCGGTTGCTGGGCACGCGTCCGGTGCCGGCGCTCGCATCGGGCAAGACCAGCGTGGCCACCACGGCCGTGGCGATCCCGGCGGATGTCGCGCCGGGCGCGTACTTCCTCGTGGCGGTCGCGGACTCGCCGGCGCTCGTGCCCGAAAGCAAGGAAACGGATAACAGACGGACGCGGCCGATCAAGATCGGGCCCGACCTCCAGTTGGCCGTTCTGACCGCGCCGGCGTCGGCCGCGCGGGGCGCCACGATCACCATCGGCGACACGACGAAGAACATCGGATTGAGCGCTGCGCCGGCGTCGCTTACGCGGTTCTATCTGTCTACCGACGCACTGCCCGACGCCGGCGACGTGGTGCTGGGGGAGAGAATCGTCGGGCCGCTGCCGGTGCCGGGATCGAGTGCCGGGACGACCGCCGTGGTGATCCCACCGGGCACGCCCGCGCGCAGCTACTACATCCTGGCGATGGCTGACGGCGACGGCGAGGTGGCGGAACTCAGCGAGAGCAACAACAGGAAGACGAAGGCGATCCGGGTCAAGTAACGGCCAGCGCGTGGCGGGCCTCGACCACGTGCTGCTCGCCCGATGATCCCGAGCGCCCTTGACCTCCCCATACGACGATGACATCGTCGTCTGTCCCGCGGGTCCGGGGACAGGGGGACATCGATGTTCGAAATTGATCGGGCCGTCGAAGACTGCGCGTCCTACGAACAGATCGGGCCACGCCGATGGCGCGCCACCATCACGGGCCTGGTGACAGCAACAGCCGAAGCAGACACGCCTGGCCGGTGCCGGGATCGGCTCACGAAGGCCGTCGACACGTTACTCGCCGACGCGCTGCGCGGCGGTGGTCCGTTGAGCTACGACGCCGACGGCGTCACGGCGCGCATCGTCATCCCGGCCGACGGACTACGGTAGGAATCCGGCCGCCGAAGGTGCGTAACAACCAATCGCCGGGTCAGCACTCTTCTCAGACCACAACTGCATCTGTCGTAATGTGGTCTGGACCATTCTACGAACCACACGATAATGGTCTTGCTCTGGTGCCCTGGAATAATCAATCCGGGATTGACTTGTTTGCCGTGGTGCGTGCGCTCGAGATCACCGGGCGCCGGGCGTGCGAACCGCCAGCTCGGGAAACACCGC
>CAYNDV010000255.1:1958-4295 GCA_964396055.1 uncultured Vicinamibacterales bacterium | reverse complement strand
CGATACGCACAGAGATGCAAACGTTCCAGCGATCCGTTTACACTGTACTGCCGGCGCTCTCACTTGTCAAACGCGGTCAGGATCCTCTCCGGCGCCGTGTCATGGGTTGGACGCTTTGAGCAACAACGGCAGGTAAGCTCGCTGCGGCGTGCTGCTCGGTGTTGGCGTCCGGGAGGGTGTAACGGAAGCAGTCGGCGTTAAAGTGGATGTTGGCGTCTGCGTTGGCGTGCGCGTCGGGGTGCTGGTCGCGGTCGGAGTGCGCGTAGATGTGCTTGTTGGGGTCGGCGTTGGGTTGACGACAATCGTGAAGGTGAGCGAGTTAGACGTGCCGCCGCCAGGGGCCGGGTTGACCACGGTGATGGCGGTCGGACCGGTGACTGCGATCTGGCCCAGCGGCACGACCGCGGCGAGGTGCGTGCTGTCCACATAACGCGTCGTGAGCGCCGCGCCGTTGAGCTGCGCCACGGAGCCGGGGAGGAAGCCGCTGCCGGTGAGGGTCAGCAGGGTGGTAGGCCCGTGCTCCTGCGCGCCGGCCGGACTCAGAGAGGTTAAGGCCGGCGTAGGGTTCGGACTGGCGCAGTCCCAAGGCGCGGCCTGGGGCTGGGAGAGCTCCGAGGTGCTGCCGGCCGGGTCGGTGGCCGTGGCGTTCAGGTTGGGGTAGAGGAGGGGGCAGAGCCTCGGGAAGGCAAAGGCGCCGCTCCCGTCCGCGGTGACGCTCCCCAGGTAGTGCCGGCCCTGGTAGCCCGGGTCCAGAAACAGCTCCACCGTGCAGCCGGGGCAGGTCGTGCCGCTGCCGCCGGTTGGGCTCAGCGTGATGGCCGGCGCGGGCAGGTTGCCATTGGGCACGTAGATGCCCCGCCAGGCGTTGTCGTAGATCGTGTTGCGCCGGATGGTGTTCCGCTGCGCCCCATCCACCCAGATGCCGGCGCTGGTGGCGTTGGTGATGCGGTTGTCCTGGATGAAGTTCCCGTCGCGCAGGACGTGGATCTGAAAGCGGCTGTCGCCCAGCGGCGTGACGCCGTCGGTCGCCAGCCCCAGGCGGTTGCCCTGGATCACGTTGTCGGCCGACTCCACCCCGATCGCCCAGTGGCCCTCGTTGGCAAATACGTTGCCTTCCGCGGCGGTCGCGCCGCCGACGAGGGTGCGGGTCGCGCCGCAGAGCATCACGCCGCCCGATCCCTGCACCGCAGCCTGGCCGGACGCGTCCGTGCCCAGCCGGTTGCCGGCGATCAGGGTGAAGGGCCCGTTGACCACGATGGCGCCGCTGTTGCCGCTGATCAGGTTGCCCTCGCCGGGCTCAGTGCCGCCGATGCGCGTGTAGGCCGGCCTGCCGACGTAAACGCCCCAGTTGTTGTTGGGGATGGCGCTGCTTCCGGCGGCATCGGTGCCGATCTTGTTCCCGATGAACACGTTGTAGTCAGTGCCTAAGTCGTCGACTCCCGTGGCAAACGAGCCGGACAGCGCGTTCCCGCTGATCAGGTTGCCCTGCACCAGGGTGTGCGAAGTGCCCATCTCCAGCAGAATGCCTGCCGTCCCGTTCCCCAGCGCGCGGCTGCCGGTGATGTCCGTGCCCACGTAGTTGCCCAGCACCTGGTTGCCGATCGTATCGTAGCCGTACAAGGAGATGCCCGCGTCATGATTGGCGCTGATGATGTTGTTTTCCCCGGGCGCAAAACTGCCGATGATGTTCCCGTGTCCGTCCCACATGACGATTCCCCAGCGAAGGTTACCCATTGCCACGGCGCCGCTCGCATCCAATCCGACGATATTGCCCAGGACCCGGTTGTCTTGGTCTGACAGCCCAAGCCCCATGCCGTTGGCAGAGAGAACGTTGCCCTGGCCCGACGGCCCGCTGCCTATCAGACGGCTGCCGCCGATGAGGTTGTTGCGCCCGCCTGCTCCGATGCCGGCTCCGGGGAAGTGGTAGATCTGCAGGCCGCGCACGATGTTGCCGTCCGAGGCGATCCCGATGCCGGGATCCCATTCCCCCAGCACCGCGGAGCCGTCCAGGATCACGCCGGCGTTCGAGGCGTCCAGGGTGATGTTCCCCCGCGTCAGCCAGCTCAACCTGTCCTGCCCCAGGCGGATGGTGGCCGGCCTGGCGGGCGGAAAGACCGCCGGTGAGAAGGTGATCACGTCCCCGCGGACCTGGTTCCACAGGCACTCGCGCAGCGTGCCGGGGCCGCTGTCGGCCGTGCTGGTCACGACGCAGGTGGTCGCGGGGCGGTCCGCCGCCGGCCCCGGTTCCGCGCGTTCCGGCGTGGGGGGCGGCAGCAGGCCTGGCCGCGCTGTAGAGATGTTCCGCTGGAACGTCTCTACGGGGTTCCACCGGGACGG
>CAYNDV010000255.1:0-1858 GCA_964396055.1 uncultured Vicinamibacterales bacterium | reverse complement strand
GGGGGCGAAGACCTGCAAACCCCCTTCGCTGTCGGCCGCGTAGAGGCGCCCGCCGGCAGGGAGCAGCGTCAGCAGCGAGCCGATGCTGTCGTAGGCGCTCAACCGCACCGGGTGCGCCGGCGCGCTGATGTCGAAGACCTCGAACCCGTACGAGCCCGCAGCGGTGTAGGCCCGGTCGCCATCCACCGCCACCCACTCCAGCTCGGTGCGCGCCGGGGTGTAAGACACCTCCTTCGGGTGGGCCGGGTCGGCGACATCCAGTATCCGCAGGCCCCAACTGTCGCTCACGAAGGCGAGGTTGTCCTTGAGCTTGATGCTGCCGCGCGAAAAGCTGTTGGGGGCGGTGAACGAGCCGGTCAGTGTGATGTGGGCCGGGTCGGCGATGTTGTAGATCTTGACGCCCGCAAACGTATCGGCCACGTAAGCCAGGTCGCCGCGCACCGTCACCGAGCCGGCAGAGTGCCGGGTGTCGCCAAGCAGCCTGGGGTGCGCCAGGTCGCTGAAGTCCACGATCTTCAGCCCGTCGCTGTCAGCAAAGTAGCCGCGGCTGTCGACGATCGCGATCCCCCGGCACTCGACGACCCCAGCGTAGTAGCTGATGCGCACGGGACGGCTGGGATCGCTGACGTCCAGCACGTGAATGCCGCTGCCGTCGAAACCGCCCATGGTGGCCGCGTAGAGGCGCGTGCCCACGACCTCGACGTAGGTCCAACACACGCCCGGCTGGTAGACGCCGACCTCGCGCGGCCGGGTCGGGTCGCTGATGTCGTAGATGCGCACGCCGCCAAAGCAGGTCGCCACATAGGCGGTGTTCCCGCCCACCGCGAGAGAAAAGGCCAGGCGCATCACGCTCCAATGGCCGCGCTGCACGGGGTGCGCCGGGTCGGCCGCATCCAACACCCGCAGCCCGTTCTCGCGGTCGGCCAGGAAGACCCGCCCGTCCGCGGCCGCGACGCCCCCGGCATGGCTGCGCGACCACGCGAGGCTGCCCACTTCCACCGGGTGCGCCGGGTCGCTCACGTTCACCACCCGCAGCCCGCCGAACGCCGCGGCGAGGTACGCGGTTGTGCCCGAAACGGCGATGTCGAAGGCCCAGCCGTCGGTCTGCGCAGCGCCGGGCGGGGCTGCGACGCCCGGCCCGGCCAGGCTGCCGAGCAGCGCGGGGTGCAGCGGGTCGAGCACGTTGATGATCTGCAGGCCGTAGCGCTCGTCGGCCACGTAGGCCCGGCCGCCCGCCACGGCCACCCCGCGCGCGTTGCCGGGGGTGTCGTAACTGCCCAGCTCCACCGGCAGCGCCGGGTTGGAGATGTCCGCTGCCAGCAGCCCGGCGCCGGCAGCGGCCAGGTAGGCGTAACGCCCCTCGACCGCCACGTCGTAGGCGTAGTTCATATCGAAGGCGTGCCCGACCTCGACCGGCGCGGCCGGGTCCGCGACATCCAGCACGCGCAGGCCATATGGACCATCGGCCAAGTAGACGGTCGTGCCAACTGCTGCCACCCCTTCGGCATAGCCCGGCGAGTCGTAGCGCCCCACGATGCGCGGGGTGGCAGGCGAGGTGACGTCCACCACGTAAAGTCCTGCCGTACCGGCGGCCACGTAAGCGTACGTGCCGCCAATGGTCACGCCCCACACCAGATCTCCGAGCACCGCGCTCTCGCCCACCCGCTGCAGGTTGGTGGGATCCGAGATGTCCACCACGGCAAGCCGCGGGCCGACACCGATGTAGGCATAGCTGCCCTTGACAGCGATCCCCTGGGTCGGTCCGCCGGCCTGGCCAATCATCTGCCAATCCGCCGGCTCCGCTGTGGCAGCGCGCGCGGGCTCCGTTGCGCCAAAGAATGAGATCACGATCGTGACG
>CAYNDV010000254.1:0-4303 GCA_964396055.1 uncultured Vicinamibacterales bacterium | reverse complement strand
CGCCCCGCCGCCCGACTTCGACGCCATCGACGCCGCCCTCTCCGGCAAGGACAAGACCTAGCCTCTAGCCTCTTGCCTATAGCCCCTAGTAAGATGGCCCCGTGCGCATCTCCTGCGACATGGATGGCGTGCTGGCCGACATGGACTCTGCGCTGGCGAAGATTGCGGAGGCCGAGTTCGGCGTGTCTGCGAAGGCCGCAAAGGCCCGCGCCGCGCACGGTACCCACGCCGCCGACGCCGGGCAACAGGGCGACACCAGCCAGTCTGCCGCACTCCCGTCAGCCGCAGTGCTGGGCCTGCTCAACGCGAAGCAGCAGGCCCGGCTCTGGCAGCGCGTCCGCGAGACCCGCAACTTCTGGGAAACGCTGGCCGAGCACGAGCCCGGCACCGTGCGCCGCCTGCAGGACCTCGCGTACCAGCTGCGCTGGGACGTGCTCTTCGTCACCCAGCGCCCGTCGAGCGCCGGCCGCACCGTGCAGATCCAGACGCAGCGCTGGCTGCACAAGCAGGGCTTCGACCTGCCCGCCGTCTACACCACCAAGGGCTCGCGCGGGCGCATCGCGTCGGCCCTGACCCTCGACGCCCACATCGACGACCGTCTCGACAACGCCGTCGACATCGCCACCGACTCGCGCGCGTGGTCGATCCTGGTGTGGCGCGACGACACCACCTTCGACAAGGTGGCCGCCAACGGCCGCAAGCTCAACATCGCCGTCGTGCACACCGTGGGCGAGGCCCTCGACAAGCTGGCCACGGCCGACAAGGCGGGCCCCAGCGGCGCCCGCGGCACCCAGGGCGCCGCCGAAGACGACGAGGACGCGCATTCGGGCGAGGCCCTGCTCGTGCGGTTGAAGAAGACCTTCGGGTTCTCGCGATGACGGCCGGCGCCGATCGCAGCCGCGCCCGCGCCGAGGCCTTCGCGCGTCTGTTCGAAGTGGTGCACGAAGGCGTCTACGTGGGCCGGCTGACCGCGCGCGACAGCGAGACGCTGGCCGCCAACCCCTTCCTGCGGCTCGTCTTCGGGTATCCGGCCGACACCCCCGACACGCAACTGCGGCCCTTCGCGCCCGATCGGTTCACCGACCCCGACGCCCGCGTCGCCTTCATCGATCGCCTGGCGCGCGAAGGCGCCGTCACCGACTACCTGCTGCGCCTGCGCCGCGCCGACGGCTCGGCCCTCTGGGTGGAAGTGAACGCCCAGGCCGAGGTGGAGCCCGACACCGAGGCCGTCCGCATCGAGGCCCTCGTGCGCGACGTGAGCGACCGCAAGCGCCACGAAGACCAGACGCGCGACCTCTACCACCAGCTGCTGCAGGCCGAGAAGATGGCCGCCCTCGGCACCACCATCTCGGGCGTGGCCCACGAGCTCAACAACCCGCTGGCCACCATCCTCACCTGGGCCGAACGCCTGGCCCAGCGCGATCTCGACCCTCAGTTCCGCAAGGGCATCGACACCATCCTCGGCGAAGCCGAGCGCGCCGCCCGCATCGTCCGCAACCTGCTGACCTTCGCGCGCAAGCGCCACACCACACGGACGATGGTGGACATGAACCAGGTGGTGCGCGAGACGCTGGCCCTGCGCGCGTACGAGCAGCGGGTCACCAACATCACCGTCCTCGACGCGCTGGCCGCGGGCATCCCCCTCGTCTTCGCCGACCCGCACCAGGTCCAGCAGGTGCTGCTGAACCTCGTGATCAACGCCGAGCAGGCCATGCTGGGCGCCCACGGCCGCGGCACCCTCGTGGTGCGCACCTGGCAGGACGAGGCTGGCGAATCCGTCATCCTCGAGGTCAACGACGATGGCCCGGGCGTGCCGGACGAGGTGAAGAAGAAGATCTTCGACCCGTTCTTCACGACGAAAGAAGTGGGCAAGGGCACGGGACTGGGCCTGACGGTGGCCTACGCGATCATCGAGGAACACGGCGGCCGCCTCTGGCTCGAGTCCGAGCCGGGACAGGGCGCGTCGTTCTTCGTGCAGTTGCCCGCCACCGGCGGCAAACTGCGGCCCCAGGTGCCCGGCGCCGCCCCCGTGCTGGCGCCGCAGCCGGTGCCCAGGCTCGACGGCATGGCCATCCTCATCGTCGAGGACGAGACGGCGCTGGCCTCGGCCATGGCCGAGTCTTTCGTGGACGCGGGGTTCCTGGTGGATCGCGCCGGCGACGGCGAAGAGGCCCTGGCGCGCCTCGAGGGCGGCCACTACGACCTGATCATCTGCGACCTGAAGATGCCGCGCATGGACGGCATGCAGTTCTACCGCGCGCTGGCCGACTACTACCCCGAGATGACGTCGCGCATTCTCTTCGTCACCGGCGATGTCATCGCCACCGACGCCGAACGGTTCCTCGCCGAGAGCGGCTGCCGCTGGCTGCCGAAGCCGTTCCGCCTGAACGAACTCCTCCGCGTCGCGAAAGAGCTGATTACGCCGTTATGAAGCACATCCTCATTGTCGAAGACGAGGCGCCGCTGCGCGAGGCGGTCGCCGAACGGCTGGCCGACCGCGGGTTCCAGGTCGACCAGGCCGCCAACGGCGAAGAAGCCCTCGAGCGCATCGCCGGTTTCGCCTACGACATCGTCATCACCGACCTGCGCCTCGGCGGCGGCATAGACGGCTCGCGGGTCCTGGACGAAGCGCGGGCCCTGTATCCGGACATCATCGGCATCGTCGTGACGGGGTTCGGGACGGTGAAGGACGCCGTGGACGCCATCAAGCGCGGCGCCACCGACTTCATCCAGAAGCCTTTCCAGTTCGACGAACTCACGCACGTGATCGACACGGGCCTCGAGCAGCGCCGCCTGCGCGCCGAAAACGCGTACCTGCGCAAGGCTCTCGAGCAGCGCTACAGCTTCAGCGGCATCGTCGGCAAGAGCCGCGTGATGCGCGACCTCTTCGAACTGCTCGAGACCATCGCGCAGACGGCCAGCACGGTGCTCATCACCGGCGAGACGGGCACGGGCAAGGAACTCGTGGCCCGCGCCGTGCACCAGAACAGCCCCCGCCGCGCCCAGCGCTTCGTGGCCATCAATTGCGGCGCCATCCCCGAGACGCTGCTCGAAGCCGAGCTGTTCGGCCACGTGCGGGGGGCGTTCACCGGCGCCGTGACGACGCGCGCGGGACGTTTCGAGGAGGCGAACCGCGGCACGCTCTTCCTCGACGAGGTGGGAACGATGACGCCGGCGCTGCAGATGAAGCTGCTGCGCGTCATCCAGGGGCGGGAGGTGCAGCGCCTGGGCGACACCGGCACGATCAAGGTGGACGTCCGCATCATCGCGGCGACCAACGCCGACCTCGCGCGCGAGGTGGCCGAGGGCCAGTTCCGCGAGGACCTGTACTACCGGCTCAACGTCATTCCCGTGCACATGCCCGCGCTGCGCGAGCGCAAGGACGACATCCCGCTGCTCGCGCAGCACTTCCTCGAGCGGTTCGTTGAGCAGGCGGCCGGGCGGCCGTCCGGCGGCCCGGGCCCCTCGTCACAGGATCCGGCCCCCAGCCTGTCCCAGGACGCGCTGCGCCACCTGATGCAGCACAACTGGCCGGGCAACGTGCGCGAACTCGAGAACGCCCTCGAGCGCGCCGTCGCGCTCAGCGGCGGCCGCCGCCAGATCGAAGTGCGCGACCTGCCGCCGGCGGTCCAGGCCGCGGGCGCGGCCATCGCGCCGGTGGACGTGCCGATCCCCGAGGACGGCTTCGACCTGCCGGGGTACATCGATCGGCTCGAGCGCGACGTGATCGGGCGCGCTCTCGAAAAGACCGGCGGCAACAAGGGCGCCGCGGCGAAACTGCTCAACCTCAAGCGCACCACGCTCGTGGAGAAGATCAAGCGGCAGGGGTTGGGGACATAGGGCAGACAGAAGCAAGAAGCAAGAAGCAAGAAGGGAGCACGCTGTCGCACCCCAACCGTGAACCCTGAACCCTGAACCGTGAACCCCTCGGGCCGGATACGGCTGCGAACGAGCCGTACGGAGCAGGCCGCGCTGAGAACCGGAACCCGACGAGCGAGCGGAGGGTTCCCGGGCGCCGCGCGTAGCGGTCGATCAGGCGCGGGTAAGCGCAAGCCCGACGGGAAGAACTGGAACCCGACGCGAAGCCGAGGAGGGTTCCCGGCCTGCGGAGTCCGGCTCGGGAGCGGCCGTGCCGGCCCGAGCCTTGGACGCGGGCTTGTCAGAAGCAAGAATCAAGAAACAAGAAGGCCTTGATCCTTGAACCTGCACTACGGGCGATCGACTGAGCTGATGTCGTCCGGCGGCGCGCTCGGGAAGCACGCCTGCTTCACGCCAATCGTGACCACCAGCAGCATGACGGCGG
>CAYNDV010000253.1:0-4342 GCA_964396055.1 uncultured Vicinamibacterales bacterium | reverse complement strand
CAGAAGACAGAAGACAGAAGACAGAAGACAGAAGACAGAAGAGAGAAGGCAGAAGGCAGAAGGAGCGAGGGCGTGGACGAGCAGGAGAACCAGGAACAGGAGCGTCAGGACACCGGCGGCGGCGCGAAGCGTGGGCTGCTCATCGGCGCCGTGCTGCTCGCGCTGGCGGTGGCGGCCTTCGTCGTCGTGACGCTGGTGCTGAAGCCCGCACCGGCGCCCGCGCCGGTTCCCCAGGTGAAGGCGGAGCCCGCGCCGGCGCCCGCGCCGACGGCCGTGGAACCGGCACCGGTTCCCGAACCGGAGGCGCCGAAGGCCACCCGGCCGCGGCCGAAGAAGGAGAAGCCGGTCGAGCCCGCCCCCGTGGCCCCGCCGCCTGCGCCAGCCGGGCCGACGCTGATTATCGAGAGCGACGTGGCTGGTGCCTCGGTGTTCGTCGACCGCCAGTACCTGGGCACGACACCGCTGACGACCACCGGCGTCGCGCCGGGGCGGCACCAGCTCAACGCGTCAGCCGACGGTGAAGACGGCATCGTCCAGTCGATCGACGTGGCCGGGAGCGGCGACACCACCATCACGCTGCGGTTCAGGGAGGTGCGCCTCGACGCGTCGGTGGCCGTGGTGCACAAGCACGGCATGGGGTCGTGCGAGGGGCGGCTCGTGGCGTCGCCGGCGGGGATGCGCTACGAGACCCCCAACAAGAAGGACGCGTTCTCGATGGCCTTCAAGGATCTCGAGGTGTTCGAGATCGACTACCTGAAGAAGGAACTGAAGGTGAAGCAGCGCGGCGGCAAGACCTGGAACTTTACGGACAAGACCGACAATGCCGACAAGCTGTTCATCTTCCACCGCGACGTGACGAGGGCGCGCGAGAAACTCGCGCGCTGACCCCCGCGGGCCGGCCGGTCAGCGGCCCGTGTCGGCCCAGAAGGCGGCGAGCAGGCCCGCCGCCACGCGGCGCCGGTAGGCGGCCGTGGACCGGATGTCGTCGATCGGGTGGATCTCCTCCTGCAGCACCCGTCGGGCCTCGCTCAACGGGAGCCCGAGCGCCAGCGCGTCCTCCGTGCGCGGCACCCGCACCACTGTCGGCGCCACGCTCCCGTAGGCCACGCGCGGCCGGTCGGCCCGCACCCCGGCCATCACGACCTTCGAAATCGACTGCGCGGCCCGGGTGCCCACCTTCCGGAACCACTGCGCGCCCGCCACGGTGGGGATCTCCACCGCCGTGATCAGTTCACCCGGGCGCATGACCGTGGCGCGGTAGCCCGTGTAGAACGACGTGAAGGGGACCTTGCGAACCCAGGAGGCGCCCGTGAGCTCGACGAGCGCCTCGGCGGCGGCAAACACCGGCAGCGAGTCGCCGGCGGGGGACCCGTTGGCGATGTTCCCACCCACCGTGCCGCGATTCTGAATCTGGATCGCGCCGATCTCACGGGCTGCGGCCGCCAGCATCGGCAACCGGCGGGCCACCGTCCGTGATCGGGCGATCTCGGACCACGTGGTCAGGGCGCCCAACCGGAGCACCCGGCCTTCGACGCGGACGCCGCGCAGTTCGTCGAGCGGCCACAGATCGAGGAAGCGCCGCTCGCGCAACGTGCCGGCATTGAGGCTCACGTACAGGTCCGTGCAGCCGGCCATCGGCGTGAGCGGGCCTTCGTCGCGCAGCATCCGCAGCGCCTCCCGCAGCGATCGCGGAGTCAGCATCCGCAGCGTCGAGAGCGCGGTTCTCATGACCGCCTCCGTGGACGGCTGGCCCGGATCGATCGATAGATGCCCTCGTAGCCGGTGCAGCGGCAGAGGTTCCCCGCCAGGCCGGTCTTCACCTCGTCGAGCGACGGCCTGGGCCCGAGCGCCGATGCGGCCATGATCATGCCGGGCGTGCAGATGCCGCACTGCGCGCCGCCGTGCTCGGCAAACGCCCGCTGGAGCGGGTGGCGGCCCTTCAGGCCCTCGATCGTCACGACACGCGTCCCGGCCACCTGCGCCACGGGAACGAGGCAGGCGTTCACGGCGACACCGTCGATGGTGACGGTGCAGGCGCCGCACTCGCCTTCGCCGCAGCCCTCTTTCGTGCCGGTCAGGCCGCAGTCGCGGCGCAGCACGTCGAGCAGGCGCGCCATCGGATGGACCCGCAGGGAGACCCGCCGGCCGTTGAGGGTGAAGACCACAGGGGGATGCCTGGTGGCCGTCATCGGGGCACCGCCTTCCGGGACCGTCGGCGTCCGGCAGCCGCCGGCCGCCGCGACGGGCCTGGCGGGCGTCCCGGCCGCCGGCCGTGCTGCGGCGGGCGCGCGTCGGCGAGCGCCAGCAGGCGCTCCGGCGTGGCCGGAATCTCGCGCACGTCCAGGCCCAGGCTGCGGATGGCATTCACGGTGGCGGGCGCGGCCCCGTCGAACGGCATCTCGCCGACGCCCTTGGCGCCGTACGGCCCGTGTGCGTACGGGCGTTCGATGAACGTCACATCCATGGGCGGGGTGTCCAGCGTGGTCGGGACGATGTAGTTGGTCAACTGGGCGTTGGCCATGGCCCCGTTCCGCATCACGACCTCTTCGGTGAGGGCGTAGCCGAGGCCCTGCGCCGTGCCGCCCTCCATCTGGCCTCGCGCGCCGACCGGGAAGAGGACGGTCCCGATATCGGCGGCGCAGGTGACGCGCGTGGGCCGCACCTCGCCGGTGACTGGATCCCGCTCGACCTCGACGACGTCGCAGCCGAACGCGTAGGACCCGTACGCTGACCCGCGATAGGTCTCGTCGTCCCACTCGAGGCCCGGCGGCGGCTCGTACTGCGTCGTGACCACGAGCGGCCCGTGGCGCTTCAGGTACGCGCGGGGGCTCAAGGTGCCCATTCGGGCGCGCATCTCGTCGGCGCAGCGCTTCAACAGGCCGCCGACCACCATCGTCGTGCGCGAGGCCACCGTCGGGCCGCTGTCGGGCACCTGGCTCGTGTCGGCGGGCACGACCTCGACGGCGTCGTAGGGCAGGCGCAGCGCCTCTGCCACGATCTGGGCATGCACGGTTCGCTGGCCCTGCCCGATGTCCGTGCTGGCCACCCGCACGCGAACGCCGTCCGGCGTCAGTTCGAGCGTGGCTTTCGACTGCAGTTTCACCTCGCCGCTGCCCGTGAAGCCGGCGCC
Source organism: uncultured Vicinamibacterales bacterium (assembly GCA_964396055.1). GTDB lineage: Bacteria > Acidobacteriota > Vicinamibacteria > Vicinamibacterales > JAKQTR01 > CAYJPV01. The sequence goes on along the minus strand of CAYNDV010000253.1, from coordinate 1,212 downwards.
GTGCATGAAGAGCGACAGGCCAATCCCCCGGTTCGTCCCGCGCCAGGCCCGTCGCTTGCGAGCGAAATCGCTGCGCCTGACGGCCTCGCGCAGCACGTCGAGGGCCGCCGTCCCGGGCCCGAGCCGTTGACCGGTGGCCGTCTCGTCGCCGGGCCGCCAGGCATTCAGGGCCCGCAGCCGGACCGGATCCAGGCCCAGGCGATCCGCGATGCGGTCCATGTGCACCTCGGCCGCGAACAAGGTCTGCGGCGCGCCGAATCCCCGGAACGCCCCGTTGGGCGGCGTATTGGTCTTCACCACCCGGCCCTGCACGCGGACGTGATCGCAGCGGTAGGGGCCCGTGGCGTGCAGCACCCCGCGTGAGAGCACCACCGGCGACAGGGTGCAGTACGCGCCTCCGTCCAGGAGCACGTCGATGTCGAGGGCCGCCAGGCGCCCGTCCTTCATCACGCCGGTCCGGTGGCGGACCACCGCCGGGTGCCGTTTCGTCGTGGCGAGCATGTCTTCGGCGCGGTCGTAGACGAGCTTCACGGGCCGGCCCGATTTCAGCGCCAGCAGGGCGGCGTGGCCCGCGATGATCGACGGGTACTCTTCCTTCCCGCCGAACCCGCCGCCGGTCTCGGCCTGCACGACGCGCACGCGCGACGCGGGCAGCCCGAGCAGCACGCACAACGCGCGGTGGACGTAGTACGGGCATTGCAGCGAGCCGTAGATCGTCACGCCACCGTCGCCCGGCACCGCCAGCATGCCGTTCGGCTCGATGTAGAGGTGTTCCTGGTGGCCGGTGCGGTACTCGCCCTCGATCACGACGTCGGCGCGGTCGAAGCCCTCCGCGAGATGGCCGTGCGTGATCCGGACCTCCTTGAAGACCGTCGACGAGGCGCCCGGATCGAAGATCGGCGTTGCCGCCTCATACGAGATGTCCACCTCGGCGGCCCACAGCCGTTCGGGATCCTCGTGGGCCAGCAGGGCAATCGGCTCGGCGGCGTGGTTGATCGGGCCGTCGGCCAGGCACGGCTGGTCGTCGGCGATGAGCGCCACCAGGTTGCGGCCCGGAATGTCCCGGGCCGTCACGATCGTGAAGCCGGCGGGGTCGAAGGCGAAGCGCACCCCGGTCACCCGACCGGACGGGATGGTCGAGCGGATCGTGCGCGCATGCAGGAGCCCCGGCAGCGAGAGGTCGTCCACGTAGCGCGCCTCGCCGGTGCTCTT
>CAYNDV010000252.1:0-4346 GCA_964396055.1 uncultured Vicinamibacterales bacterium | reverse complement strand
TCCGGCTATCTCGTCTACGAACTCTCGCGGTCCCCCTACGTGACCCGGGCGTTCGAGGCGCGCCAGCAGCCGATCCAGTTCAGCCACCAGCGGCACGTGGCGGGCAACGGCCTGGATTGCCGCTATTGCCACACCAGCGTGGAGCAATCGGCCGTCGCCGGCATTCCGCCCACCAAGACGTGCATGAACTGCCACGCCCAGATCCTGTCGAACAGCCCGTACCTGGAGCCCGTCCGGTCCAGCTACGCCAACGACGAGTCGATCCAGTGGGTCAAGGTTCACGACCTGCCGGACTTCGTGTATTTCGACCACAGCATCCACGTGAACAAGGGCGTGGGCTGCACGACGTGCCACGGCCAGGTCGACCAGATGCCCCTCATGTGGACGGTCCAGACCCTCCAGATGGAGTGGTGCCTCGACTGCCACCGCAGCCCGGAGAAGTACGTCCGGCCGCGTGAGGCGGTGTTCCGGACCGATTACCGGGCCCCGGCCAACCAGCTCGAACTCGGCCGGAAACTCGTCACGGACTACCAGATCCAGCGGCTGACCAGTTGCTCCACCTGCCACCGGTAGGGGGCGGCGCCGGCACCGGCCGCGGGCGTTATGAAGCGTGAGACGGCGGATGTGCACGTCATGAGCGACCAGTCCTCGTTCGATCTCCCGGCGATCCAGGCGCGCCTGGCCTCGTCAACCGGTCCCGCCTACTGGCGCAGCCTCGAGGAGCTGGCCAACACGGAGGGGTTCCAGGAGTACCTGCACCGGGAGTTTCCCGACCAGGCCTCGGAACTGACGGACCCGGTCGGCCGGCGCCAGTTCCTGCGCCTCATGGGCGCATCATTGGCCCTGGCCGGCGTCAGCGCCTGCACCAAGCAGCCCGCGGAAGCCATCGTGCCCTACGTCCGGGCACCCGAGGAGATCATCCCGGGCAAGCCGTTGTATTTCGCATCGGCCTTCTCGCTCGGTGGCGTGGCCACGGGCGTGCTGGTCGAGAGCCACATGGGCCGCCCGACCAAGATCGAAGGCAACCCGGCCCACCCGGGCAGCCTCGGCGCCACGGATCTGTTCGCGCAGGCGGCCATCCTCGGCCTGTACGACCCCGAGCGGTCGCAGACCCTCACGCACCAGGGCGACATCCGCACGCACAGCGCGTTTGTCGACGCCCTGCGCAAGGTCGTCGAGGTGCAGAAAGCCAGGCAGGGCGCGGGCCTGCGGATCCTGACGGAGACCGTGACGTCGCCGACCCTGGCCCGCCAGCTCGCCGAACTGCTGGCGGCCTTTCCGGCGGCGAAGTGGCACCAGTACGAGGCGGCCGGTCGTCACATGGTGCGCGCCGGCGCGACCCTGGCGTTCGGCGCCACCGTCGACACCCGCTACGCGTTCGACCAGGCACGGGTCATCGTCTCGCTCGACGCCGACTTCCTGGGCACGATGCCGGGCGCGGTGCGCTATATCCGCGACTTCTCGTCGGGCCGGCGCGTCCGAGGCACCAGCGGGACCATGAGCCGGTTCTACGCGATCGAGAGCACGGCCACCGGAACGGGCTCCAAGGCCGACCATCGCCTGCCGGTGCGCCCGACCGACGTCGAGCGCTGCGCCCGGGCCCTGGCCGCCGCCGTGGGCGTGCCCGGCGCGTCGGCCGCCCAGACCCTCGAGTCGTGGCAGGGGTTCCTCCAGGCGGCCGCCGCCGATCTCAACGCCCACAAGGGCGCCTGTGTCGTCGTCGCCGGCGAGCACCAGCCGCCCGCCGTGCACGCCCTGGCCCACGCCATGAACCAGGCCCTCGGCAACGTGGGGGCCACGGTCATCTACACGGAGCCGATCGAGGCGAACCCCGTCGATCAGGTCGCGGCGCTGCGCGAACTGGTGTCCGACATGGAATCCGGCGCCGCCGGCGTCGTGCTCATCCTCGGCGGCAACCCCGTCTACGACGCGCCGGCCGACGTGCCGTTCGCGCGCGCCCTGGGCAAGGTGCCGTTCTCGGTGCACCTCAGCCTGTACGCCGACGAGACCTCCGCGCGGTGCCAGTGGCACGTGCCCGAGGCCCATGTCCTTGAAGCCTGGAGCGATACGCGCGCCTTCGACGGGACGGCGTCGATCGTCCAGCCGCTCATCGCGCCGCTCTACGGCGGCAAGTCCGCACACGACCTGCTCTCGCTGGTGGCGGGCCACGGGACCCGTTCGGGGTACGACACCGTGCGCGACACCTGGAAGGCGTTTGCGGCGCGGACGGGCATCGCCGACTTCGAGTCGTTCTGGCGGGCCGCCGTGCACGACGGCGTCGTGGCGGGCACGGCCGCCGCGCCGCGGCCCGTGACGCTCGTCGACGTCGCCGCGGCCATTGGCCCGGCCTCGACGCCGGGCTCGGCGCTCGAGCTGGCGATCCGGCCCGACCCGACGGTGTACGACGGCCGGTTTGCCAACAACGGCTGGCTGCAGGAAACGCCCAAGCCCTTCACGAAGCTGGTCTGGGACAACAGCGTGCAGCTGGGCCCGGCCACGGCGGCGACGCTGGGCGTGGCCAACGACGATGTGGTCACGGTCACGGCAGGTGGGCGCAGCATCGAGGGGCCCGTCTTCATCGTGCCCGGCCAGCCCGACGCCACCGTGGCGGTGCACCTGGGTTACGGCCGCACCCGCGTGGGGCGCGTGGGCAACGGCGTGGGCTTCGACGTGTCTCCGCTGCGCACCGGGGCCGCGCTCTGGGCGGCCACGGGCGTCACGGTGGCGAAGACCGGCCGGCGCCACGCCCTGGCGGCCACGGTCCTGCACCACAACATGGAGGGCCGCGCCATCGTGCGGTCGGCGCCGCTCGAGGTGTTCACGCAGGATCCGAGCGTCATCCGCAAGGCCGAGTTCGAGCCGCCGTCCACGCTGACGATGTACAAGCCCCACGAGTACACGGGCTACGCGTGGGGGATGGCGATCGACATCAACGCCTGCGTGGGCTGCAACGCCTGCTCGGTGGCGTGCCAGGCCGAGAACAACGTGCCGGTGGTCGGCAAGGACCAGGTGGCGCGCGGCCGCGAGATGCACTGGCTCCGGGTGGACACCTACTACACCGGCGCACCCGGGAACCCCGAGGCGTACCACCAGCCGGTCATGTGCCAGCACTGCGAGAACGCGCCGTGCGAGGTCGTGTGCCCGGTGGCCGCCACGGTCCACAGCGAGGAAGGCCTGAACGACATGGTCTACAACCGCTGCGTGGGCACCCGGTACTGCGCCAACAACTGCCCGTACAAGGTCCGCCGCTTCAACTTCCTGCTCTACCAGGACTGGGAGAGCAAGAGCCTGAAGCTCAGCCGCAACCCGGACGTCACGGTCCGCAGCCGCGGCGTCATGGAGAAGTGCACGTACTGCGTGCAGCGCATCACGGAGGCCAAGATCACGTCGCAGAAGGAGGACCGCACGGTCCGCGACGGCGAGATCGTCACGGCCTGCCAGCAGGTGTGCCCGGCCGAGGCCATCGTCTTCGGCGACATCAACGACCCGGACAGTCGCGTGGCGAAGCTCCGCCAGGAGGCGTTGAGCTACTCGCTGCTCGGCGAGCTGAATACGCGCCCGCGGACCACGTACCTGGCGGCGTTGAAGAACCCGAACCCGGCCCTGGGCGGCGGCACAACCGAGCCCGGGCACGGGCACGAGTAGCGCGGATTGGAGCGACAGGTGTCAGACGCAGCCACCCAGAAGCCGGAAGCCCAGTCGAAGTTCCTGGCGCCGGGGCACACGTTCGCGACCATCACCGACCAGATCAGTGCGATCGTCCTGACGCACAAGATCACGGCGGGGTGGGTGGCGTCGCTGGCCCTCAGCGCCCTGGTCGCGTCGTTCTTCCTCGTCGCCGCCGGCTACCTGTTCACGAAGGGCGTCGGGATCTGGGGCAACAACTCCCCGGTCGGCTGGGCCTTCGACATCACGAATTTCGTCTGGTGGATCGGCATCGGCCACGCCGGCACGCTGATCTCCGCCATCCTGCTGCTGCTGCGCCAGCAGTGGCGGACCTCCATCAACCGCTTCGCCGAGGCCATGACGCTCTTCGCCGTGGCCTGCGCGGGCATGTTCCCCCTGATTCACGTCGGGCGCCCCTGGCTGGCGTACTGGCTGATGCCCATTCCGAACACGATGGGCATGTGGCCTCAGTTCCGCAGCCCGCTCATCTGGGACGTGTTTGCCGTCTCGACCTACGCGACGGTCTCGGCCCTGTTCTTCTTCGTGGGACTCATCCCGGATCTGGCGACGCTGCGCGACCGGACGACCTCGAAGGTGGGACGCGTGGTCTACGGCATCCTGGCCATGGGCTGGCGCGGCTCGGCCATGCACTGGCACCGGTACGAGACGACGTACCTGCT
>CAYNDV010000251.1:0-4371 GCA_964396055.1 uncultured Vicinamibacterales bacterium | reverse complement strand
GACCGTGATGGCCTGGCCTTCCTGCTGGAGCAGGTCAGGCAGGGCGTCCGCCTGAACAACTGCCCCCTGTTCCTCATGCTGTGGCTGGATGCCGAACAGCGCCTGCGAATTCGCGACGGGTCGTGAAATCGCGACGCCACGCCCCGCGCCGCGGACGCCCGGCGCGTCGTCCCGGGGGCTTTCGGCTCGGTGCGGCCTGGCACCGCCTTTGTAACGACGACAGGACGATGAGACTTCGGCCCGTTCTGACATGCGCGCTGCTGGTGCTGGCCACGCTGGCACCATCTCTCTGCCACGCCCAGACGTCCGAACCGGCGCGCACCCTGACCCTGGATCAGGCGCTGGCGCGGCTGCAGAGTTCCAGCGACACGTTGCGGGCGGCCGAAGCCGAGGTGCGCGAGCGCGAGGAAGAGCGCCGCGCCGCGAAGAGCCTCTACTGGCCGCACATCGGCCTCCACGCCGACGCCACGCACCTCGACGACGCCGTCATCCTCGATCTCGACCCGATCCGCGAGGTCATCAATACCCTGCACCGCCTGCCCGGGTCGGTGCTGCCGCCCTTCGAGAGCACGTTCCAGAAGCAGGACTTCTGGCTCGCCCAGCTCACCGCCACGTGGCCGATCTACACGGGGGGACGCGCGCAGGCGGCCAACAAGGCGGCGGCACTGCAGATCGAGGACGCGGGGCTGCGGCGCACAGCCACGGCCCAGGCCTTGTCGACCGAACTGGTCCGGCGGTACTTCGCGCTGCGTCTCGCGATGCGGGCCAGCGAGGTCAGGGCCGCCGCCGTGGAACTGCTCACGCAGCACGCGCATCATGCGCGGCGGCTCGAGGAAGAGGGCCTGATCGCGCGGGTGGAGCGGCTGCACGCCGAGGTGGCACTGGCGAAGGCCTCACGCGAACGCAGTGCCGCGGAGCAGGACGTCGCCCTCGCCCGCACGGCGCTTGCGGGCCTGCTGGCCATGTCCGAGGTGCCTGAGCCCGCCACCGAGCTGTTCCTGGTGAGCGATCAGGGCCCGCTCGAGTCCTTCGTGGAAGCCGCTCTACGGGAACACCCGGGCCTGCAGCGGCTGGGGACCCAGCGGCAGCTTGCCGACGTGTCGCTGGACGCCGAGAAGGGCCGCTGGAAGCCGGACGTGGCCGTATTCGGCATGCGCGAACTGCATACCGCCGACCTGTCGCTGGTGAGCCCGACGTGGGCTGTCGGCATCGCGGCGAAGGTGACGCTGTTCGACGGGTTCGAACGCGGACACAAGACCGCCGCCGCCCGCAGCCGGCAGGAGCGGGTGGACGCGTTGGCCGCCCAGGCGCGGCGCGACATCGCCACGCTGGTCGAACAGAAGTACCGCACGGCCACCAAGGCCCGCGAACAGTACGTCAGCCTGGATGCCACGGTGGGCCTCGCCACCGAGGCGCTGCGCGCGCGCACCCGCGCGTTCGAAGAAGGCCTGGCGACGTCGGTCGACGTCGTCGACGCCCAGGTCACCCTGCAGGCCTCTCGGCTGCAGCGCCTGGTGTCCGCCTACGAGTTCGACGTGGCCCTGGCCGAACTGCTCGAAGCCTCGGGGCAGCCCGGCCGTTTCACGGATCTGCGCCAGCGCGCGGATCTGTTCCCGGAACGATGACCGTCAAGTCCGCCCTGCACATCGCGTTCAACGTGGCGATGGCCGTGGTCGCCATCGCCGCCGTCTGGTGGTTCGTCCTCACGTGGCGCCGCGTGGCCCAGCCTCCTCCGGAGATCATTCAGGGCCAGGTCGAAGCGACCGAGATCGATGTCTCGGCCCGGATGCCCGGCCGCATCGGCACGATCGCCGTGCGCGAGGGCGATCGCGTCGTTCGCGGCGACACCGTGGCCACCCTCGACAGCCCCGAGATCGAGGCGAAGCTGACCCAGGCACAGGCCGCCCGCCAGGCGGCCGCTGCCCAGCGGGACAAGGCGAACCACGGGGCGCGGCAGGAAGAGATCCGCGCGGCGGAGGCTACGTGGCTCCGGGCGCGAGGCGCAGCCGATCTCGCCGAAAAGACCTTCCAGCGCATCGACCGGCTCGCCCGCGACGGCGTGGTGCCGGGCCAGCGGCGCGACGAGGCGGAAACCGCGTGGAAGACGTCCCGCGACGCCGAGGCGGCCGCAAAGGCCGTCTTCGACCTCGCCGTCAACGGGGCCCGCCAGGAAGACAAGGCCGCGGCCGCGGCTGTCGTGGACGCGGCATCCGGCGTCGTTGACGAGGTATCCGTGTTCCTGCGCGAGACGCGCGTTGTCGCCCCGGCGTCGGGCGAGGTCTTCCGCCGCAATCTCCAGCCCGGCGAGATGACGGCGGCCGGCCTGCCCATCGTGACGCTCGTCGACCTCGACGACATCTGGGCGACGTTCTACCTGCGTGAGGACCAGCTCCACGGCCTCACCATCGGGGCTCGGCTGCGGCTGTCCCTCCCGGCACTGGCGAACCGGGACGAGGAATTCCAGGTCTCGTACCTGGCAGCCGCAGCCGACTTCGCAACCTGGCGCTCGACCAGCGCTTCCGGCGGCTTCGACGTGAAGACGTTCGAGGTGCGGGCGCGTCCGGTCCGGCCTGTCCCGGGCCTGCGTCCCGGCATGAGCGTGATCCTCCGCGAACGGCCATGACCGCCGCCGGCTTCGTCCCGGTCGTGCGCCGCGAATTGCGGCGGATGGCTGCGGCCCCGTTCTACGCGCTGGGGATGATCGTTCTGCCGAGCCTCGGCGGCGCTGTCCTGGCGCTGTTGTTCGGCGACGGCGTCGTGCGCGACCTCCCGCTGGCTGTCATCGACGCCGACCACTCGCAGCGCTCCGGGCACTTCGTGCGCATGCTGGACGCCACGCCGGGCCTGCGCGTGGCCCATGAGGTATCGTCGATGGGCGAGGCGCGGCGCCTCGTGCTCCGCGGCGACGCGTACGGCATCGTGGACGTGCACGCCGGCTTCGACCGGGACATCGTGCGGGGCGATACGTCGCGCGTGACCGTGTTCTACAACGCGCAGTACCTGCTGCCGGCAAGCCTCATACGCCGGGACGCGGCGGCGGCTGCTGCTGCCCTGTCGGCGTCGGCTGAAGGCAGCCGGCGCATGGGCGGGGGCCAGCACCCGGCCGTCGCCGTCCGGTCGGTGGAACCGCTGGTCGTGGACGTGCAGACCGTCGGCAACCCTGCGCTCAGCTACGTCCCGTACCTCGTCACCGGGCTGCTGCCCACCATGCTCCAGATCTTCGTCATGGTCATGGCGGTGCACGCCTTCGGGTCGGAACTGAAGGACGGCACGGCGGGCGAGTGGCTGGACGCGGCCGGCGGACGCATCGGGCCGGCCCTGGCCGGGAAGGTGGCGCCCTACGCGGCGCACTTCTTCGTCATGGGGCTGCTGATGCTGGCCGCCCTGTTCGGGTGGCTGGGAGTGCCCGTGCGCGGCAGTCTGCCGCTGATTGCCGGTGCCACGGGGCTCTTCGTGCTGGCCTACCTCGCGATGGGATTCGCGGCCGTGGCGCTCACGGCCAACCTCCGGCTGGCCACCAGCCTGGCGGCGTTCTACTCGGTGCCGGCCTTTGCGTTCGCCGGCCTCACGTTTCCCACCTGGGGCATGCCTGCCGCTGGCCAGGCGTGGAGCAGCCTCCTGCCCCTGACGCACTACCTGCGGCTCCTGATCGACCAGGCGCTGCGCGGTGCCCCGATCGGCGTCGCCGGGGCCGCCCTGGCGGCGCTCGCCGCCTTTGCCGTGGTGCCCTGGCTGGCGCTGGGGCCGCGGATGGCCTCGCTCGCACGCAACCCGCGCGTCTGGGGCCGGCAATGAGGACGTTGCTGCGCGCCTGCGCTGACGAGAGCCGGCTGGTGTTCGGCGACGCAGGCGTGTTGTTGATCACGGCGGCGGCCGTCGTCATCTACTCGTTTTTCTACCCGATCCCGTATGCGCCCGAGGTGCTGCACGACGTGCCTGTGGCGATCGTCGACGGTGACGGATCGGCGCTGAGCCGGACGCTGGCGCGCATGCTGGACGCGCACGAGGCGCTGCGGGTGTCGGCGCGCTGCCCGTCGCTCGACGAGGCGGGGCGCCTGTTGCGCGACGGGACGGTTTCCGCCGTGGTCGTCGTGCCGGCGGGGATCGAGCGCGACGTGCTGGTGGGGCACCAGGTCAGGGTCTCGCTCCTGGCCGACTCGTCGTACATGCTGGCGTACGGGCAGGTGCTGCGCGGCGTCCTCGAGAGCGCGGGGACCCTCTCGGCCGGGATCGAACTGGCGCGCTGGCGCGCCGCCGGCCGATCCGCCGACGCGGCCGCGCGTGTCCGGCAGCCGGTCACGGCCGATCTGCGGCCACTCTTCAGCCCGGCCGCCGGGTACGCCACGTACGTCGTCCCGGCGGTGCTGGTGC
>CAYNDV010000250.1:0-4371 GCA_964396055.1 uncultured Vicinamibacterales bacterium | reverse complement strand
GCACCAGCACCGCCGGGACGACGTACGTGGCGTACCCGGCGGCCGGGCTGAAGAGCGGCCGCAGATCGGCCGTCACCGGCTGGCGGACACGCGCGGCCGCGTCCGCGGATCGGCCGGCGGCGCGCCAGCGCGCCAGTTCGATCCCGGCCGAGAGGGTTCCCGCGCTCTCGAGGACGCCGCGCAACACCTGCCCGTACGCCAGCATGTAAGACGAATCGGCGACGAGCGAGACCCTGGCCTGGCGCCCCAGCAGCACGTCGCGCTCGAGCCCGGCCGGCACCGCGACCACGGCGGAGACCGTCCCGTCGCGCAGCAGGCGCGTCGCCTCGTCGAGCGACACGCAGCGCGCCGACACCCGCAGCGCCTCGTGCGCATCCAGCATGCGCGCCAGCGTCCGGCTGAGCGCCGAACCGTCGCTGTCGACGATCGCCACGGGTACGTCGTGCAGCACCTCGGGGGCATACGGAATGGGGTAGAAGAACGAGTAGATGACGACGGCCGCCGCCGTGATCAACAACACGCCTGCGTCGCCGAACACCAGCCGGCTCTCGTCAGCGCAGGCGCGCAGCAACGTCCTCATTGCCGGCCCCAGACGCGCGGGTTGCGTGCGAGCGAGGCCATCCGCGGCCCCAGCGCCAGCCAGGGCACCACGGCAAAGGCGGCGAGCGCCGCCAGGGCGGCCCCGGCGACGCCGATCGGGGCACCGCGCAGCGCCTGGTCGATCAGGAGCCGCAGGTAGTGCGTCAGGGGCAGGAGGCTGCTCCACGCCTGGCCAGCGGCAGGCATGCCCCAGGTGGGAAACGTGAGGCCGGCGAACGCAAAGGCCGGCACCGAGTAGAACGCCGCCAGGCTGGTGGCCAGCCGGAGGTTGGCCGTGAGCGCCACGGCCGCGAATCCCATCGCGAGGTAGGCCAGCACGAAGAGCCCCGTGGCACCGGCAATCAGCGGCAGACTGCCGCGCACGGGCACTCCCAGCCACCCGAACAGGGCGGCCAGCATCAGCAGCCCCATGACGAAGAAGTGCGCCGCGTAGGGCGCCACCTTCCCGGCCAGGGCCGGCCCGATGCGTCCGCCGGCCGCGTCCAGCCACTCGCCCGCCGTGCCGTCCTTCAGTTCCGACCCGAAGGCGTGCACCGCCATGACCATGACGAAGATCTGGAGCATGGTGGGCAGCAGCCCGGTGACGAGGTACGGGACGTAGCTGAGCGCAGGGTTGCCGACGGTCTGCACGTCCACGACCAGCGGTTCCACCGACCGGACGGCGACGGCCGGGTGCTGGCCCCCGCCCATGCGCCGGCTGCCTTCAGCCGACGCCGACAGGGCAGCAGCAGCCGCCGCCGCGTCCCGGCGTATGAGGCTTGCCGGCAGCAGGTACTGCGCGTTGTAGAACACGGTCACGCGCGACGTATCGCCCCGCACGATGTCCCGGTCGAAGCCGGCGTGCACGTCCACGATGCCGTACGCGTCGCCGCGGAGCACGAGGCGCCGCGCCTCGCCCATCGACGATACCTCATGGGCCACGCGCAGGCCCGGCGTGGCGTCCAGCATGCGCACGAAGTGCCCGGAGCGCTGCGAGTGGTCGGCGTCGATGACAGCCAGCGGGAGGTCGCGCACGACGCCGTCGCCGAACAACAGCGCCAGGACAGCGCCGCCGAGGCTCGGCAGAACGATCATCCCCAGCGCGTAGAACGGGGCCGCAGCCATCCGCCGCAATTCGCGGCGCACGACCGGGACGAAGCCGGCGGCGGTCATGGCCGTTCGCGGAGGATCACGCTCATGCCGGGACGCAGGCCCGGGACAGGCCGGACCGGACGCGCCCGCACCTCGAACGTCTTCACGTCGAAGCCGCCGGAAGCGCTGGTCGAGCGCCAGGTTGCGAAGTCGGCTGCGGCTGCCAGGTACGAGACCTGGAATTCCTCGTCCCGGTTCGCCAGTGCCGGGAGGGACAGCCGCAGCCGAGCCCCGATGGTGAGGCCGTGGAGCTGGTCCTCACGCAGGTAGAACGTCGCCCAGATGTCGTCGAGGTCGACGAGCGTCACGATGGGCAGGCCGGCCGCCGTCATCTCGCCGGGCTGGAGATTGCGGCGGAAGACCTCGCCCGATGCCGGGGCGACGATGCGCGTCTCGCGCAGGAACACGGACACCTCGTCGACGACGCCTGATGCGGCTTCGACGACCGCGGCGGCCGCGGCCTTGTCTTCCTGGCGGGCCCCGTTGACGGCGAGATCGAAGACGGCCTTCGCGGCGGCCTCCGCGTCGCGGGAGGTCTTCCAGGCGGTTTCCGCCTCGTCACGCCGCTGGCCCGGCACCACGCCGTCGCGGGCGAGCCGGTCGATGCGCTGGAACGTCTTCTCGGCGAGATCGGCTGCGCCTCGCGCACGGAGCCACGTGGCCTCCGCCGCGCGGATCTCCTCCTGCCGCGCCCCGTGGTTGGCCTTGTCCCGCTGGGCAGCGGCCGCTTCGCGGGCGGCCCTCGCCTGGCTCAGCTTCGCTTCGATCTCAGGGCTGTCGAGCGTAGCCACGACGTCGCCGCGGCCAACGCGGTCGCCTTCGCGCACCGCGATCGTGCCGATGCGGCCTGGCATCCTGGCCGAGACATCGATCTCGGTCGCTTCGACCTGGCCCTGAATGATCTCCGGAGGAGGCTGGGCCACGCGGCGCCACGTGAGGACGAACCACCAGACGGCGGCGATGGCGACCACGGCCATCGCCACGTTGAACGCGATGTGCAGGGCGGACTTGACGGTCATCGTTCCGGGAACAGATCCGCGCGCTGGCGCAGATCCGTGAAACGGCCGGGCTGCCCCGAGGCTTCGAGCAGTTCGGCCAGGGCCACGTCGAACTCGTAGGCGGACACCAGGCGCTGCAGCCGAGAGGCCTGCAGGGTGACCTGGGCGTCGACGACGTCGACCGACGTCGCCAGGCCTTCTTCGAAAGCGCGGGTACGCGCGCGCAGCGCCTCGGTGGCGAGGCCCACCGTGGCGTCCAGGCTGACGTATTGTTCGCGGGCCTTGGTGGCCGTGCGGTACTTCTGCTCGACCAGCGTGGCGATGTCGCGCCGCGCCTGCGCCGCCAGCGCGTCCACCCGCTCCTGCCGGCTGCGGGCGGCGGCGGTCTTGTGCCCGCGCTCGAACCCGTCGAACAGCGTCACCTTCGCCGCGATGCCAACGGCCCACGTCGGGCTCACCAGCGACAGGTCGGCGGTATGCAGTTCGCGCATGCCGAATACGGCCACGTCCGGCTTCCAGCGGCCCTTCTCGGCGTCCAGCGACACGTCGGCAAGCTGCCGCTGGGTCCCCAGCCGCTGCAGGCCCGGGTGTTCCCGTAGAGCGGCTTCCACGAAGGACTCGAGCGGGCCCTGATCGCTCACCAGGAACAGCTCGGTGGCGGGCTCAGGCACCTCGGACATGGCCAGCAGGCCCGCAAGCGCCGTGCGGGCGAGGGCGACGTCCTGCTCCGCGGCACTGCGTTCGCGTGAGGCCTTCGCCAGTGCCACCTCGGCGTGCAGCCGCTCCACCCGCGCGATCAGGCCCTCTTCCTCGAGCCGCCGCGCATGATGCGCGTGCTGCGTGAGCAGTTCCACGGCGGCGGCCCTGACCTCGCTGGCCCGCATCGCGAGACGCAGCGCGAAGTACCGCCGGACCAGTTCGGTCGACAAGGCCTGGGCCGTGGCTGTGCGCCGCAGCCCCGCGTCCTCGATCTGCAGTGCCGCCGCCTTGTTGGCCGCCTGCGCGCGTCCCCCCGTGTAGATCGGCCACGTGGCGGTGAGCTGGGCGAGCCAGAAGTCCTGCTTCTGGAACGTGCTCTCGAAGGGCGGCAGCACCGACCCGGGCAGGCGGTGCAGGGTATTGATGACCTCGCGGATCGGGTCGAGATCGAGGATGACGGCGTCGTCGAGGTGCGTGGCGTCGGCGTGGAGGCCGATGTGCGGCCAGTAGAGGCTCTTCGCGGCGCGGCGCTCTTCCTCGCGCTCGCGCACCTCGGCTTCGGCCGCCCGCAACGTGTCGCTGGAACTCTGCAGCCGCGCCAGCGCCTGATCCAGGGTCAGGCCGCGCCCCGGTTCGGACGTCTGGGCGTGGCAGAGGGAAGGCGCCATCGGAGCCAGTACCAGCAACGCGCACGTCAGCAAAGACCGGGGTCTCATCGCGGTGAGAGATCTACAAAGTCGGTACCAGGCTGCGGGGCGTCGAAAACCTGCGTGGCGCGAGGGCGTGGATGTGCCGTGCCAGGAATCACGTCGCAATTTCACGACGATTCGCGAATTCGCAGTCGCTGTTCGGCATCCAGCCACAGCATGACGAACAGGGGGCAACGGCTCAGGCGGACGCCCTGCCTGACCTGCTCCAGCAGGAAGGCCAGGCCATCACGGTC
>CAYNDV010000249.1:0-4380 GCA_964396055.1 uncultured Vicinamibacterales bacterium | reverse complement strand
CCCCGTTCGTAGACGACCCGGGTGCCAGGCGCGACGGCCTGACGAATGCCGCTCAGGATGGTCACGGGCCGGGCGGGCGTGCCGTTGTAGTTGCCGAGCAGCGCCATCAGATCGTCGGCGGTGGGGCCGACAACGGCGATGGTGCCGGCGTCCCGGCGCAGGGGCAGCACGCCGTCGTTCTTGAGCAGCACCAGCGAGGCCTGCGCCACGCGGCGCGCCAGCGCGTCGTGGGCGGGCGCATCGTTCACCGCGTACGGCGTCCGCGCCCAGCTCACCCGCTCGGGCGGATCGAAGAGGCCGAGCTGCATCCGGGCCGTGAACAGGCGATGCAGCGCCACGTCGAGATCGGCTTCACGCACCAGGCCGCGGTCGAGGGCGCCCTTCAGGGCCCGGAAGACGTTCCCGCACTCGAGGTCGCACCCGCGGGTCACCGACAGGGCCGACGCCTCCTCGGGGGTCGGCACGATCCGGTGACGGCGGAAGATGTCGTCGACGGCGCCGCAGTCGGAGACGACGTACCCCGTGAAGCCCCACTGCGCCCGCAGGATGTCGTTGAGGAACCGCTGGCTGGCCGTGGCCGACTCGCCGTTGATGCGGTTGTAGGCGCTCATCACGGAGGCCACCTTGCCCTCGACGACGAGATCGCGGAACGCCGGCAGGTAGGTGTCCCAGAGGTCGCGTTCCGACGGCCGGGCGTCGAAGGTGTGACGGTCGGGCTCCGGGCCGCTGTGCACCGCGTAGTGTTTGGCCGTGGCAATCGCCCGGTAGTAGCGCGGATCGTCGCCCTGCAGTCCCTTGACGAAGGCCACGCCCAGCCGCCCCGTGAGATACGGGTCTTCGCCGTAGGTCTCCTGCCCGCGGCCCCAGCGGGGGTCGCGGAAGATGTTGATGTTCGGCGACCAGAAGGTGAGCCCCTGGTACCGCCCGCGCTGGCCCTGACGGACGAACTGGTGGTGCTTGGCGCGGGCCTCGTTGCCGATGACCTCGGCCATCTCGCCGATGAGGCGTGCGTCGAAGGTGGCCGCGAGGCCGATGGCCTGGGGGAACACGGTGGCGACGCCCGCGCGGGCGACACCGTGCAGGCACTCGTTCCACCATTCGTAGGCGGGCACGTCGAGGCGCGGAATGGCCGGGGCCTGGTTCATCAACTGGGCGATCTTCTCGTCCGCGGTCATGCGCGCGACGAGATCGCGCGCCCGCGCCTCAGGCGCGGCGTCCGGGTCGCGGTACAGCGCGGCCGGCTGCGTGTCCTGCGGAGGCGGGCTGGCTGCCGGCAGCGCGGGGAGCGTGAGCAGGCCGATGACGAGGAGTGCGGGCAGGCGCGGATATGCCATGACGGGTATCCTCCCTCCGGGGGCATCGAAAGAGAAGGGCCGGCACCCTAGGAGGAGGGGAGGGTGCCGGCCCTGCGGCGGGCCGAGTGCCGCCAGACGTAGACCGCTAGAACGAGAACCGGGTCATCAGCTGGAGCTGCCGCGGCGCGCGCACGCCGCTGACCGTCCCGAAGCCGTTACGGTTGACGAGGTTGCCGTTCGCGTCGTACGGCAGGTTGGTGATCACGCTGCTGCCAGCCGACGCGAAGTTGGCCGTGTTGTTGAAGCCCGAGAACTGCACGGTGTTCAGTGCGTTGAAGGCGTCGAGCCGGACCTCGATGCGCCGCTTGCCGCCCAGCGGGAACGACTTCGACAGCGACAGGTCGAGGTTATTGGTCGGCGGCAGGTTCATGTACACCCGCGGCGACTCGAGGCCGACGCTGCCGTAGTTCGGCGCCGAGAAGGCCGCCGTGTTGTACGCCTTGTACGGGTCGCCCGTCCAGCCGCTGCCCGGATCGCCGTTCAGGACGATGCGCGCGCCCTGGTCGGAGCCCGTCAGGTTGATGGAGCCGACGCCCGGGATGGAGTAGCCGACGCCGAACGGCGCCCCGCTCATCCAGCGGTAGGTGCCCGACAGCTGCCAGTCGTTGGTCAGGAACCCGAGGGCGCCCGTGGCCACCGGCGGCGTCTGGTAGACGAAGCTCGTCACGAACGAGTGCGGCCGGTCCTGCGCCAGGGGCCCGTAGTTGGCTTCCTTGTCCTTGCCATCGATGCGGGCGCCGTCCCAGTCGCCGCCGGCGATACCCTTCGCGGAACTCCGGGTGTAGTTCGCCGTCACCATCAGGCCCTTCGAGAAGCGCCGCGTGACGGTGGTCTGCAGGGCCTTGTAGTTCGCGTAGGCCGAGAACTCCCAGAGGTTGATGTTGCCGTAGCCCGGGTACGCGGACCGCAGGAGGTCCGTCGGGAGGGCGTTGCCGCCCGGCACGGTGCTGAGGCCGGAGCAGCCGGAGCAGGTCTGGCCGCGGGTCGGATCCTGCGACGAGGCCTGGTACGCCGTGCCGTACGGCAGGGCGTTGATCTGGCGCTTCTGCAGCAGGTCGCGCGACTCCGAGCCGACGTAGGAGACGTCGAGCACGAAGTTGCCCGGCAGCTGCCACTGCACGCCGACGTTCCACTGGTAGACCACCGGGGTCTCCCACTCGTACACGTTCGGCGCGAGGTTCACGGGCGCGTTGTAGCCCGTGGCGCTGGCCACCTGGCTGACCAGGCCCCACGTCAGCTGCTGCACCTGCAGTCCGGGAGGATTCGTGACCAGGTCGAACACCTGGTTGCCCTGGGGCCGGTCGTAGAAGATGCCGAACGCGCCACGCAGGACCAGATTCTGGTTGCCCGAGATGTCGTAGGCGAAGCCGGCGCGCGGCGAGAAGCGCATCTTGCTGCCGTCGGTGAGCGTGTCGTCGATGCCCTTGCCGCCCTGGAACGTGCCCTGGAAGCGGTCACCCGAGCCCGGGACCACGCGGCCGATGAACGCGGCGTTCACCGTCGTGTTGCTGGCGGCGTCGAAGCCCACGCGGACGCCGTTGACGACGGCCGGCTGGAAGAGGCGCACGGCCTGCGACTTGACGTACTTGTCGGGCAGGAAGTTCGAGGCCTGCAGCGACGTATCCCACTGCGGCGTCAGGTAGTAGAAGCGGACGCCGTAGTCCAGGGTCAGCCGGTCGTTTACGCGCCAGTTGTCCTGGATGTAGGCCTCGAAGTTCTGGTACACCCAGTTCGGCTTCAGGTACGAGGAGGCCTGGGTGAACTGGTTGTAGATGCCCAGCGCCGCGTTGGCGAAGGGATGCTGCGAGTCGTACGGGTTGTTGCCGCTGTTGTCGAAGTTGTAGTAGCCGTTGAAGTCCGCGAACGCGCTCTGGGGCTTCTGGCTGTGCTGGTAGTAGATGCCCGCCTTGGCGGCGTGGGCGCCGAACACCTTGGTCAGGTTCGCCACGACGTCATAGGTGGTGTTGAAGTTGGTGAACGGCGCCTGGCTGGTGTTGATGAACGGCGCGTTGCCGATCCGGCCGCCGCCGAACGTGAAGCGGGGCACCAGGTCTTCCTGGATCGGCGTCGTGAACAGCATCGGCAGGTTCGACATCTTCGCGCCCGTGCGCGTGAAGGCGTCGTTGCTCACGGTGTGCGCCAGCGAGTTGTGGCCGCTGCCGACGGAAATCTCGAGCGAGGTCGTGTTGTTGATGATGCCCGTCGTGGAGGCCATCCAGTTGCGGCCGGGCACGTCGGAGATGACGTCGATCGTGTCGACGTTGGACCGCACCGACCAGCCGCTGATGCCGTAGGGCAGCTCCGACTTGTTGGTGTGGAACATGTACCGGCCGGTCACGCGCCAGTTGCTGTTCAGCTGGTAGTCCGCGCGGAACATCGTCTGGTTGAGCGGCTGGCTGGACGGCGTCTGGCTCTTGTAGTTGTAGCCGACCTGGCCGGGCGCGTTGGCCGCCGGGAAGATGCTCAGCGCGGCGAGCGACGGGGCATAGAGGCGATTGGCCGGGATCTTGCCCAGCACGCCGCCGTCCTGGAAACACCCCGACGTGTTGGTCGGCCCGCAGGGCAGGCCCGTCGTGTAGTCGCGGATGTACGGATACGGGTTGCCGTTGGCGTCCACGCTCTGCGAGAAGTCGCCCATGCGCTCGAGGGCCGTCGGCACCGTGACGCGGGTTTCACCCACGGGGTCCTTGCGGCGCTGGAACTCCTGGCTGAAGAAGAAGAACAACGGCTTCTTGGGAATCACCGGGCCGCCCAGCGTGAAGCCCGTGTCGTTGCGCGAGCTCTTGGCCAGCGGCGTGCCCGACCGGTTGTTGATCCACGTGTTGGCGTTCCACTCGGACCGCCGGCCGTACCAGTAGGCGGACCCGGAGTAGTTCTGGGTGCCGCTCTTCGTGACCACCTGCACCTGGGCGCCCACCGCGCGGCCGTACTCGGCCTGGTAGCTCGCCGTCAGGATCTTGAACTCGGCGATGGCATCCAGGTTGGTCTGGGCCATGTTGCCGCCGTTGTCGCCGGTGTCGATGTT
>CAYNDV010000248.1:0-4395 GCA_964396055.1 uncultured Vicinamibacterales bacterium | reverse complement strand
CGGCGACGGCCGCGGCGCGGCCCGCGAGCCGGCCCGCGAGGCGGTAGAGCCACGGACGGGTGGCCACCCCGGCGTATGCGGCCATCGCCAGGCGGAGCCACGCGGGCCCGAGCGCGCGGCGTGCCGATTCGGCCCGCAGATCGAGCAGCAGGCGCGGCAGGTCGATGCGGACGGGACACACCTCGCGGCACGCACCGCACAGGCTGCTGGCGTGCGGCAGGTCCGCGGCCCCCTCGAGCCCCGCCAGGCCCGGCGTGACCACCGACCCCACCGGGCCCGGATACACGCTGTCGTAGGCGTGCCCGCCGATGTGCGTGTAGACGGGGCACACGTTGAGGCACGCGCCGCAGCGGATGCAGTAGAGGATCTCCGCCAAATCCGACGCAAGCAGCCCCGTGCGCCCGTTGTCGACGATGATCACGTGCAGCCGATCGGGGCCATCGGACTCGTTGACGGCAGGTCCGGCGCCGGGCCCCGCGGGCACGGGGCGGCGCCGCGGCCCGCTGATGACGTTGGTGTACACCGAGAGCGCCTGGCCCGTCGCGCTGCGGGCGAGCACCTGCAGCACCACGCCGAGATCGGCGGCGGTGGGGACCACGCGCTCGAGGCCCATCAGGGCGACGTGCACGCGGGGCAGGCTGGTCGTGAGGCGGCCGTTGCCCTCGTTGGTGACCAGGCACACGCTGCCGGACTCGGCCACCGCCATGTTGACGCCGCTGATGCCCATCCCGGCGCGGAGGAATTGCTCGCGCAGCGTGCGCCGGGCGAACGCCGTGATGGCGGCGGCGTCGCGCACCTCGTCGTCGGTGGCGCCGAGTTTCGCCTTGAAGAGCGCGGCCACGTCCTCGCGCCGCTGGTGCACGATCGGGGTGATGATGTGCGACGGCCGGTCGTCGCCCACCTGCACCACGTATTCGCCGAGATCGGTCTCGACCACGCGGATGCCCGCGGCCTCGAGGGCGGTGTTGAGTTCCACCTCCTCGCTGACCATGGACTTCGACTTCACCGCCAGCGAGACGCCTTCGGCGCGGGCGATGCCCACCACGAGGCGCTGCGCGGCCTCGGCGGTCTCGGCCCAGTGCACGTGCGTGCCGCGCCGGCCGGCTTCGGCCGCGAACTGCTCGAGGTAACGGTCGAGGTGGGCGATGGTGTGCGCCCGGATCCGCCGCGCGGCGTCGCGCACCTCGTCGGCGTGCTCGAGCGCGGCCATGGCGGCGGCGCGGCCGCCCGCCAGACGGCCCGTGGTGGTCGAGAGCGCCTGCCTGAGCCGGCGGTCGCTCACGGCCCGGCGGATACGTTCCTGGAACGCCTCGGCCGCCGCGGCGGCCGTCCCGGCGTCCGGCGACACGGGGCGGCGGGCGGCGTCAGCCATCGCCCCGCTCCGCCAGCACCTCGGCGAGGTGGCGCACGCGCACCGCGCTGCCGGTCCGGGTGAGGCCGCCGCCGATGTGCATGAGGCAACTCACGTCGGTGGCCACCACCGTGTCGGCGCCGCTGACCTGGATCGACTCGATCTTGGAGGCCAGCATCGCGCCGGAGATGGGCGCCATCTTGATGGCGAACAGGCCGCCGAACCCGCAGCAGGTCTCGGCGTCCGGCAGGTCGGCGGCCTCGGCGCCCGCCACGTGCCGCAGCAGTTCACGCGGCTGATGCGAGAGGCCGAGGCCCCGCAGGCCGTGGCACGACGCGTGGTAGGCCAGGCGTCCGCTGCCGCGCGCGCCGACGTCCGTGACGCCGAGCACGTCCACGAGGAACTGGCTCAGCTCGAACGTGCGGGCCGCCAGCTCGCGCGCCCGGGGGCCGTACACGCCGTCGGCGGCGAACAACTCGGGATAGTGATTGACGATCATGTCGGCGCACGACCCGGATGGCACCACCACGGGATCCGGCCGGCGGCCGAGCACGTCGATCGTGTGCCGCGCCATCGCCGCCGCGTCGTCCCGGAAGCCGCCGTTGAACGCCGGCTGGCCGCAGCACGTCTGGTCGCCGGGGACGTCCACCTCGAGGCCGAGCCGCTCGAGCACGGCGATGGTCGCCTCGGCGGCGGCTGGACAGAAGTGGTCCACCAGGCAGGTCACGAAGAGCTGCACGCGGGACGGCCGCGGCACCGGGGAGTGCGGCATGCAGCGTTACGATACCACGGCCCAACAGCGCGAAAATCAATCCCGGATTGATTTATGCAATCCGTTATCCAGACCGCATAAATCAATCCGGGATTGATTAACGCGGCGCCTACCGCGCGCGGAGGTACTGGTTCGGCCATGTGACTTCCCGGCCGAGCGTGCGGGCGGCGTGGAGCGGCCAGTACGGGTCCCGCAGCATCTGCCGGCCGAGCAGGACCAGGTCCGCCTGCTCGTTCCGGATGATCTGGTCGGCCTGCTCGGGGGAGCTGATCATGCCCACCGCGGCCGTCAGCATCGGCACGGTGTCCTTGATCCGTTGCGAGAACGGCACCTGGTAGCCGGGGGCCGCCGGAATGGTGATGCCGGGGGCAATGCCGCCCGACGAGCAGTCGATGAGATCGACCCCGTAGCTCGAGACGTGGTGGGCCAGCGCCACGGTGGCGTCCGGGGTCCAGCCGCCGTCGGTCCAGTCGGTGCTGGAGACACGGACGAACAGCGGCCGGTCCTCGGGCCAGTGTTCGCGCACGGCTCGGCATACGCGCTTGAGCACGCGCATCCGGTTGTCGTAGGAGCCGCCGAACTCGTCGGTGCGCGTGTTGGTGATCGGTGAGAGGAACTCGTGCAGCAGGTAGCCGTGGGCGGCGTGGATTTCGACCACCTTGAATCCCGCCTCGCGGGCCCTGGCCGCCGCGGCACCAAACGCGTCGATGATCCGGCGGATGCCGGCGTGATCGAGCGGTTCGGGCACCGGCGCGTCGGCGTCGAACGGGACGTCGGTCGGGGCCACCACGGTCCAGCCGCCATTCCCCGGGGCCACCGCGCAACCGCCGAGCCACGGTGGGGCCGTGCTGGCCTTGCGCCCGGCGTGGGCGAGCTGGATGCCCGGAACGGCGCCGTGCTGCTCGATGAACGCCGCCACGCGCCGCAGACCGTCCACGTGCGCGTCGCTCCACAGGCCCAGGTCGGCGGGGCTGATGCGCCCTTCCGGGCTCACCGCCGTCGCCTCGGCCATGACGAGGCCGGCGCCCCCGACGGCACGGGTGCCGAGGTGGACGAAGTGCCAGTCGTTGGCGAAGCCGTCGGCCGCTGAGTACTGACACATCGGCGACACGCCGATGCGGTTGCGGAAGGTGACGGCGCGAATGGTCAACGGGCTGAACAGGTGCGGCATGGTCACGGCTTCGGACTCCTTACGCCGACGCGTGGCGGCTCTGGTAGGATACCCCCAGAGGAGCAGGCCATGATCGGGACGGTGATTGGCAGCTACCGGTTGACTGAACCCCTGGGGGACGGCGGCGTCGGCGCCGTGTTCCGGGCCGTCGATGCCGGCACGGGGCGCGAAGCCGCGGTCCGGATCTTCGCCGCCGAGGTGGGGCGCGACCCGATGCTGGCCGAGCGGCTGCGGGCGATGGTGCCGATCCTGAAGCGCCTTCAGCACTCGAATGTCGGGGCCGTCTACGACCTCATCACCGTTGGCCAGCAGATCGGTTTCTTCCTCGAGTACGTGGCGGGGGTCACGCTGGACCAGGCCCGGGCGCGCACCGGGCGCATGGCGCCCAACGTGGCGGTGAGCTGCGCCGTGCAGACGCTGCGCGGCCTCGAACACGCGCACGAGCACGGCCTGTTCCACCACGCGCTGCGGCCCACCAATGTGCTGGTCACGCCGACCGGCAACATCAAGGTGATGGACCTCGGCATCGGCCACGCCCTGGGCGCGAACCGCAAGACCCGCGAGGACCGCCTGCTCAACGTCCTGGCGTACCTGGCGCCTGAGCAGATCCAGAACCAGCCCGGCGACACGCGCGCGGACATCTACGCCGTGGGCGTGATGCTCTACGAGTTGCTGGCCGGCAAACTCCCGTTCGAACACCGCACCGAGTTCGCCCTGCGGCAGGCGCACCTCAGCGAGCCGCCTGCGTCGCCGCGGTTCCTCGTGCCCGGCCTGCCCGACTGGGTGGAGCAGGCCGTGATGCGCGCGCTGGCCAAGAGCCCGGCGCACCGGTTCGCGAACGCCACCGAAATGCGCGCCGTGCTCGAAGCGGGCCTCGGCCTGTCGACCTCGGGGCACGCAGCCGTCGTCCGCGAGGCCGGCGGCGGATCGATGGGCTCGGCCTTTTCGGCGGCGCCCCCGATCCCGCCGACGGGACAGGCGGGCGGTGAGGCCACGGTCGCCATGCCGGCCGTTGTCGCGCCACCGATGCCCGGCGGCGGCGCGCCGCCGCCCGAACCGGCGGGGCCGCTGCCCGTCGAGACTGCGGCGTCGACCGCCACC
>CAYNDV010000247.1:0-4464 GCA_964396055.1 uncultured Vicinamibacterales bacterium | reverse complement strand
TTGTAGTTGCGCGTGAACTGGATCTTCGCCATGGTCTCTCCCGGGCTCCGACCGGAGCATGGTACACCGGCCGGGGGTAGAATGCCGTCATGCTGAAACGCCTGTCGGCTGCGGCGTGGCTGCTGGTCCTGGCAGTCGGAGGGCCCGCGGCCGGGCAGGCGCCACCCCGGCCCCTGCCCTCAGGGGCGGTGGAGCAGGGCACGTTGTCTGCTGCCTGGGAATGGCGCCGCGACCGTCATACCTACCGGTTCGAGAACCCCTCCCGACTCGACGGCTCGGAACTGGTGCCCCACTACTACGAGCAGGACTACGACCAGGACAACCAGTGGCTGACGCTGAGCGGCCGATACCGCGGGTGGGGCCGGTGGTGGCGCACCGAAGCCGGGGTCGCCTGGTGGGGCACGGGTCTCGGGTCCGACTACGACACGTTCTTCCTGCCTGAGGGCGACGTCGTGGTCTACGGCACCACCGCCAGCACGGCGCTCGCGTCCTTCAGCCTGCGGCAGGTCGCCGAGATCGGATCGCCGGTGGGGTTCGGCGCCCGGGTGTCGTACGCCTACCGTCGGGACCGGGCCGACTTCGCCCCGAGCGACTCGATCACGCGCCACTCGCGTCCCCCGTCTGAAACGCGGCGGTTCAACACCGACCGCGAAACCACGGTGTCCGAGGTGCACGAGGTGCAGTTCGGCCTGGCGCGCCGCTGGTCGACGCCCGGGCGATGGACGGTCGAGGTGACGCTCGATGCCACCCCCGTCACGGTGGCCCGGTTGACGACGAAACTGCCGGACAAGTACCCCGACGACATCGTGGCCATTGCCAAGGGATTCAGCCTGGCACCGGCGGTCGCGGTCGATCGGGCTATCGGGCCGTTGGTGATCGGCGGGCGGGTCTCGTACGCCCGGACCTGGCCGTACGGCACGGCCAGCCTGTTCACCCGGCACTGGTTCGGTGCCGGTTTCGTCATCGGCTGGCGGGGTCGTCACGCACCCGTTGGGCGCGCCGCAGACAGAACCGTCCATTGACGATACGCAGGACGGGTGCTACCGTTCTGACGGACGGCTCATCCGCCCTTTTCACAACAGCCCCCAACAGGCCGCGTGGTGTCGTCCGCCGCGGTCAGCGAACCTGCCCCCACGTTCGATTGGAGGCAGATCTATGTCCACCATCCGTCGGATCACAGCGATGGCTCTCGTCGCTGCGACGATTGCCGGCGCGGCGATTCTCGCCGCCTCGCCCCAGTTGCCGGTGTACGCCACCAGGGCACAGACCGCCCCGATTCCGGACGCGCAGGCCCGGGCCATCGAGGCGGCCGCGTCCCGCCAGCCGGCCGCGCCCGTGCCCGTACCCCAGAGGCCCGGCGCGCCGAACGCCGCCAACACCGGCGTGTACGCGCTCACCAATGGCGGGTCGATCATGATCATCGACGCCCGGACGTTCCTCACCTACGGCCCGTTCCTGGAGGGCGAGCTCGGGACGATCGGCGGCGGCCTGTTCGACGTGGTCATGACGAAGAACGGCACCCGGGCCGTGGTCTCGAACTTCGGCGACAGCCAGATTCACCTCATCGACCTGCACGTGCCTGGCGCGCCGGTTCATCTGGGCACGGCGGATATCCCGTACTTCGCCGAGGATATGGCGATCTCCCCCAACCAGAAGTACATGCTCGTGACGGACGGGGGCTTCTCGCCTCGCGTCGTCGCGGTGAACATCGCGACGGGCGCGGTCGTCGGCGACGTGGACACCACCGCGTACGCGCTCTACTCGAATGCCGTGGCGATCGCCAGGGACGGCCAGACGGTCATCACCGCGGACTACTTCACGCCCGCGATCGGCGTGATCGGCATGAACCCCGCCACGGGCACCCTGAGCTACATCAACACGATAACCACGGGGACGATGCGCCCGGTGAACATTGCCATCTCGCCAGACGGCCGGACGGGGGTGGCGGTCGGCTGCAACCCGGACGGCGATCCCGAGCCCGGCGATCCGGTCATCGCCATGGGTACCGCACTGCGAATCATGGGCCCGGGCGCGGTCATTCTCGGTGGCGAGATCCAGGCGCCCGACGTGACGACCATCGCGAGCCAGTCGGCGGTGTTCAGCCGCGACGGCCGCAAGCTGTACTGGCTGGCGGCCAAGGCCTGGACCGGCGATCCGCTTGACGACCCCGGCGTCCGGCAGCACGTGGTCTACGTCTACGACGTGGTCTCGCCCGGCATCCTGGGGTACACGGGCATCGAGATCCCCCTGCAGGACTGGGGCGGCAGTTCGTGTCTCTTCGGCGTCGACGCGATGAGCATCGATCCGAAGAACGAGTTCCTGTACGTGTCGAACCCAACCGTGTCGGGCGGCAGGAAGGGGATCGCAGTCGTTGACCTGCGCACGAACCGGCAGGTGCTGACGCTGGTCGGCGCGCCGCTGCCGGCCGGCGAGGACAAGATCCCCACCGGGATCGCCTTCAAGTAGCTGCGACGCCGACGGGGCCCCGCCCTCACGGCGGGGCCCCGAAGAAAAGGGGTCGGGACGCTTTTTGCGCGGTGGTAGACTGGCGCCCCCGGGAGGTCCGCATGCCAGGTACCGCCGCCAGACTGATCCGTTTCGCCGCCGCCGCCGCCGTGATCGCGCTCACGGTCGCCGTCTTCGCGCCGGCGCCACGCGCCGCGCAGGCGCCGCCGGTCCGCTTCGAGGTGTCGTTTGCGGCCACGCTGAGCGCCACGCCGCTCGACGGCCGGCTGCTGCTCATGCTGTCCACCGCGCCGGCCGGCGAACCCCGGTTCCAGATCAACGACAGCCCCGGGACCCAGCAGGTCTTCGGCATCGATGTGGACGGGCTGAAGCCCGGCCAGCCGGCCGTCTTCGACGGATCGGTGCTCGGCTACCCGAAGGAGAGCCTCGCCGACGTCCCCCCCGGCACCTACACGGTGCAGGCCCTGCTCCACAAGTACGAGACGTTCCGCCGGGCCGACGGCCACGTGGTGAAGCTGCCCATGGACCGCGGCGAGGGCCAGCAGTGGAACGCCGCGCCCGGGAACCTCTACAGCACGCCGGCGCGCGTCACGATCGACCGGGCCGGGGGACGCGTGCTCAAGGTCGTCCTCGACCAGGTTATTCCGCCGATTCCGGATCCGCCGACGACGAAGTACATCAAGCACGTGCGGATCCAGAGCGAACGCCTGACGAAGTTCTGGGGCCGCCCGATGTACCTCGGCGCCCACGTGCTGGTGCCTGAAGGCTGGGACACGCACCCCGACGCGCGTTACCCGCTGGTGATCAACCACGGCCACTTCCCGTACACGTTCGACGGCTTCCGCGAGGAGCCGCCGGACCCGAACGCGCCGTGCGAGTACAGCACCCGGTTCCGCCTCGACTGCTACAACCGGATCCAGCAGCAGGAGGCCCACCGGTTCTACCAGCAGTGGACCGGCCCGGGGTTCCCGCGGTTCCTCATCATCGAGATCCAGCACGCCAACCCGTACTACGACGACTCGTACGCGGTGAACTCGGCGAACCTCGGCCCGTACGGCGATGCGATCACCTACGAACTGATTCCGCACATCGAGAAGCAGTTCCGCGGACTGGGCCAGGGCTGGGCGCGCTTCATGTACGGCGGCTCGACGGGCGGCTGGGAGGCGATGGGCGCGCAGGTGTTCTATCCCGACGAGTACAACGGCGCCTACATCGCGTGCCCCGACCCGATCGACTTCCGCGCGTACACGGTGATCAATCTCTACGAAGACACCAACGCGTACTACGTCGAAGGGCCCTGGCGGCGGATTCCGCGGCCAGGCCTGCGCAACTACCTGGGCCACGTGAGCACCCTGCTCGAGGACATGAACCGCCTCGAACTGGTGCTCGGCACGAAGGGCCGATCGGGCGGCCAGTGGGACATCTGGCAGGCCGTGTATTCGCCCGCGGGCGCCGACGGGTACCCGAAACCCATCTTCGACAAGCGCACGGGGGCGATCGATCGCGAGGTGGCGCACTACTGGCGCGACCACTACGACCTGTCGCACATCCTCAGGCGCGACTGGGCCACGCTCGGCCCGAAGCTGCGCGGCAAGCTCCACATCTACGTGGGCGACATGGACAACTACTACCTCAACAACGCGGTGTACCTGGTGGAGGAGTTCCTGAAGTCCGCCAACCCGCCGTACGAGGGCGTGGTCGATTACGGGGATCGGGCGGAACACTGCTGGAACGGCGACCACACGCAGCCGAACGCCATCTCGCGGCTCCGGTATCACCAGATGTTCGCGCCGAAGATCCTCGACCGACTCCTGAAGACCGCCCCTGCGGGGGCCGATCTGACGAGCTGGCGGTACTGACAGCCGGCCGGCTCCGGCATCCTGTCCTCACAGGATGGCCGGCCGCCCGCCGCGGCGATAGGCTTTCCGGGTGCCGTCCCGCTTCGGCGGGCCGGCCGCGCAGCTTCAAAACCCTCCATTCACCCGGGGTGACGCCAGC
>CAYNDV010000246.1:0-4477 GCA_964396055.1 uncultured Vicinamibacterales bacterium | reverse complement strand
CCGTGTTCGACGTCCTGGTGATCGGCGGCGGACATGCCGGCATCGAATCTGCGTGGTCGGCGGCGCAGATGGGGTGCCGTGTGGGCGTGTGTACGCTCTCGCTCGAAACATTAGGGCATATGCCCTGTAATCCGGCAATTGGCGGAACCGCCAAGGGACACCTGGTCCGCGAGATCGACGCGCTCGGCGGGTTGATGGGGCTCGCCATCGACGCCACGGGCATCCAGTTCAAGCTGCTGAACCGCAGCCGCGGGCCGGCGGTGTGGTCTCCCCGGGCCCAGGCCGACAAGCGGCGGTATGCCGCGTGGGTCCGGGCCACCCTCGAAGCCCATCCGAACATCGAGTGGGTCATCGGCAAGGCTGGTTCGTTGCTGATCGAAGACGACCGCGCGGCTGGCATCCTGCTGGAGGACGGCACCTCCGTGCGCGCCCGGACGGTGATCGTCACCACCGGGACGTTTCTCAACGGGCTCATCCATGTGGGGCCCGACGTCCGCCCTGCCGGGCGGTTCGGCGAGGCAGCCAGCGTGACCCTGGCTGAGTCCATGCGGTCGCTCGGCTTCCGGATGGGCCGTCTCAAGACGGGCACACCGCCGCGGCTGCACAAGGACAGCATCGACTTCGAGGGTGGCGTGTCGTCTGGGGCCTTCACGCTCGAAGCGGGCGACGGGGAACCCGTCCCGCTGTCGTTCATGACCCGGCGCATCGAGCGGGCCCAGGTGCCGTGTTACCAGGTCCATACGACGGAGGCCGTGCATCAACTGGTGCGCGACCACGTCCATGAATCGCCGCTGTTCAATGGCCAGATCCAGGGGGTCGGTCCCAGGTACTGTCCGTCGCTCGAGGACAAGGTGGTCCGGTTCCCCGCACGCGAACGGCACCTGATCTTCCTCGAACCGGAAGGCCTCGATGTCGACGAGATCTACCTGAACGGCCTGTCGATGAGTCTCCCGGCCCCGGTCCAGCAGGCTATCGTCCAGGCGATGCCTGGCCTGGCTGGCGCCCGCATGCTGCGCCCGGCGTATGCGGTGGAGTACGACTTCGTCCAGCCCACCGAGTTGTGGCCGACGCTGGAGACCAAGCGAGTCGGCGGGCTGTACTTCGCCGGACAGATCAACGGCACGTCCGGATACGAAGAAGCGGCGGCCCAGGGCCTGGTCGCCGGCATGAACGCTGCCCTGTGGTGCCAGGGCCGGCCCGCGTTCACGCTGGGCCGCGACGAGGCGTACATCGGGATCCTGGTCGACGATCTCATCACCAGGGGATGCCTCGAGCCCTACCGGATGTTCACGTCGCGGGCCGAGTTCAGGCTCCTGCTGCGGATCGACAACGCCGATCTGCGGCTCACGCCGAAGGGCCGGTCGGCCGGGTTGGTGCAGGACGACCGGTGGCACCGGTTCGAGGGCCGGCGGGGCAGGCTCGAGCGCAACCTCGCCCGGCTCTCATCGGCTCAGGTGTTGGTCCAGGGCAACGGGGGCGGGCTGATTCCGGCAGAGCAGCGCATCCGGCAGCAGGGCGTCAGGCTGGCCGGGATGGTGGCCTCCGGGGAGGTGTCGCTCGAACTGGACGCGGACATGGCCGCCCACGATCTGGCGACTGCCGAGACGACGATCAAGTACGAGGGTTACCTGAAGCGGCAGGCCTCGGACGTCGAAAGATCCAGATCAGAGGAAACCCGCGCGATTCCGCGCGGGTTCCCGTATGATCGGGTTCCAGGCCTTTCTCGCGAAGTTCGGGAACGGCTGGGCGACGTCCGGCCGCTGACGCTTGGGCAGGCCGGCAGGGTTCCGGGCGTGACACCGGCCGCGGTGGCGGTGATTGCGTCGTATCTGGAGCGATTCCATGATGACCGCCCGGGAATTCAACGAACGGCTGCTGAAGCGGACAAGGAAGGCCGGCCTCAGCCTTGATCCGCACCTGGCCGAGCCCTTGACGGCCTACTACCAGCTTCTGGAAACCTGGAATCAGAAGATCAACCTGACGGCGTTCTCCCTGTCTGACGCGCCAGACGAGGCGATCGATCGGCTGCTGGTGGAGCCACTGGTGGCGGCGAAGCACTTCCATGGCGGCCACGGCCACGGGCACCTGGTGTCCGGGCAGCATCCGAACGTCCTCGACATCGGCTCAGGGGGTGGATCTCCAGCGATTCCGCTCAAGCTGGCCGAACCCGGGATGACGCTCCGGATGGTCGAATCGAAGACTCGCAAGTCGGCGTTTCTCAGGGAAGCCGTGCGCCAGCTCGGCCTCCAGGGTGCCGAAGTGGAAACGGCCAGGGCGGAGGAGTTGCTGACGCGTCCCGAGCTGCACGAGTCGCACGAACTGGTGACGGTCCGGGCCGTGCGCGTCGAGCTCAAGCTGCTGGTCAAGCTGCAGGCCTTCCTCCGGACGGGCGGCCGCATCCTGATGTTCAGGAGCGGCAGCGGCTCCGAGACGCCGCCGGTTGTCGCGCCGCCGCTGGTCTACGAGGCGACCTACCCGCTGGTCGAATCCCTCCGAAGCCGCCTCGTCGTTCTCCGCAAGATGCTCTAGGACGGGTGGTTGAGTGTTCCACGTGGAACACGTCGCCAGGCCAAGGCCTCCCGGTGCGCGCCTGCGCGACCGCCACGCGCGGCGCCAGGGAACCATCCGCTCGCTCGTCGGGTTCTGGTCTGATAGAATCTTATGTCGCCAACACGACAGTGTTTTGGTCAAATAACCAAACATGGTCGTGTGCGCCACGGTCTACTGGCCCAACGGCCCAGCAGCCCAACGGCCCGCAGCAGTCCCTGTCCCCCGGAGCGTCCCATGGCCCGCGTCCTCGCCATCGCCAACCAGAAAGGCGGCGTTGGCAAAACCACCACCGCCATCAACCTCGGCGCCTCCCTCGCCCTCGCCGACCAGCGCGTCCTCCTCATCGACACCGACCCCCAGGGCAACCTCTCCAGCGGCATCGGCATCAAGGGCAAGGCCAGCCCCGCAGGCCACGTCTACGACGCCATCATGGCCGACCAGATCTCCGACGCCTCCGCCTTCGTCGTCGCCACCAGCGTGTCGGGCCTCTCCGCCATCCCCTCCGACCGCAACCTCGCCGGCGCCGAAGTCGAACTCGTCAACCTCGACCACCGCGAGTTGCGCCTCCGTCGCCTCGTCGATGGCCTGCGCGACCGCTTCGACTACATCCTGATCGACTGTCCGCCCTCGCTCGGCCTGCTCACGCTCAACGCCCTCGTCGCCGCCGACGCCGTCCTCATCCCCCTGCACTGCGAATACTTCGCCCTCGAGGGCCTCGCCGACCTCGTCGCCACCCTCCGCCGCGTCCGCGCCGGCCTCAACCCGGCCCTCGACATCGACGGCGTCCTGATGACGATGTACGACGAGCGGACAAATCTGGGCCAGCAGGTCTCGCGCGACGTGAGAGAGTTCTTCCAGGAGAAGGTCTTCACGACCGTCATCCCGCGCAACGTCCGACTGGGCGAGGCGCCCAGCCACGGCATGCCCGTGATTCTCTACGACGTGAAATCCCGCGGCGCCGAGGCGTACCTCGCCCTCGCCCGCGAAATGGTCGCGCGCACCCGCAAATCAACCCCGGATTGATTTATGCACTCGCCCGACCACGAACGACCAGAATGTATAAAACAACCCGGGATTGATTGACGCCCATGGCTGACAAACGACCGGCGCTCGGCAAGGGCCTGAGCGCACTCATCCCCGAAAACCTCAGCGCCCCCGCCCGGCCACAGGCCAACGAGGTCGACATCGACCTGCTGTCGCCCAACCGTTACCAGCCCCGCGGCACGCCCAACGACGCCGGCATCGCCGAACTCGCCGCCTCCATCAAGGCCACCGGCATCATCCAGCCGATCGTCGTCCGTCGCGTCGACGGGCGTTACCAGATCATCGCCGGAGAGCGCCGCTGGCGCGCCGCCCAGAAGGCCGGCCTCCTGAAGGTGCCCGTCACCATCAAGGAAGTGCCCGAGGGCCAGGACCAGCGCCTGCTCGAGATGGCGCTCATCGAGAACATCCAGCGCGAGAACCTCAACCCGATCGAAGAGGCGCGCGCCTACCGCCGCCTCGCCGACGAGTTCCACCTCACGCAGGACGCCATCGCCGCCGCCGTCGGCAAGGACCGATCGACGGTCGCCAACGTCCTGCGCCTGCTCCGCCTGCCCGAAGAGGTGCGTGACGAGGTCGCCGCCGGCCGCCTCGCCATGGGCCACGCCCGCGCCCTGCTGGCCCTCGAGCAGGAACAGCTCCAGCGCAATCTCGCCCGCGACGTCGTGGCGAAGGGCCTGTCCGTGCGCGAGACCGAACAACTCGTCACGCACACCCTGACCGCCGCGCAGAAGCCCCCGAAGGCGCCGAAGGTGGTGGACGTCCACACCCGCGCCGCCCAGGACAAGCTCAGGATGGCCCTCGGCACCAGGGTCGACATCGTCCGCCGCGGCAAGGGCGGCGACATCCGGATCGTGTTCAAGAACGAAGACGAGCTGCAGCGGAT
>CAYNDV010000245.1:0-4479 GCA_964396055.1 uncultured Vicinamibacterales bacterium | reverse complement strand
GCCAGTACCGCGACGCGATCGTGTTCTTCCGCATGGGCGATTTTTACGAGATGTTCTACGAGGACGCGCTCGTGGCGGCGCGCGCCCTCGACCTCACCCTCACCTCCCGCTCCAAGGACGCCGACGGCGGCACCATCCCCATGTGCGGCGTGCCCTATCACGCCGCCGAGACCTATCTCACGCGCCTCGTCAAGAAGGGCTTCCGCGTCGCCATCTGCGAACAGGTCGAGGACCCGCGCAAGGCCAAGGGCCTGGTCCGCCGCGAGGTGGTCCGCGTGGTGTCGCCCGGCACCTTTACCGAGGGCGACTACCTCGAGGCCCGCGAACCGGCCTTCCTGCTCGCTCTCGCGCCCGCCACGCCCTTCGTCGATGACCCCGCCGCCACGAAGAAGAGCCGCTACCCCGCCGACGCCCAGCCCGTCGTCGGCGCCGCGCTGCTCGACCTGTCGACCGGCGAGTTCCAGGCCGCCGAATACGCCGGGCCCGACGGCCAGCGTGCGCTCTTCGACGAGTTGTCGGTGCTGCGCCCGCGCGAGATCGTCGTGCCGGCCGATCTGCCGCCCGACGCGGCGATTCCCGCCTCGGTCCGCGGCACGGCCGCGGTCACCGCCGTCGACGGCTGGACCTTCGACCTGGAGAGCGCGCGCCGCACGCTGCTCCAGCAACTGCGCACGCAGTCGCTCGAGGGCTTCGGACTCGAGGACCACCCGGCCGCGATCCGGGCCGCCGGCGCCCTCGTCCACTACCTGCAGGACACCCAGAAGGCCGAACTCGCCCACGTCCGCGACGTGGTGTTCAAGGCACACGCGGACCGGCTCATCATCGATCCCCTGACGATCCGTCACCTGGAACTCGTCGAGTCCAGCGAGGGCGGACGCGCCGGCTCGCTGCTGAACGAACTCGACCACACCGTGACGCCCATGGGCGCCCGCCTGCTGCGCGCCTGGCTCCTGCGACCGCTGATCGCCCTCGAGCCCATCCGCGACCGCCTCGACGCCGTCGAGGACTTCGCCTTCCGCACCACCGACCGCGGCAAGACCCGCGATGCCCTCGGCGGCGTGAGCGACATGGAGCGTCTGGTGGCGCGCACCGCCCTCGGCACCGCCGGGCCGCGCGACCTCGTGTCGCTGAAGTCGTCGCTCCAGGTCGTCCCGCGCCTGCGCGCCCTGCTGCGCGACCTGTCGGCCCCGCTCGTCACCACGCTCGTGGCCGAACTCGACGATGTGGCGGACGTGCGGGACGCGATTGAATCGACGCTGATCGACACGCCGCCGGCCCTGGCTCGCGAGGGCGGCTACATCCGCGACGGCGTCGATCCCGAGCTGGACGACCTCCGCCACATCTCGCGCTCCGGCAAGCAGGTCATCGCCGAGATGGAGGAGCGCGAGCGCGCCCGCACGGGCATCTCGTCGCTCAAGGTCCGCTACAACCGCGTGTTCGGCTACTACATCGAGGTGTCGAAGTCGAACCTGCACGCGGTGCCGCCCGACTACCACCGCAAGCAGACCATCGCCGGCGGCGAGCGGTACATCACGCCCGCCCTCAAGGAATACGAAGAGAAGGTGCTGGGCGCCGACGAGCGCATCCTCGAGCGCGAGGTCGAGCTCTACGAGGCCCTGCGCGCGCGCGTGGCCGCCGAGGCCACGCGCATCCAGGAAACGGCGCGCGCCCTGGCCACGCTCGACGTGCTGGCGGCCCTGGCCGAAGCCGCCGCCATCCACAACTACGTCAAGCCGCACGTGCACGACGCCGACGAGCTGAGCGTGGCCGACGGCCGCCACCCGGTGGTCGAACGCCACTGCCCCGACCCGTTCGTGCCCAACGACGTGGCGCTCGACGGCACCACGCGCCAGCTCGTCATCCTCACCGGCCCCAACATGGGCGGCAAGTCCACCTACCTCCGCCAGGTGGCGCTGACGAGCATCCTGGCGCAGATGGGATCGTTCGTGCCCGCGCGCGAGGCCAAGCTGGGCATCGTGGACCGCGTCTTCGCCCGGGTCGGCGCCTCGGACAACATCGCCCGCGGCCAGTCCACCTTCATGGTCGAGATGCAGGAGACCGCCAACATCCTGCACGCCGCCACGTCGCGCAGCCTGGTGATTCTCGACGAGATCGGCCGCGGCACCGCCACCTTCGACGGCCTCAGCATCGCCTGGGCCGTGGCCGAGCACCTGGCGTCGAACCGGCGCGCGCGCCCGAAGACCCTGTTCGCCACGCACTACCACGAACTGACGGACCTGGCCGACACGCTGCCCGGCGTGGTCAACGCCCACGTGGCCGCCCGCGAGTGGCGCGACGACATCGTATTCCTGCGCAAAGTTATCCCGGGCCGCTCCGACCGCAGCTACGGGATCCAGGTGGCCCGGCTGGCCGGCATGCCGCCCGAGGTCATCAGCCGCGCGCGGACAATCCTGGCGGCGCTCGAGGACGACGCAATCGCCCGCGGCGGCCGTCCGTCGCTCACCGGGCAGCCCGCGGAGGAACGGCGGCAGCTCGGGCTCTTCGAGGCGCCCACGGCCGAGGACGTCGTCGCCAGGCGCCTGCGCGAGACCGACATCGACCGGCTGACGCCGCTCGAAGCCCTGACGCTGCTGGCCGATCTCAAACGGGACGTCCAGGACGCCTGAACCCCGCCGGCCGCGCCACCGCCCGGCCGGCACTTCGACCGAGGAACGTCGCATGTCCACATCGCTGCCCTACCATCCCGTCGTCCCGTTCAACTTCGGCGGACTCGAAGGCGACCAGCACACGCTGGAACAGGCGAAGGCGATCATCCTGCCCGTCCCGTTCGAGCGCACCACGTCGTACGGCGCCGGCACCAAGGCCGGCCCCGGCGAGATCATCGCGGCGTCGCGGCAGGTCGAGCTGTACGACGAAGAGCTGGGCGTCGAGACGTGCGACGTGGGCATCCACACGCTGCCGGCCATGGAATCGCCGTATCCCACCACCGAAGAGGCGTTTGCCGAGATGCGGCAGACGGCGCAGTGGCTGGCCGACGCCGGCAAGTTCTTCGTCGCGCTCGGCGGCGAGCACGCCCTGACGACGCCCCTGGTGGCCGGCGTGAAGACGAAGTACCCGTCCCTGACGGTCCTGCAGATCGACGCCCACGCCGACCTGCGCGACAGCTACATGGGCGATCCCCACAGCCACGCCAGCGCCATGCGACGCACCCTGGAGCACGCGCCGTGCGTCCAGGTGGCCATTCGCAACCTATCGCTGCCCGAGGCCGAGGCCATCCCGTCGCTGCCGACCACGGTGTTCTATGACTGGAACATGCGGGACGACCCCGCCTGGATGGATCGGGTCGTCGACGCTCTCGGGCCGCAGGTGTACGTCACCATCGACCTGGACGGTCTCGATCCGGCCATCATGCCGGCGGTCGGCACGCCCGAGCCTGGCGGGATGAGCTGGCGCGAGACGCTGACGCTGCTGAAGAAGGTGATGCGGGCCCGGGAGGTGGTGGCCGCCGACGTCGTGGAGTTGTGCCCGCTGCCCGGCTTCGTGGCCCCGAACTTCCTGGCCGCCCGGCTGGTCTACAAGCTGATCGGGTACAAGTTCTGCCTGTGACAGCGCAAATCAATCCCGGATTGATTATTCGCGTGAGCCTCTGAGAATAGTCAATCCGGGATTGATTTGCGGACCTGCGGACCTACAGCGCGTCGAGTTCCTTGCGGGCCTCGCTGGCGTAGACCGACTGCGGGAACTCGTCCACCACGCGCTGGAACGACTTCTTCGCGTCGGCGGCCTTGCCGGCCATCAGGTAGGCGCGGCCCAGCTGCACCAGCACGCCGTCTGCGGGGACATCGTCGCCCGGCGCCGATGCCAGGGCCGTGAGGTCCTTGATCGCCTCGTCGTACTTCCCGGCGGCCAGGTTCGCGTCGGCGATCCCGAGCTTCGCCATCGCCTGCACCACGCCGGTGCCCTGCTCCACCACCTGCCGGTAGGCCTTGAGGCCCTCGTCGATGCGGCCGAGGGCCACCAGGCTCGACCCGGCGCGGTACCGCGCCATCAGGCCGGCCGGGCTGCCGGGATACGCGTCGGCCACGGCCACGAACTTGGGCAGGGCGGCTTCCAGCTTCAGCTTCTCGGTCGGGTACGTCCCGGCGGGCTGCACGGGCAGGCTGCCCGATGCGGCGTTCGCCTGCGGCGCGGTCACCGGCGACTCGGCGATGGTCATGGCCTCGGCCAGCATCGCGTTGGCGCGGCCCGCGGTCATCGACCGCCACGCGAGGGTGCCGACGACGGCCAGGGCGACGACGACGATGGCCGCGCCGATGTAGGTGATGACCTGGCGGTTGGCCTCGAACTGCTCGCGCAGCTGCAGCATCCACTCGGCGACTTCGTTTTCCTTGAGATGGTGGCGTTCGGTTCGCTTCATCGGTGCTCTCGTCTGGAATCTGGTGCGCGTGGCCGGAATTGAACCGGCGGCCTGCCGCTTAGGAGGCGGCTGCTCTATCCGCTGAGCTACACGCGCCCTGG
>CAYNDV010000244.1:0-4630 GCA_964396055.1 uncultured Vicinamibacterales bacterium | reverse complement strand
CAAGTCCACCTCCGTGGACCAGGCCCCAGTCGGCGCAGGCCGACTTCGTAACGGTTGCCGCGACCTCGGTCGCCGGGCCCCGCAACCGGCGGTTGAAACCGCGGCAACCGTCGCCAAGTCCACCTCCGTGGACCAGGCCCCAGTCGGCGCAGGCCGACTTCGTAACGGTCGCCGCGACCTCGGTCGCCGGGCCGTAGACCTCGGTCGCCGGGCCTCTTGCCTCTGTCACCGCCGCATCAGCGGCAGCCAGGCGCGGCCGCCGGCCACAAAGAAGGCCGTCGCCGCGCTGTTATTCGCCCGCTCCACCTCGCACGGCGCGGTCGTGATGCTGAGGCTCCCGCGCAGGACGCTGTGCTCGACCGCAGCGGCCGCCACCTGCGCGCTGAGCGTGATCTCCCCGCGGCTGCCGGCCGGCTGGTCGCCCACATCCCACGTCAGCGTCTGGCCGTCGGTCGCGCTGGGCGGCGGATCGGCCGCGAGCAGGGTCAGCCCTGCGGGCAGCGTGGTGCTGACCTGGACCCCGGCCGCCAGCACGCCCCCGGCGTTGCCGTAGCGGATGGTGTACGTGACCGGCTCGCCCGGCTCGACGACCTGGCTGAGCTGGTGGGCCCACAGGTCGGCAAAGAGGCCCGAGCCCACGCTGACCTCGTCCAGGTCGGCCCACGCGACCGGCGCGCCGGCCGTCTGGTGCAGCGTGAAGGCCAGCGTCACCGTCTTGCCCGCCCACGGCGCCAGGTCGAACCAGCGGTGGGCCCAGTCGCGCGCGTCGGTCACCGCCGAGAACAGCGTGGTGGTCGTGCTCCCATCGACGATCTGCACCGCGAGCTTGTTATCCGCACTCGCGCCGTTCAGCCGATACATAAACGACAGCGTGCTGCCGGCCTGGCTTGCCGGGATCGTGACCGTCTGCGCCAGGCGGGAGTCGCCGGTCACCGCCGCGACCGAGGACGCGTACATGATATCCTCCATCCCCGGAGGCCGGAATAGCGACCAGAGCACATGTGCGATGCCCCGCTGCGCATCCACAGCGAGCCGCGGCATGCCGCCATCGTTTTCCTTCGATCCAACCACCAGGGTGGGTTCCGTCCAACCACCGGCCTCCTGCCGCGCATAGTAGATGGCGCCGCTCTCGTAAGGGTAGTAGTCCCCGTTCTTGGTGCGCCAGGCCGCAT
This sequence comes from uncultured Vicinamibacterales bacterium, assembly GCA_964396055.1. GTDB lineage: Bacteria > Acidobacteriota > Vicinamibacteria > Vicinamibacterales > JAKQTR01 > CAYJPV01. The sequence continues at coordinate 3,458 of CAYNDV010000244.1, read as the reverse complement.
GCAGCACGCCGCCGGCGCCGATCGCCAGATCGAATGCCGGTGGATGGTCGATGGTGGAGAAGGTCGCCAGGTTGCTGGCGATCTGTTCGGGCGGCGACCACGGAGCGGCGCCCCGCTTGACCATATGATAGGCGCTGGACTCAACCTCGCTGCTCAGCGCGCCGGCCCAGACGACGTGCAGTGTGTCGCGACCCTCGAGACGCGCCACAGCATATCCCACGAATGGCGAGGTCACAAGCGGAGTGATAGACCAGGTTCCCGACGTCTCGCGACGGGCATAGTAGAGCGCCGAGGCCTGATCTGCTTGCTGGCCCCAGAGCAGCACGTGGGCTACGCCGTTCCGATCCACCAGGGGCCGAGACAGGGCTGGGAAGGGGATCGGCACTTTGCCGGCCAGGCTCAGCGTCCAGACGCCGTGCGTATTGCGCACCGCACACGATAACCCGGCCTGGTTTTCGCTATCAGGGTAGACCTGCCGGCAGGCGTGCACCGTCCCATCCTGCGCCACATTCATCAGATACGCCCTGACGGGATCGGTCCAAGGCATGACCTCGGGGGTGGACCAGACGCCGTCGAGCCCGCGCTGGGCATAGTAGTCGCTGTAGTTCTGCCAGAACAGGTGCACGATCCCGCGATGATCGACCGCAAGCTGCGGCAGCCTGGGTGAGTCAACGATCGTTTCCGGCGCGGACCAGATCCCGGCCGCCGAACGCCGGGCGTAGAACAGCGTGTAGACATTCTGCCAGATCAGGTGCACGTTATCGTTGTCATCGACCACCATGTCCACTGAGTCGATGCCATTCGCATTGCTCGCCACGTTATAGGGCGCGCTCCAAGCGCCGCCGGCCGGTCGTTGCGCGTAGAGCAGGTAGGTCTCGCCCAGCCAAAGCGCGTGCAGGGCGCCGCGGCTGTCTATTCGCAGTGTCAAAGCTGGGGCGCCCCCGTTCCTGGTTGCGGCCACCACCTGGGCCGTTGAAAACGGCCGGCTGCCCAGCCGGACCCCGGCCGCGCCGGTGTGCACCGCCTCGGCGGCGAGGACGGGCGGCGCCGCGCCGCCGGCCTGCCAGCCCGGAGCGAGCGCTCCGCTCTCGAAGTCGCCGTCCGCGACCACGTCGTCAACCGGCGGCAGCACCGCGTCCACGCGCATGTCATGGATGCCCGCGAAAGAGGCGGCCGGCAGCGCGCCGAAACAGGCGTTACGCCAGGTGACGGTGTAGGCAGCGCTCTGCGCCGCGGTCGAGAAGACGTTATACACGCCGTCCGGCCGGCTGACCCCCTGTTGGCCGGACGGCTGGACGGTGACCGTCGTATTTGCCGCGGGCCGCGCCCGGTTGGTGCGCACCGCACCGCTGGCTGCCCAGGCCGCCAGCGTGGTCGACGCATCCCCCGCGGCCGCATGCACCGCCTCGACGTTCTCCGCGGCGTCGCGCGCTCGCACCCGAAAAACGTAGGCCTGCCCCACCGTCCCCGTGAACGCCGCGGCCGTCTGGGTGGTGTTGCTGAGCCAGTCGGTCCACGCGCCGTCCGGCAGTTCCCGGTATTGTACGTCGTAGCCGCGGATGCCCGAGCCGCCGGGGTCCGCGCCGTGCCAGCGGACGATGCCGCCGTTGCCCATGTGCGCGGGCAGCGCGTCGACCGCGCTGACGGGCGGCAGCGCCTCGACCGTCGTCGCCGCGTCGTAACCGTCCGGCCACGCCTCGACGTTGCCGACCGTGTCGCGCGCGCGGACGCGGAAATAGTAGGTGTGGCCGCCCGCACCGGCATAAGTCTCCGAGGTCGCGGGCGTGGCCGCCAGCCAGTCGATCCACGCGCCCGCGCCATCGCGCACCTGCACGTCGAAGCCGGCCAGCCCGGCCGGCCCGACATCCGCGCCGGTCCAACTGAGCGCGATCGCGGCGGGCGAAACCGCGGGCAGCGGCGCCATACTCGACGTCGGGAGCAGCCAATCCGTCTTCTGCCAGTCCGGGTTCATCTCCATGCCCGAGCCGGGGAGCGCGACCGCGGTCCCGCCCGCGGCCGGCACGCGGGCCATGACAGCCACGTCGTAGTAGAGGTTGCCCTGATCCTCCACGTAGGCGACCACGGAGAAGAGCAGGGATTGGCTGTCGGGCGACCAACTGCCCATCCAGGCATCGACCATGTTCTGGTTGGCATCGAAGACGGTGTGCAGGCCGCTGCCATCCGCGGCCATGACCGCCAGCTCGTTCCAGTTATCCCCGTCCGCGTCGTAGTCGAGCGCCAGCCGGCTGCCGTCGGGCGACCATTGCACCCCCTGCGCGAAGGTCAGCGGGGGGGTGAGCGCGCGCTGATTGCTCCCGTTGGCGTTCATCAGCATGACGCGCCGGGTGTCCCCGCTGGCCGCCAGCCACGCGATCTGCTGGCCGTCGGGCGACCAGGCCGGATAGATATCGGCGTCGCCGCCTGACGTCAGCCTCATCTGGCCGCCCCCATCGGCGTTCATGACGTACAGATTCCAGTTGTTGTTCTCGTAGTATGAAAACGCGATGCGCGTCCCATCGGGCGACCAGGCCGGGTAACTGTCGCTGGGATCGTGGTTTGTGAGCCGCCGGGTGTTGGAGCCGTCGGCGTTCATCGTGTAGATCTCGTTGTTGCCGTTGCGGTACGAGACGAAGACGACCTTGGTCGCGTCGCGATTCAGCCGCGGCCGGGTGTCGGACGCGGACTGGACGGTGAGCCGCACCGGCCCGTTGCCCGCGCCGTCGGCCCGATAGATCTCCCAGTTGCCGTCGCGATAGGACTGGAACACGATGGCTGAGGCGTCGGCCAGGCCGGTCGGGCCCGCGGCGGGCAGGAACGCGGCCAACTCAATGCTCCGGCCGGTCTCCGACCGAGCCGGCGGGGGCAGGCCCGGATCGGCCGCGAACAGCGCCGCCTTCAGCGCCACCGCGCCCCCGGGCACGGCCGGGTCGGGCGGCGCGGTCTGCCCCGCGGCGACATCGCCCCCCGCAGGGATGAGCACGAGCGCCAGGGCCAGGGCGAGGATGAGGCAACGGAGCATCGGCAATGAGACTCTGCGGGTGCACATTTTTTGCTCCTTATGGATGGTATACAGCACAGCGCCACCATTATCGCGCCGCGGCCGCGGCGCGTCAACGGGCATTGTTGTGTCGGGTGCGTTTCACGTGGGGGCGGAATCAAGTAGGGGCGGGTTTCCTGGCATCGAAGGAAGGCCTGACGTTGCGGCAATTCCGGCATCGAAGATAGGATCCCCGTAACGAGGGCAAACCCGCCCCTACAACGGCAATGACCCGTTCGCATCTGAGGATGCGAACTCCTCCCGAACTCCTCCGTGCGCCTCTCGTACGCGAATGTTGTCACCGCTTTTGGCCGCGCCTTTCCGTTGCGGTATAATAGTCCATCACGATGACCCCGACAAGCCTGACCGTGGAAACCAACTCAGCCGAACAGACGCAAGCGTTAGCCGGCCGCCTGGCGCG
>CAYNDV010000243.1:2989-4663 GCA_964396055.1 uncultured Vicinamibacterales bacterium | reverse complement strand
ACCCGAAGGCGAAGGTCAGTGACCCGGTGAAGCCGATCGTGTACTACCTCGATCCGGGCGCGCCCGAGCCGATCCGATCGGCGCTGCTCGAAGGCGCCCGCTGGTGGAACCAGGCATTCGAGGCGGCTGGCTACCGCAACGCCTTCCGCGTGGAACTGCTGCCCGAAGGCGTGAGCCCGCTCGATATCCGCTACAACGTCATCAACTGGGTGCACCGTTCCACGCGCGGCTGGAGCACGGGCGGATCGGTCACCGATCCGCGCACCGGCGAGATCATCAAGGGCGTCGTCACGCTGGGATCGCTGCGCGTGCGGCAGGACTACATGCTCGCCGAGGGACTGCTGGCCCCGTACACGACCGGCACCGAGACGCCGCCCGAGCTGACCGCCTGGGGCCTCGCGCGTATCCGGCAGCTGTCCGCGCACGAAGTGGGCCACACGCTGGGCTTCGGTCACGCGTACTACTCGAGTTCGGCGGGGCGGATCTCGGTCATGGACTATCCGCACCCGCTCGTCACGCTGAAGCCCGACGGCACGTTCGACATCTCGAAGGTCTACGACACGGGAATGGGGCCGTGGGACAAGGTGGCGGTGACGTGGGGGTATCAGCACTTCCCCATCGGCACCGACGAAGCGAAGGCGTTGACCGCCATCCTGGACGACGCGTGGGCGAAGGATCTCCGGTACCTGACGAACCAGGACATCGACGCGAACCCGCGCGTCGACCAGTGGTCCAACGGCACCGATCCGGCAACCGAACTCGACCGCATGATGGAGGTGCGCCGGGTGGCGCTCTCGCGGTTCGGCGAGCAGGCGATCAAGCTCGGTCAGCCGCTCGCCACGCTCGAGGAGGTGCTGCTGCCGCTGTACCTGCACCACCGGTACCAGGTCGAGGCGGCCGCATCGGCGCTCGGCGGCCAGCACTACATCTACGCGATGCGCGGCGACGGCCGCGTGCCGTTCACGCGCGTACCGGGCTCCGAGCAGCGGGCCGCGCTGACGTCGTTGCTGGCCACGATCCGGCCCGGCGTGCTGGCCCTGCCGGATGCGGTGATCGCGAAACTGCCGCCGCGTCCAGACGGCTACGACCGTTCGCGCGAACTCTTCCCGCGCTACACGGGCATGACGTTCGACGTCATCAGCCCGGCCGTCGCAGCCGCCACGCACACGCTCTCCAGCATCTTCCAGCCTGAGCGGGCTGCGCGGCTGATCGAGCAGCACGCCGTTGATCCCGCGTTGCCGGGACTGGAGGAGGTGATCCAGCAGGTGGGCGCCGCGCTGGTCGGCGCCGCGCCGGCCACGCCGTACCAGGCCGAGATTGCCCGTGCCGTGGAGCGCGTCGCCGCCGAGCAGTTGATGACGCTCGCCGCGTCGGCCGACATGCCGCAGGTGCGCGCCGTGGCCGTCTACTATCTCCAGCAGGCGAAGTCGCAGCTCGACCGCGCGGCCACAGGCCAGGATGTCGCGGCCGCCGCGCACGCGGGCCTTCTCGCGCGCGACATCGCCAGGTTCCTCGAGAACCCGGAGGCGTTCAAGCGCCCCGCGCCGATCGTCGTTCCGCCCGGAGCTCCCATCGGAGGCTAGCGTCCATCGTCGCGTGCGCGCGTCGTCCCAGCGTCCGCGTGTCCCCCCGTCGTGGCGTCCGGCTTCAGCCGGACGTCGTCGTCCCAGCGTC
>CAYNDV010000243.1:0-2889 GCA_964396055.1 uncultured Vicinamibacterales bacterium | reverse complement strand
GCGTGTCCCCCCGTCGTGGCGTCCGGCTTCAGCCGGACGTCGTCGTCCCAGCGTCCGTGCGTCCCCCCGTCGTGGCGTCCGGCTTCAGCCGGACGCCACGAATAGCGGGTCAGCGGCCGCCCCAGTAGCCCGGGCGGGCGGTCACCTTCACGTCGCGACCGTTCACGCGCACGCTGACGGCGTGCCAGCCGTCGCGCGCCACGCCCTTCGGGGTGTAGCTGATGAGGTAGCGCTGCCGGAATTCGTTCAGCACGGCGAGGAACGCGGCGCCGATGTCGCCGCCCTCCTCCACATCCGTCAACGTCCCTCCTGTGGCCGCCACCAGGTCGCCCAGGAAGGGACCACGCCCGCCGTGAAACGTGGCCACCGCGTAGACGACCGCGTCGGATCGCCGCGCGATCTCGAGCACGGCGTCCCCCCGCAGCCAGCTGCCCGTGTCCACACCGTCGCTGAGGACAATGACGAGCGCACGGCCGGCGTCCGATTCGGCCGTCAGCAACGACGCGAACACGGCATCGACGAGCGCCGTCGGCCGTGTCCCGTCGGCCAGCTGCGCGCGGGCAACGGCCCGGCGCACCTCGTCGAGCGCCGTCGTGGGCGCGGCCTGCAACGTCACCGTCTCCGAAAACGTCAGGAGCGCGGCCCGATCATCCTGCTTGAGGATGGCCGCCAGCTTGCCTCCGGCATCGCGCAACTGCGCCAGCCGTTCGCCCGTGAGACTCGAGCTCTCGTCGAGCGCGATGACCACATTGAGCGGCACCTCGTCGAAGCTCACCAGTTCGACATCCTGCGCCACGCCGTTGTCCGACACCTGGAAGTCACCGGCGGTCAGGCCTGTGACGGCTTTTCGGCCCTCGGCGACCAGGGCGTCGATCCGGACCAGTTCTACGCGGCTCCTGAAGACCTCCTGCCCCTGCAGGCTCACGGCCCCGGCCCCGGCGCTCGCGAGCAGCAGGCACGCGACAAGACCTTGCCGCGCCGTCATCGCCGCACCTCTGCGGCCGCGGCGGCCCGCAGTTCGTCGAGCAGGAGGGCAGAGGACTTCAGCTGCCATCGCAGAAACGCCCACCACGGATCGACCACCTCCTGGTCCGCCGCCTCAGGCGAGACCAGTGGTGCCACCAGGGCCCACGCGCGATCGCGATCGCCACGGCGGCGCGCCAGGGCAGCCAGGCCGAACACCGGGGACCGCGCGTCGGGGAACAGCGTACGCGCCCGTTCGTAGGCCGATTCGGCCGCCTCGGTCCGGCCCGTGCGCTCCTCGGCCTGCCCCAGCAGCAAATGCGCGTAGTAGGACAACAGCGGGTGCTCCGACGCGGCCGCCGCCGGCCGCAACTGCCCGGCCGCGTCGCCCGCCCGGTCGAGCGCCAGCAGCACCGCCCCGTGGCGCACTCTCGCCTCGACATGCGCCGGGTCCAGCGTCACCGCTTCGCGGAACCGGCGTTCGGCGTCCTCGAGGTGATCCTCCGTGGACGCGTCCGACAGTGAGCCCTGCGAGCGCCACCGCGTGTGCGTCCGGCCCTGAAGCCGCCGGACGGCGTCGATCGACGGCGCCGCGTTGGCCTGATGCCAGTAGCCGCTCTCGTATCGCATGTTGGCATCGCGGGGCAGCACCTCGAGGGCCCGGGTCAGGTGCGGCCGGGCCCCGGACAGGTTCGACTTCTCGAGAAAGGCGGCTGCGACCGCGTGATACCAGAGATGCACGAACGCGTCTGCTTCGGGGGACGGTGTGATCGCGTCGAGCAACTGCCGCCCGGCGACCCAGTGCGACGACTGGCTCTCGTACCCGACGATGACACCGTCGACGACCGTGACGGTATCGGGCTTCCCGGTGGTGGTGGAACGGTCGAGCGCCGCGAGCAGCGCGACATCGGCGTGCAGCATTGCCGCCCGCCTGAGAATCCGGTTCGGCCCGTCGTCGGCCGAGTCGCGGAAGACCGCAAGCTGTTGCAGTTCGTCCACCCAGACACGCCCGTTGCGGTACTCGACGAAAGGCCGGTTACGGCGCTGCGGGGCCGCCTTCAACGCTTTCACGACCGCGGCGCGGACCGTCAGGAAGTCGTGCACGACGCCGGTGATGTCGTCGGCCGACCACGCCGCGAGCTCCTGCACCGCGTCGTCGGCCTGACCGGGCACGTGGGCGTCGATGGCGTGGCTCCACGTCTTCAGGTGCGCGAGCCACAGGGGATCGTCTTCGGCCGCGGGCAGGCCGGTGCCGGCGATGAGCATCAGTCCGGCGACGAGAGCCGCAGGCACGAACGCACGACGCATGGGCAGCCTGCCTTCTGTGAACCCCGGCACCTTTTCACACGGCGATCTTGACGACGATCTTCTTCACGGGCGCCGGCGTGCCCTCCGCCATCCCCGGCATGTGCGCGTCACCGGGCCAGACGATGACGAACCGGCCCGGATCGAGGACAACGAATCGACCGTCGCCCGTGAGCCAGGTGATGTCCTTCTCGGCGAGGTAGTCGCCGGCCTCCAGCGTGGAGGCCGGCGCGTAGCCGAAGGCCTCGGTGCCTGCCGCCAGGCACTGCAAGTCGAGGTACTGGCGATGGGCTTCCCACCGTCCATCACCCGGGCGCTTCGTGGTGTACTCGCTCACCATCGCGTAGACGGCTTCGCCGTCGATGTCGTGACGGCCCACCGCCAGCGCGGCAAGATCGGTGTCCCGCACCCACGCGAGCGCCTGCGCGATGCGCGGCCCGAGGCCGGCATAGAGTCCCGCGTGCTCAATTGTGTCGACGACCATGGGTCACCTCGCCAGGCGGCAAGCCCGCGTCCCAGGCTCGGGCCGCACGGCTGTTCCCGAGGGGTTCACGGTTCACGGTTCGCGGTTCACGGTTCGCGGTTCCCGGTTCGCGGTTCCCGGTTCACGGTTCCCGGTTC
>CAYNDV010000242.1:0-4665 GCA_964396055.1 uncultured Vicinamibacterales bacterium | reverse complement strand
CCGACTCCGCGTGTCGGCGCGCAGTCCATAACTGTTAAAAACAGGTAATAATGAACAACCATGGCCACGAAGAAATTGACAAATACCGGCACCCGCACTACCAAAGAAGTGTCGGTGCTTCACCGCCTGTCCGAGGCTGCCAGGCTCCTCAGTCTCAGTCGGCCCACGCTGATGCAGTGGATTCGTGACGGTCGCCTCCGTGCCGAGCGGACCGGGGGCGGACACTACCGCATCCCTCAGCGCGAGATCGATCGGCTCGGCGGCGTGCTGCCGGCCGAGACCGCTGCGTTGCGCGAGACCGACGTGCTGGCCGCCATCAGCGGCCGCAACAAGCTGCTCGGGACGGTGACCCGGGTGCGGACAGGTGGCCTGCTGGCCGAGGTGAGCATCGCCATCGGCGAGCAGGAGTTGACGGCCATCATCACCAGCGAGTCCTGCCGGAAACTCGGCCTCAAGCCGGGCGTGCGGGCCTACGGGCTGGTGAAGGCCACCGAGGTGATGGTCATTCGGGCGTGACGCGCGGTCGTCCCCGCGCGGCGCCAGGAGGGGGACGGTTGTGACACGTTCGTGGTCCGGATGGCTTCGCCCGGCCGGTGCCGTGGCGCTCGTATCGAGAAAAGGGGCCTGGCCCCTTTTTCTGGCGGTGGGGCTGGCGCTTGGCGCCGCGGTGCACGCGGGCGGCCCAGGCGCGCCGGGTTCTCAGCCCCCGGTCCTTCGCCTGGCCACCACCACCAGTACCGCCGACACCGGCCTGCTCACCGCCCTCCTCCCGGCCTTCGAACAACGCTGCCGGTGTCGCGTGGACGTCATTGCCGTCGGCACCGGCCAGGCCCTGGCTCTCGGCCGCCAGGGCGACGTGGACGTGGTGCTGGTGCACGCCCGCAAGGCCGAGGATCAGTTCGTGGCCGAGGGCCACGCGTCGGTCCGGTACGACGTCATGTACAACGACTTCGTCATCGTCGGTCCCGCCGACGATCCGGCGCGCGTCGCCGGGATGGCCACCGCGAAGGAGGCGTTCGGCGCGATCGCCAGGGCGGGCGCGCCCTTTGCGAGCCGTGGCGACAAGTCGGGCACGCACACGGTCGAGCTCGGCATCTGGGCCGAGATGAAGACGACGCCCGCCGGGGCGTGGTACCGATCGGTCGGACAGGGGATGGGCGAGACGCTGATGGCCGCCCACGAGATGGGCGCCTACACGCTGTCCGACCGGGCCACGTGGCTGGCGACACGCGCCCGGGTGCCCCGGCTGAAACAGATGGTGGGCGGGGCGAAGCTCTCGGAGAACCGCGACCGGACCCTGCTGAACTACTACGGCGTCCTGCCGGTCAGTCCCGCGAAGCATCCGGGGGTGCGGGCGGCGCTGGGCACGATGTTCGCCGAGTGGATCACGGCCGCCGAGACGCAGCGAAGCATCGGCGGGTTCGGCGTGTCGACGTTCGGCCAGCCGCTGTTCTACCCGGACTCGGACGACTTCAAGGCCACGCGCGCGTTGACCGTGAAGGCCGGCGCGACGGCGCGGACGTTCAACCTGGCCGACCTGCAGGCGCTGCCGCGCGTGACGGTGGCGAACTACAGCGTCATCGGCACCAAGAAGGGCGTGCTCGGCCCCTTCACCTGGACCGGCGCCTCGCTGAAGGACGTACTGCTGACGGTGGATCCCGCCCTCGCGCAGCCGCGCCACGCCGGCAGCCGGATCGTGGTGCGCAGCAGCGACGACTGGACGGTGACCCTGTGGTGGGAGGAGATCTTCGGCAAGATGCCGAAGGGGTTTGCGCTCTACAACGTCAAGGGCTGCAACGAATGCCACGGCGCAGCCGGTGAAGGCACGGCGCCGACAGGCAAACGGCCCGCCCCGGCGCTGGCCGGCATCGACTGGCCGGTGGACGGCGTGGCGGGCGTCCTGACGGCCGGCGGCGACAAACATGCGGGCGTGCTGCCCTACACCCCCGACCAGTTGTCGCGCGCAGACCTCGTAGCGATGCTGGCGTGGCTCAAGCAGCCGCACCAGCCGCCTGCCGACACCTACACGCCGCCGCAGGGCCGCGACGTGACGATCCTGGCGTTCGAGAAGAACGGCAAGCCCATGACGGGAGCCGACGGGCTCATCCAGCTCATCGTCGGTGCCGACGAGGCGGCCGGTCGTTACTCGCACTGGGTGTCGGCCATCGAAGTGGTGCCGGCGCGGCGGTGAATGTGGCGTCCGGCCTCCCTCGACTTCGCTCGGGACAGGTCAGCCGGACGTGACGGGCGGGGCTGAAGCCCCCCACTACAGGAGAGAAGCGGCGTCCGGCGAAAACCGGACGCGCGCGCAACCAACCATGACGTGTCGAGCTTCATTCGTCGTCCGCTTCATCGTCTTCCTCGCGCTCGCGCTGCTCGTGTCGGTGCCGTCGGTACGGGCGTCCGACTCGCCCACGGCGTCGTGGTACGCACGCCTGGCCGTCCTGGAACGCACGCTCGCGCAGCTGCCAGCCACGGACGCCGCGGGTCGGGACGCTTTGAGTATCGAGCTGGCGGGCCTCCACAGCGACATCGACGTGTGGCTGGCGGGGTTCCCGCCCGCCCGCGACGCGGAGCAACCCTGGCTCGAGGCCGCTGGCGACACGCGCGACCTCGCCGCGCTGGCCGCCGAAACCAGCCGCCTGCGGGCCGTGCTGTCACGAATCGACCAGGCGCTGCGTTCCGGCGGCGACGGGGCGTTCTACCTCGGCCGCGTGGATGTGGACGTGACGGCGACGGCGGCCGTGTCGCCCATGGTGGAACTGGCGCCGGTGGGCGCCACCGTGCTGGGCGCCGAGGACCTGCGCCTGCACAACAAGGTGGCGCTGTCGGACGCCCTGGCGCTGGCGCCGGGCGTCAGCTTCACGCGCATCGGCCAGCGCAATGAGGGCACGGTGTACGTGCGTGGCTTCGACAACCGCCAGGTCCCGATCTTCATCGACGGCATTCCGGTCTACACCCCCTACGACGGGTATGCCGACCTGGATCGGTTCACGATGTCCGACGTGGCGGAGTTGCGGGTGTCGAAGGGCTTCAGCTCGGTGCTCTACGGCGCCAACGCCCTCGGCGGCGCGATCAACATCGTGTCCCGCCGCCCGAACGGCCGACTGGAGGGCATCGCGGCGACCGGGATCGGGTCGGGCTCGGCGCGCCAGGCCAGTCTGAACGTCGGCACGCGTTTCGATCGCTGGTACGCCCAGGGAGGCGCGTCCTACCTCGAAGCCGACACGTACCCGATGTCGGACGACTTCGCGCCGGTGAAGATCGAGGACGGCGGCGATCGCAACAACGCGTACCGCAAGGACACGAAGTTCAACGTCAAGCTGGGCGTCACGGCGCGCGACGGCGACGAGTACGCGATCAGTTACGTGGGCCAGCGCGGCGAGAAGGGCAACCCGCCGTACGCCGGCACGGATCCGGCCGTGCGCATCCGGTACTGGCGCTGGCCGTACTGGGACAAGGACAGCCTGTACCTGGTCACCAACACGAACCTGGGTCAGGCCGGATACCTGCGCGGCCGGGTGTACTACGACACCTACGACAACGCGCTCTACAGCTACGACGATGCGACGTTCACCTCGCAGGCGCGCCCGTCGTCGTTCAAGAGCCTGTATCACGACAACACGGCCGGCGGATCGCTGGAGTGGGGCGCGGCCATCGGCGGCCGGCACACCCTGCGGGCCGCGTTCCACTTCAAGGACGAGAACCACCAGGAGAACAACGTCGGTGAGCCCGTCCAGCGCAAGGAAGGCCGCATCGTGTCGGCGGGCGTCGAGGACAGCTGGACCGTGTCCACGCGGGTGTCGGTGGTGGCCGGCATCAGCGGCGACTGGCAGGCGACCACGAAGGCCGAGACGCTCGAACTGGGGAAGATCGTCGATCAGCCCATGGGCGACACCAGCGGCGTCAACCCGCAGGTCGGCGTCTTCGTCGGCGTGCCGGCCGGGATGGTGCGCGCGACCGTGTCGCGCAAGACGCGGCTGCCGTCGATGAAGGACCGCTACTCGTACCGGCTCGGGACCGCCATTCCCAATCCGTACCTCGAGCCCGAGGTGGCCACCACGTTCGAGACCGGCTTCCAGGGCGCCCTGGGCCGCCGGACGTCGGTCCAGGCGAGCGTGTTCTACAGCCGCATCGACGACCTCATCCAGCGGTTCTACGTCCAGCCGAACGTCTCGCAGCAGCGCAACATCGGTGAGGCGTCGTCGGCCGGCCTGGAACTGGACGCGCGCACGCGGCCGGCGGACTGGCTGGAACTGAGCGCGAACTACACGTTCCTCGACCGAGACAACCTCAGCGATCCGGCCGTGCCGCTGACCGACACGCCGGCGCACAAGGGCATGGTGGCGGTGTCGGTGACGCCCGTGGCCGCCGTGCGCGTGTCGGCCACCGTCGAGTACGACGCGGGCCGGCAGACGCTCAACGAAGCCGGGAAGCTCTTCGACGTGCCGTCGTTCGCCCTGCTGGGCGTCAAGGCCACCTGGACGGTGTGGAAGGGACTCGATCTCGATGTGAGCGCGGTGAACCTGACCGACCGCAACTACTGGACCGCCGAAGGCTACCCCGAGGCGGGACGGGTGGTGCTGGCGGGGCTGCGGTACAGGTTCTGACGCAGAAGACAGAAGACAGAAGACAGAAGACAGAAGACAGAAGACAGAAGACAGA
>CAYNDV010000241.1:0-4720 GCA_964396055.1 uncultured Vicinamibacterales bacterium | reverse complement strand
CTAGCCTCTAGCCTCTAGCCTCTAGCCTCTAGATGGTCGGTACTTCTTCGTACTCGCCCCAGACATCCCGGAGCGCGTCGCACATCTCGCCAATGGTCGCGTAGGCCCGCACGGCCTCCAGCATGGGGGGCATGGTGTTGGCGCGCCCCTCGGCCGCCCGCTTGAGCTGGTCCAGGGCGCGTCGCACCCGATCATTGTCGCGGGACCGCCGCAGTTCGCGCAAGCGCGCAATCTGGCGCCCGGCCGCCGCCTCGTCAATATACAGGATCGGGATCGGGGCCTGCTCGTCGGCCACGAACTCGTTTACGCCGACGATGACCTTGTCGCGGCGGTCGACGGCCTGCTGGAAGCGGTAGGCGCTGTCGGCGATTTCCCGCTGGGGGAACCCCGCCTCGATGGCCTCGACCATGCCGCCCATGCGGTCGATCGTGTCGAAGTACTCGTACGCCCCGCGCTCCAGGTCCCGGGTGAGGGCTTCGACGAAGTACGACCCGCCCAGGGGATCGGCCACGGCGGTCACCCCGCTCTCGTGGGCGATGATCTGCTGCGTCCGGAGCGCCAGCGTGGCGGCCTCAGCGGTCGGCAGGGCCAGGGCCTCGTCGAGCGAGTTGGTGTGCAGCGACTGCGTGCCGCCGAGCACGGCGGCCAGGGCCTGCAGGGCCGTACGGACGACGTTGTTGTAGGGCTGCTGGGCCGTCAGCGACACGCCGGCGGTCTGCGTGTGGAACCGCAGCTTCCACGACCGCTCATCCTTCGCGCCGAAGCGGTCGCGCATGACGGCGGCCCAGATGGCGCGCGCGGCCCGGTATTTCGCCAGTTCCTCGAAGAAGTCCGAGTGCGCGTTGAAGAAGAAGGAGATGCGCGGCACGAACTGATCCACGTCCAGGCCGGCGTCGACGCCGTACTGCACGTACTCGATGCCGTCGCGCAGCGTGAACGCCAGTTCCTGGAGGGCGGTCGCCCCCGCTTCGCGGATGTGGTAGCCGCTGACCGAGATCGTGTTCCACTTCGGCACCTCGGCGGCACAGAACGCGAAGATGTCGGTAATCAGCCGCATCGAGGGCCGCGGCGGATAGATGTACTCCTTCTGGGCGATGAACTCCTTGAGGATGTCGTTCTGGATCGTCCCGGAAATCGTCCGCCAGCTGGCGCCCTGCCGTTCCGCCACCACCAGGTACATGGCAAACAGCATCGACGCCGGCGAGTTGATGGTCATCGACGTCGTGATGTCCGCCAGGCGGATGCCGTCGAACAGCGTCTCCATGTCGGCCAGCGACGCGATGCTGACGCCGCACTTCCCCACTTCGCCGAGGGAGAGCTCATGGTCGGGGTCGCGGCCCATGAGCGTCGGCAGGTCGAAGGCGACGCTCAGGCCGGTCCCGCCGGCGGCGAGCAGGTGCTTGTAGCGGCCGTTGGTCTCCTCCGGGGTGCCGAAGCCGGAGAACTGCCGCATCGTCCACAGCTTGCCGCGGTAGCCGCTGGCGTGGATGCCCCGCGTGTACGGGAACGTCGCGGGCGGCGGAATCTCGCCGACGCCGCGGCGATCGAGATCCTCAGGGGTGTACACCCGTTCGATCGGACGGCCGGAGATGGTCGTATACGCGCGTTCGCCGGAGGCGGCCGGGGGGACGGTGGGCATGGGGACAGTGTACAAGGGGCCGGGGCTGGGGGCTAGGGGCGTGGGGTTGGTCAGAAGCAAGAAGGGACACCATGCCCGATGCCCGAGGCCCACGCCCCACGCCCCACGCCCCACGCCCCAGCCGTGAGTTGACTTGCCTCAAGCCAATCGGTAACCTGCCTTGGATCCGTCGACGGGGGCCGAATCGGCCCGCCTCCACCCCCGTACCCCCCGCGCCCGACTGGATGGTGATTCCCGTGAGCGAACCCCTGAGCAGCGTCCCCCGAGGCACGGAGTTGCCGGGCCATGGGGCCACGTTCGCCGCCATGCTGGAGGAGTTCAATGCCGCGGCCCGGATCCTGGATTTGGAGCCGGGCGTCTGGGAGGTGCTGACCCATCCGAAGCGCCAGATCGCGGTGTCCTGCCCGGTGCTGATGGACAACGGCGACATCGAGGTGTTCACGGGCTACCGCGTCCAGTACAACATCGCGCTCGGGCCGGCCAAGGGCGGGATCCGGTTCCACCCGGCCGTCACCCTCGACGAAGTGACGGCGCTGGCGGCGTGGATGACGTGGAAGTGCGCGGTGGCGCAGATTCCGTTCGGCGGGTCCAAGGGCGGCATCGTCTGCGATCCCACGCGGCTGTCGGCCCGCGAACTCGAGGCCGTGACGCGCCGGTACGTGGCGGAACTGGTGGACGCGATCGGCCCGGACAAGGACATCCCGGCGCCCGACGTGAACACCAACGAACAGGTGATGGCGTGGGTGATGGACACCTACAGCATGCACGTGGGGGCCACCACGACGGCGGTCGTCACGGGCAAGCCGGTGGCGCTCGGCGGCTCGGCGGGCCGGCGTGAAGCGACGGGCCGGGGGGTGTCGATTGTCGCCCGTGCCGCCGCCGCGCACCTCGGGTTCGACCTGGCGGGCGCACGCGTGGCGGTGCAGGGCTTCGGCAACGTGGGGGCGGTGGCGGCGCGGATGCTGCGCGAGTTGGGCGCGACGGTGGTCGCCGTCACGGACTGGCGGGGCGGGGTCTACGACGAACGCGGCCTCGACCTCGACGGCATGGTGGAATACGCCCGGCAGGCCCGCAGCGTGGAGGGCTTCCCGGCCGGCGCGCCGCTGACGAACGACGACCTGCTGGCCCTCGACGTGGACGTGCTGGTGCCGGCGGCCATCGAGAACCAGATTACGATGCGGAACGCGCGCGACGTCCGCGCGCGGGTGGTCATCGAGGGCGCCAACGGACCCACGACGCCCGATGCCCACCGCCTGCTGCACGAGCGGGGGGTGTTCGTCGTGCCCGACATCCTCGCCAACGCCGGCGGCGTCACGGCGTCGTACTTCGAGTGGGTCCAGAACCGCCACGGGTACTTCTGGTCCGAACAGGAGGTCAACGAACGTCTCGAGGCGAAGATGACCGCGGCCTTCGAGACGGTCCTGCGCACGGCGCTCCGGTTCCGGGTCGATCTGCGCACGGCGGCGTACGTCGTGGCCATCGACCGGGTCGCCACCGTCACGCGGATGCGGGGCATGTACGCCTGAGGGTGGCCGTGAGACGGACCACCGCTCGCCGAGGGGCGCACCAGCCACGCCCGTTTCACCCGTCCCCCACGCCGCCGCCTGCCGGGTGTCCGGACAGGACAGGCGAAGGAGGTGTCCGGTTTCCATTCCGTCCGTCGCCGATCACGTCCGTTGAACGTCATAGCGTGTGACCGCTTCATGCCGGTCCGAGTACGACCAGTGGCGCCACGGCGCCAGAGGAGAGACTATCGTGTCCAAGCCCTTCAACCCGTTTGAGATGGCTCAGGCCCAGTTCGACAAAGTCGCCGACATCCTCGATCTCGACGCCGCCACGCGGGAATTCCTGCGCTGGCCGAAGAGCGAGCACCAGTTCGCCATCCCGGTCCGCATGGACGACGGCAAGGTGAAGGTGTTCCGGGGCTTCCGCGTCCAGCACAACGACGCGCGCGGCCCGAACAAGGGCGGCATCCGTTTCCACCCCCATGAGACCATCGACACCGTCCGCGCCCTCGCCACCTGGATGACCTGGAAGTGCGCGGTCGCCGACATCCCGCTGGGCGGCGGCAAGGGCGGCGTCATCTGCGACCCGCACCACCTGAGCATGCGCGAGCAGGAAGGCATCTGCCGCGGCTGGTCCCGCGCCATGGCCCGCAACGTCGGCTACCTGCAGGACGTGCCCGCGCCGGACGTCATGACCAACGGCCAGCACATGCTCTGGATGATGGACGAACTCGAAGTGATCCACGGCCAGAAGGAGCCGGGCTTCATCACGGGCAAGCCGGTGGGCATGGGCGGATCGCTCGGCCGCACCGAAGCCACCGGCTACGGCGTCATCTACACCGTGCGAGAGGCGCTCAAGCTGCTCGGCCTCCCCATCGACAAGATGGTGGCCTCGGTGCAGGGCTTCGGCAACGTCAGCCAGTTCGCCGTCCAGCTCTTCACCCAGTACGGCGGCAAGGTCGTCTGCGTCTCCTGCTGGGACAACGCCGACCAGAAGACCTACTCGTTCCGCAAGATGGACGGGATCACCTACGAGGAGCTGATCGGCATCACCGACAAGTTCGGCACCGTCGACAAGGTGAAGGCCAAGAGCCTGGGCTACGAGGTCCTGCCCGGCGACGCCTGGATCGAACAGGACGTCGACGTGCTCATTCCTGCCGCCATCGAGAACCAGGTGACGGGCGAGAACGTCCACAGGATCGCCAAGCGGGTGAAGCTGGTCGCCGAGGGCGCCAACGGCCCGACGACCCCTGAAGCCGACAAGGTGCTCGAGGAGCGCGGGATCTACTGCATCCCCGACTTCCTCTGCAACGCAGGCGGCGTGAGCTGCAGCTACTTCGAGCAGGTGCAGGGCAACATGAACTTCTACTGGGGCAAGGACGAGGTGCTGTCGAAGCTGGACCGCCTCATGACCAGCGCCTTCCACTCGGTGGCTGAACTGGCGAAGACCAAGAAGCTCTACACGCGCGATGCCGCGTACGTGATCGCGATCAACCGCGTGGCCAGCGCCTGCCGCCAGCGGGGCTGGGTGTAGGGAGGCTAGAGGCTAGAGGCTAGAGGCTAGAGGCTAGAGGCT
>CAYNDV010000240.1:0-4751 GCA_964396055.1 uncultured Vicinamibacterales bacterium | reverse complement strand
CCCTTCAGGCGCGTCCACGTCTCGCCGGCGTCGGTGGACTTCCAGATGCCGCTGCCGGGGCCGCCGCCGTTCATGCAGCACGCCGTCCGCCGCCGCTGGTAGGTGGTCGCGTACACCACCTTGCTGTTCAGCGGATCGATGACGATGTCGTTGGCTCCAGTGTCGTCGTCGACCTTCAGGACGTGCTTCCAGGTCCTGCCGCCGTCCGCCGTCTTGAAGACGCCGCGTTCGCCGCCGGGGCCCCAGAGGCTGCCCGTGGCCGCCACGAACACCACGTTGGTGTCGCGCTGGTCGATGGCGATACGGTGAATGTGGCGCGACATGCGCAGGCCCATGTTCACGTAGGTCTTGCCGCCATCCGTGGACTTGTAGACGCCGTCGCCCCACGACGTGCTCTGGCGGTTGTTCGACTCGCCCGTGCCCACCCAGACCAGATCGGGATTCGACTGCGAGATCGTCACGTCGCCGATCGACATCAAGCCCTGCTGCTGGAACTGGGGCTCGAAGGTGGTCCCGGCATTCACCGTCTTCCAGACGCCGCCATGGGCCGTGCCGACGTAGAAGACTGCCGGATTGGCCTCGTACACCGCCAGATCCGAGATGCGCCCCGACATCGATGCGGGGCCGATCTGGCGGAAATGCAGGGCATCGAACGGTCCGGCGGCCGGCGCGGTGGCGGGCACCTGGGCCGACTGGCCTGTCAGCGGCACGGCGGCCAGGGCCAGGACGAGGGCGCCGGCCAGACCGGCAACGAGTCTCAGACGCATGGAGTCCTCCAGCAGGGTCAGTGTGGCGGGATTATACGGGCGCAGAGCGGTCAGGCGGGCGAAAAAGGGGCCAGGCCCCTTTTTCGGGCTCACGGCTCCCCCGGAAAAAGGGGCCTGGCCCCTTTTTCACTTCGGGACGGCGACGCGGGTGTCGGTGGTGACGGTGAAGCGGCGGAAGCGGCTGTAGCGCGCCGTGCCGTTGGCGATGACGCGGCCGCTGTAGTTGTAGGTCTCGCGCATGGAGGAGGGCACCCACAGGCCCAGCGTCTCGTCACGCCGGTACTGCACGATGTATTCGATCTGGCCCCGTCCCTGCCGGGCGTAGGTCGTGCGGGTCTCCAGCACGGTTCCCGACACGGGATCGACGACGAAGCGGCCGCGGGCCGGCTGGTCCGTACCCTCGTCGGTGCTGACAATCGTGGGCGACGCCACCTCGACGTACTCGATCTCCCACACGGGCAGGCCGTCCCGCGTCCCCGTGTCGCCGGCCGTGATGCGCATCCGCGGCTGGTTGGCGGCCTCCAGGAACGTGAGCGGAAACTGCGGCGCGTTCACCGTCCGCCGGACCGGCCCGAGGTTGTACCGCGCGCTGTCCTCGAGGATGGCCGCGAAGCGGGCCCGGCCGTCGAGGGACTTGTCGAGGAACAGCCGCTGGAGGCGATCGTCGCGTTCGCGGACGGGCTTGCCGTCCACCTCGAACACGTCGCGGAACGACACCCACTCGCCGTCGGACTCGTTGCGGACGAGCAGCATGTCCGACTTGATGCGGAGCGTCTTGGTGGAGACGCCCGTCCGCCAGTCCGTCTGCTCGTACGATTCTTCGGCCACCACCGACGAGAACTCGCGCTGGTACGTGCCGATGTAGTCGGCCATCCGCGCCACGACGCGTCGCAGTTCGGCTTCCCTGGCGAGAGCCTCTGGCGACGGCGGCCGCACCGGCCGGACGGGGTCACGCGGGCGGGTGCTCGTCTCCGGCGTTTCGGGGGCTGCCACCCCGCCCGCGACGGGCGCCGGGGCCGGCGGCGCCGCCTCGTCGTCGTCGGCGTCGGCCCGGGGCACGAGCCACGCCGGTGCCCGGGCCGTGACGCCGGCCCTCGACACCGAGATGCGGACCTGCCGGGCGGCGTTCCCGACCGCGGCGCCCGGCATCTCGAGGCCGAGCACGTAACACCCGCTGAGGCCGGCGGCCACCCGGGCCGCCGCCTCTTCGACCTTGCGCGACACGGCCACGAACTGGCCGCCCGTGGCGCGGGCGAGCGTGTCGAGGGCGCCGGCATCCGGGGCGTCCTCAGCAAACCGGGAACCCTTCAATCCGAAGGCGTGCACGACCACATGGGCGCGGGCGGCGGCCTGCGCCGCGTCCTCGATGAGCGGCCGCGTGGCGCCCGTCAGCCCGGCCGAAAAGAGCAGCAGCGTCTTGCGCCCGGGTGCGGCCTGCATCGACCGGAACAGGGCCACCAGTTCCACCAGGTTGCTGTTGCGCACGCGCTCGCCGGCTCCCGCGGGCAACTTCGACTCGTCCACCGCGGCGCGCGGGGCCGGGTCGGCTTCCGCGGCGCGCTCCGCGCTGCCGGCGCGCTCCGGGTTCAAGGCAATGAGCGCGCCCGGGTCGGGCCGCCCCTCCATCGTGTCGGCCATGAGCGGCGCGCTGGCCGCGAGCTGTCCCATGACCTGGCGCAACGAGGCGATCTGCGCGGGCCGGTCGCGACTGAGCGAGATATCCGCGTCCACGGTGAGGGGCAGGCGCAGGATGCCCAGGCGGTCGTCGAGGCCGAGGCGATCGATGACCTGGCGGACCGCGCCGGTGGCGGTCTTCTCGTCACCGCGCACGATGGTCGTCTGGTCAATCACGACGAGGACCACCCGCGAGGGTTCGGCCGCGAACGTCTCCGGCCCGGCCTGGCGTCCGGCCGCGAGGCGCTGGGCGAGGGGCCGCGCGCCCGGACCGCGCGCGACGTACCGTACGGAGGCCACAGGCACGCGCGCGCCGTCGACGGTGACCGTGAAGTCCGATGCGGAAAGTGACTCGACGGCCGCGCCGGCCTTGTCCGTGGCCACGACGTCGATGACCACGGCCGCGGCCGGGGACGCGCCACCGGCCTGGGGGCCTGCCGCAGGCACGGCGGGCGCCAGCATGGCGGGAAGCGCCATCGCGAGCAGCAGCGCGTGGGGCCTGGCGGATCGTGGTCGCATGGAAGAGAGGCTTCCTGTCAGCCTGATGTGAGTCTAGCACCCGGGCGGCTACAATGGGGACGGAGGCCCCCTGATGCAGAACCGAATCGGCCGCGCGCTGTGGCGCGCGCTGGCGTGTGGATGGCTGAGTGTCGCGGCCGCCGGATCCGTGTCTGCCGGTCAGCAGCCGGCCACCCCGCCGGCAGTGGTTACGATCGTCCACCTGAACGACGTGTACGAGATCCTGCCGGTCGAAGGCGGGAAGTTCGGTGGGCTGGCGCGCGTGGCCACGGTCATTGCGGGCGTCGAAGCCAGCCGCCCCCCGGTGCTCGTCACCCTGGGCGGCGACTACCTGTCGCCCTCGGCGCTCGGAACGGCCCGGGTGGACGGCGAACCCCTGGCCGGGCGCCAGATGGTGGATGTCCTGAACGCGACGGGACTCGACTGGGCGACGTTCGGCAACCACGAGTTCGACGTCTCGGAGGCGGCCTTCCGGCGGCACCTGGCCGAGGCCCGGTTCCGCATTGTCTCGACCAACGTGACCGACGCCGCCGGTCGGCCGTTTCCCGGCGTGCCCACCTCGGTCATCGTGCCGATCGAGGCCGGGGGGCGCACCGTCCGCCTCGGGCTCATCGGCGTGACGGTTGGCAGCACGAAGAAGGACTGGGTGAAGTACCGCGACCCGATCGACGCCGCGCGAAACGAGATCGGCACCCTGCATGGCAAGGTGGACGCCATCGTGGCCATCACGCACCTGTCGCTGGCCGAAGACGCGGCGTTCGTGGCGGCCCTGCCGGAGATCGACGTCGCCCTTGGCGGCCACGAGCACGAGAACTGGCTCGCGTGGCGCGGGCCGCGGTTCGTGCCGATCGTGAAGGCCGACGCCAACGTGCGTTCGCTGGCCGTGGTCAGCCTCAGCTTCGGCGCGCCGGGCAGCCGCCCGGAGGTGTCGACGCGGCTGCAGGTGATCGACGAGCACATCGCGGCCGACCCGGCGGTGGACGCCCGGGCCCGCCAGTGGGTCGAGCAGGGCTTCGCGGCGTTCCGGCGCGATGGATTCACGCCCGAAGCCGTGGTCGCCACCACCACCGAGCCGCTCGACGGGCGCGAAGCGACGGTGCGCAACCGAGCCGGCCGCCTGACGGATCTCATCGCGACCGCCCTCGCACACGAGGTGCCGGGCGCCCAGGTGGCCCTCTTCAACGGCGGGTCGGTACGCATCGACGACGTGCTGCCGGCGGGTCCGGTGACCGAGTACGACATCATCCGCGTCCTCCCCTTCGGCGGGAAGGTGGTGAAAGCCACGTTCGGGGGGGCGCTGCTGGCGCGGGTGCTCGAACAGGGCGTGAACAACCAGGGCCTGGGCGGGTACCTCCACCCGTGGGGGGCCAGGTGGGAGAACGGCACGTGGTCCGTGGGCGGCGCGCCCATCGATCCGGCGGCGACGTACACCGTCGCCCTGACCGACTTCCTGCTGAGCGGCGGCGAGATCAACCTCGGCTTCCTCACGCGCGCCCATCCCCAGGTCGGCCAGGTACAGGAGTTCCGGGACATCCGGCGCGTGGTCATCGACGAGCTCGAACGGGTGTATAAGAGCCGGTAACGAAGGAGGCGGGTGACAACCATGATCGTGACCCTCATCATCGGCGGCGTCATCGGCTGGCTGGCGAGCATCGTCATGAAGACGAACGCGCAGATGGGCATCATCGCGAACATCCTCGTCGGTGTGGCGGGCGCGTGGATTGGCGGGTGGCTGGCCCAGCAGTTCGGCATCGTCGCCCAGGGCCTCGGCAGCTACCTCGTGTCGGTGGT
>CAYNDV010000239.1:0-4760 GCA_964396055.1 uncultured Vicinamibacterales bacterium | reverse complement strand
TTCGTGGCGTCCGGCTTCCCTCGACGTCGCTCGGGACAGGTCAGCCGGACGTGACAATCTCCGCGGCCTGCTCCGTACGGCTGGTTCGCGGCCGTATCCGGCCCGAGGGGTTCTCGGTTCAGGTTTCACGGTTCACGGTTGGGGCGCGACCGCGCGATCTCTTCTTGCTTCTTGATTCTTGCTTCTGACAATCCTCAACGCCCCACGCCCCACGCCCCACGCCCCACGCCCCACGCCCCACGCCCCACGCCCCTAGCCCCGGGCCCCTTTCTTTAGTAGAATCAGTGTTTTGACGGTGCTGCCGACGGGGTCGGCGCTGTGGAGGCGAAGGCGTGCTTCCGGATATCTCTGTTGTCTGGGTCATCCTGGCCGTGCTCGTGCTCGCGTTCGCCCTCGATCGCGTGCTCTTCAAGCCCCTGGTCCGTACGATGCAGGAGCGCGAGAGCGCGGTGAAGTCGGCGATGGACCTTGCCAACTCGGCCGCCGCCCGGGCGCAGGCCGCCACGGCGGAATTCGACTCGAAACTCGGCGCCGCCCGGGCCGATCTCTACAAGCAGATGGACGAGCGCCGCAAGGCGGCCGAAGCCTACCGCACCGACCTGATGGCCCGAACGAAGGCCGAAATGGACGCCTCGCTCGCCAGCGCGAAGACGCAACTCGAGCAGCAGTCCGCGCAGGCGAAGGCGCAGCTCGAGCACGACGCCGAAGCCCTGGGCCACGAGATTGCCCGCAAGGTGCTGGGCCGCGGCGCCGCCATCCTGCTCGCCGCCACGCTGGCGGCCGGCTCCGGAATGGTGGTGTTCGCACAGGAGGCCGCTGCCCCGGCTCATGCGCCGGACCAGCACGCGGCGCCCGCCACCACGCCCGCCGCCGATCACGCGGCTAGTCAGCTCTCTGCCACACCCGATCACGCCGACGCCGGTCAGGCTGCGCCGCCCACCGCCCATGACGCGCAGGGCAATGCCGCCGCGTCGCACGGCGGCGCCGAGGAACACGGCGGTGACCATGGCAACCCCGTGGTCGAGATGCTGGCGAAGTTCTTGAACTTCGGCCTCCTCGCCGGCACCCTCGTCTACTTCGGGCGGACGCCCATTGCCGACTACCTCAAGGGCCGGGGGCAGCAGATTCGCAGCGAACTGGTGAAGGCCGCCGACATGAAGGCCGCCGCCGCCGCGCAGTTGGCGGAGATCGACCAGAAGCTGGCCGCGCTCCCGGTGGAGCTCGACACCCTGCGCAGGACCGGCGCCGAAGAGGTTGCGGCCGAAGAAGCGCGCATCCGCGCCGCGGCCGAGACCGAACGCGAGCGGCTGCTTGCGCAGATGCAGCGCGAGATTACCCTCCACGGAAAAGCCGCCGAGCGCGACCTGGTGCGGATGGCCGCCAGCCGGGCCGTCGCCGCCGCCACCGCGGAGATCACGAAGACGATGACCCCGGCCGACCACGCGCGACTGGTGGACCGGTACGTGGGGATGGTGGGGTAGGACAGGGACAGAAGACAGGAGACAGAAGACAGAAGGCAGAAGTCAGAGGTCGATGCCTTATTCTGTCTCCTGTCTTCTGACTCCTGTCTTCTTCTGAACGAGCGAAGCATGACCCAGAAAATGGCCGCGTCTCGGTACGCGCGCGCACTATTCGATGTGGCCCTGGCCGAGGACGACCCGCAGGTGGTCGAGCAGCAGCTCGCCGGCGTGGTGGATCTCTTCACGGGCCACGCGGACCTGTGGCGCGCCGTGACCAACCCCGCGGTGCCGGTGCAGAAGAAACGCGCCGTGGTGGCCGAACTGCTGCCGAAGCTGTCGCTGCGCCCGGTCCTGCACAAGCTCGTCGTGATGCTCGCGGACCGCGACCGGTTCGTGCTGCTGCCCGACCTGCTCGAGACGTACCGCGTGCGGCTGTTCGATCACCAGCAGGTGGTGCGCGCGCATGTGACGACGGCCGTGCCCCTCGATGAGGGAAGCGCCGATCGGATCAAGGACAAGCTTGCGGCCCTCACGGGCCGGACCGTGCTGATGGAGACCGCCACCCGCGGCGACATCCTCGGCGGCGTCGTGGCGCGCATCGGCAGCACGGTGTACGACGGCTCCGTGAAGCGGCAGTTGGAGAAGATGCAGGAGCGCCTCGCCGGGGCGAACTGACGCTCTCAGAAGCAAGAAGCAAGAAGCAAGAAGAAGCACGATACACGAAGCACGATACACGGCGCGCGGCGGGAACGAGTCACGAACAACGGGCGTGGGGTCGCGCGGAGCCAGGTGAGGGGGTCTTCCCCGAGCCCCGAGGCCCAAGCCCCGAGCCCCTGAGAAGCAGCATGAACATCCGAGCCGAAGAAATCTCCAAGATCATCCGCGAGCAGATTGGCAGCCACGCCGTCGACGTCGACGTCGCCGAGGTCGGCAGCGTCGTGGCCGTCGGCGACGGCATCGCGCGCGTCCACGGCGTCGAAAAGACGATGGCCGGCGAGATGCTCGAGTTCCCGCACGGCGTCTTCGGGATCGCGCTGAACCTCGAGGAGGACAGCGTGGGCTGCGTGCTCCTGGGCGAGTACCACGCCATCAAGGAAGGCGACCAGGTGAAGCGCACGGGCCGGATCATCTCGGTCCCCGTGGGCGACGCCATGGTCGGCCGCGTGGTGAACTCCCTCGGCCAGCCCCTCGACGGCAAGGGCCCCATCGTCACCGACCGCTACGAGCCCATCGAGCGCATCGCGCCGGGCGTCGTCGATCGGCAGGGCGTGAAGGAGCCGCTGCAGACCGGCCTCAAGGCCATCGACGCCATGGTGCCCATCGGCCGCGGCCAGCGCGAGCTGATCATCGGCGACCGGCAGACCGGCAAGACCGCCATCGCGGTCGACACGATCATCAACCAGAAGGGCCAGAACGTCATCTGCATCTACAACGCCATCGGGCAGAAGCAGTCGACGGTGGCCCAGGTGGTCAAGACGCTCGAGGAGGCCGGCGCGATGGAATACACCATCGTCGTGGCGGCCACGGCGTCCGACCCGGCGCCGATGCTGTACATCAGCCCGTTCGCGGCGTGCACCATCGGCGAGTACTTCCGCGACAAGGGCGGCCACGCGCTGTGCGTCTACGACGACCTCTCGAAGCACGCCCAGGCCTACCGCGAGATCTCGCTGCTGCTGCGCCGCCCGCCGGGCCGCGAGGCGTACCCCGGCGACGTGTTCTACCTGCACTCGCGCCTGCTCGAGCGCGCGGCGAAGCTGAACAAAGCCCTCGGCGGCGGCTCGCTGACGGCGCTGCCGATCATCGAGACGCAGGCCGGCGACCTCTCGGCCTACATCCCGACCAACGTGATTTCGATCACCGACGGCCAGATCTTCCTCGAGACCGACCTCTTCCACCAGGGCGTGCGGCCGGCCATCAACGTCGGCAACTCGGTCTCGCGCGTCGGCGGGTCGGCCCAGGTGAAGGCCATGCGCCAGGTGGCGGGCACCCTGCGCCTCGACATGGCGCAGTTCCGCGAACTGGCGGCGTTCGCCCAGTTCGGCTCCGACCTCGACAAGTCGACGCAGGCCCAGCTCAACCGCGGCCGGCGCCTCGTGGAGGTGCTCAAGCAGCCCCAGTACCAGCCGCTGGCCGTCGAGAAGCAGGTGCTCATGATCTTCGCCGGCACCAACGGGTTCCTCGACCCGGTGGCCGTGGAGCAGGTGGGCGAGTACGAGCAGGAGCTCTACAAGTTCTTCGACGCCCGCAAGGCGTCGATCCTCCGCACCCTCGCCGAGAAGAAGCAGATCGACGATGGGCTGAAGGCGGAGATGTCGGCGGCGCTGAAGGAGTTCGGCGAGACGTTTGCGGCGGCACGGAAGGTGACTGCGGCGTGAAGAGACAGAAGACAGAAGACAGAAGACAGGAGACAGAAGGAAGGCTGATCGCCCCGCCATCTTCTGTCTTCTGTCTCCTGCCTTCTGTCTTCTGACACGTTTTCTGACGAGCACTTATGCCATCACTGATCGACCTCCGCCGGCGCATCCGCGCGGTGAAGAGCACGCAGCAGATCACGAAGGCGATGAAGATGATCGCCGCGTCGCGGCTGCGCAAGTCGCAGGAGCGCATCTTCAACGCGCGGCCGTTCTCCAACGAGACGCGCCGCCTGCTGAGCGACCTGGCCAGCCGCACCGACGCCGAGGCGCACCCGCTGCTCGCCATCCGCGAGGAGCGCCACGCCCTGGTGTTCGTGATGACGGCCGACAAGGGCCTGTGCGGCAGCTTCAACACGAACATCATCAAGGCGGCCGGCACCTTCATCCTGTCGAACCCCGGGGTGGACGTGACGCTGGGCCTCGTGGGCCGCAAGGGCCGCGACTTCTTCGTGCGCCGCGGCCTGCCGGTGGCCTACGAGCGCGTGAACATCTTCCAGCGCCTCGCTTTCGAGGACGCCGAGGAGATTGCCGCCGTGGCCGAGCAGCAGTTCACCGACGGCCACGTGGACGCGGTATACCTGGTCTACAACGAGTTCAAGTCGGTGCTGCAGCAGCGCGTGGTGGTGGAAAAGATGCTGCCCATCCCGCGCGCGTCGCTGGCCGAACTCGACCCGGCCGCCCGCGTGGACTACATCTACGAACCGTCGGCGGCCGAACTGTTCGCCCGCATCCTGCCGGCGTACGTGCGGGTGGAGGTGTGGCGCGCCCTGCTCGAGAGCGCGGCGGCCGAGAACGCGGCGCGGATGACCGCCATGGACGCAGCCACCAGCAACGCGCAGGACATGATCGAGAGCCTCACGCTCTACATGAACAAGGTGCGCCAGGC
>CAYNDV010000238.1:0-4801 GCA_964396055.1 uncultured Vicinamibacterales bacterium | reverse complement strand
AGAGGCTAGAGAAGAGACGACGGGCGCGGCGATTCCGAGGCGGGGCTGAAGCCCCGCACTACACCCGCCGCGCCCGTCTCGTTGAGGCGCGCTCCTTCTTGCTTCTTGCTTCTTGCTTCTACCAGATCTTTACTCTCTTCTCCGGCTCGATGTACAGCTTGTCGCCCGGCTTGACGCCGAACGTCGTGTAGAACTCGGGCACGTTGCCGAGCGGCCCGTTGGCGCGGAACACCTCGGGCGGGTGCGGATCGGTGAGCACCTGCTGCCGCAGCGCGTCGTCACGCGTCTGGCTCCGCCACACCTGCGCCCAGCCGAAGAAGAACCGCTGGTCGCCGGTCCACCCGTCGATGACCGGCGCCGCCTTGCCTCCCAGGGCCAGCAGGTACGCGCGGTGGGAGATGGTCATGCCGGTAAGGTCGCCGATGTTCTCGCCCAGCGTCAGCTCGCCGTTCACCTTCAGGCCCGGCAGGGCCTCGTAGGCCGAGAACTGCGCCACGAGCTGCGTGGTGCGCTTCTTGTATTCCTCCGCGTCGCGCGGGGTCCACCAGTCGCGCATCGTCCCCGTGCCGTCGAACTGGCGGCCCTGGTCGTCGAAGCCGTGCCCCATCTCGTGGCCGATGACCGCCCCGATGGCCCCGTAGTTCACCGCATCGTCGGCGGCCATGTTGAAGAACGGCGGCTGCAGGATCGCCGCCGGGAACACGATCTCGTTCTTGACGGGGTTGTAGAACGCGTTCACCGTCTGCGGCGTCATGCCCCATTCTTCGAGGTCGATGGGCTTGCCGACCTTGGCCAGCTGGTAGGCGCTGTCGGCGGCGCTGGCGCGCACGATGTTGCCCACGAGGTCGTCGGCCTTGATCTCCACCGCCGAGTAGTCGCGCCACTTGTTCGGGTACCCGATCTTCGGGCGGAACGACGCCAGCTTCTTCTGGGCCTCCGCGCGCGTGGCCGCGTCCATCCAGGCCAGCTGCTCGATGCCGTCCTTGTAGGCGCGGCGCAGGTTCTCGACCAGCTGCTCCATCCGCGCCTTGGCCTCTGGCGGGAAGTGGCGCGCCACGTAGAGCTTCCCGAGCATGTCGCCGAGGGTAGTCTCGATGGCAGCCACGGCGCGTTTCCAGCGAGGCCGGATTTCCGGCGTGCCCGCCAGGGTCTTTCCGTAGAACTCGAAACGCGCGTCCACGAAGGCCTTCGGCAGGTACGGCGCGTAGCTGCGGATGAGCGAGGCCTTCAGGTACGGCTTCCACCGCTCCACGGGCCACTCGTTGACCGCCGCCGCCACGGCCTTCGCGTAGCTCGGCTGCGCGACGATCAC
Organism: uncultured Vicinamibacterales bacterium; assembly: GCA_964396055.1. Lineage (GTDB taxonomy): Bacteria > Acidobacteriota > Vicinamibacteria > Vicinamibacterales > JAKQTR01 > CAYJPV01. The sequence continues at coordinate 3,489 of CAYNDV010000238.1, read as the reverse complement.
GGACGCGGCCGCGGGCGCGCCGAGGCCGGCCAGCCAGGCCTGCCAGTCGAAGCCCGGAAACTCGCGGCCGAGGTCGGCCACCGCGAACTTGTTGTACATCTTCACGATGTCGCGGGTCTCGACGTTGGTCCACTGGGCCTTCGCCAGGTGGGTCTCGACGGCGACGATGTCGGTGGTGAGCGTCTCGGGCGACGGCAGCCCGCCCAGCGTCAGCAGCGTCCGCACCAGGGTGGCGTACTTCGTCCGGTACTCCGCCAGCTTGGCATCGTCGTTCACGTAGTAGTCGCGGTCGGGCAGGCCGAGGCCGCCCTGGTAGACGAACAGGGCGTTGGTCTTCGGGTCCTTGAAGTCGCCCTCGACGAAGAACTGGAACGGCGTGGCGGCGCCGATGGCGGCCAGGCGGCCGAAGTGGCGGGCCAGGGCGGCCTTCGTCCCGAGCGCGTCGATGGCCGCCAGTTCGGCGGCGAGCGGCTTCAGCCCCAGCGACTCGACGCGCGACTCGTCCATGAAACTGGCGTACATGTCGCCGATCTTGCGGCTGTCGGAACCCGGTGCGCCGCCAGCCTTCGCGGCCTCCTCGACGATGGCTCGGAGATCGACTTCCGACTTGTCGAACAGCATGTCGAAGGCGCCGTAAGACGCCTTGTCGGCCGGGATGGGCGTCTTTGCCAGCCACGTGCCGTTGACGTGGCGGAAGAAGTCGTCCTGCGGCCGGACGGTCTTGTCGAACGTCGAGGCATCGATGCCCGACACGAGCGGCGTGGGCGCCGGCTGCTGGGCGGCCATGGTGGCCGTGGCCAGCAGGGCAATCAGCAATCCAGCTTTCGCGGTGGTTGTCTTCACGCAGTGGTCTCCCCTGTTTCCTGATTCTACGTCGCGGACGGGCGGCTCGTTCGACCGCTGCCTGCACGATTCCGGCCGGTGCCTGCGTGGCACGCCCGTGCCCCGGCCCTGACCCGGGCGCGCGTAATCGATATCCTACCGGCGATCGTGAAGCCCGACCGGAAGCGGTGACGACCAGTTACGGGCGTGGGCGGCGCGCAGGGCGGCGCGCACCTCCGCCGGCGCGCGGCCGATGAGATCGACCCGCTCCGCAGGGTCGGCCGCCAGATCGAACACCTGCTCGCGGCCGTCGCGGGTGTCGTAGACGTACTTGTAGACGGCCGCGTCCCGGCGCCAGATCACCGCGTGCAGCGGCTCCAGGTGCGTCGTCTGATGGAAGGACCACTCGGGGGACACACCGTCACGCAGCGAGCGCCCTTCCCACGATGGATGCGGCGCCACGCCGGCCAGGTCCGCCACCGTCGGCGCCACGTCCTGCTGGATGGCATACGGCACGGCGCGGCCCGCTTCCAGATCACGGTCGAAGACCAGGATCGGCACGTCGAGGCTCTCGCCGAACAGGTTGTCGCCGTGGAAGACGTCGCCGTGCTCGCCCAGCGCCTCGCCATGGTCGGAGGTGATCACCGTGGTCGCGCGCTCGAGGTAGCCGAGCGTAGCCAGGTGCGCGAGCACCTCGTCGACCATCCGGTCGGCCTGCCGCACGCCGTTGTCGTAGTAGTTCACCAGGCTCCGCAGGTCCGTGGGCACCACCTCGTGGTCCTTCGTGACGTGGCGCAGCAGCCGCGTCAGCCAGCCGCGCAGGCCGTGGGCGGCGAAGGCCTCCAGGCCGCGGCTGGCGGGCGTGTAGACCGGCGGATCGACGCGCGCGCCGACGGCGTGGGCCGAGTGCAAGTGCACGTAGATGAACGCCGGCTCCAGGCCGGCCTTCGGCAGTTCCCCCAGGCCGTCGAGCACGTGCCGATCGTCGTACGGCGCGTACGCCGTCGTCGTCAGGCCGTCGCGGAAGAGCCGGGCCCGCGGCGCAAACAGCGCCTTGACGCCGGGATACCCGAACGTGAAGTCCCCCGACATGACGTACCACGTGGTGTAGCCCGCGTCGGCGAGCACGTCGGGCAGGCCGACGACGTCCGGGCCCAGTCGCGCGTACTGGTGCGACGTCAGCAGCGCCAGCACGCCGCAGAGCGAGATCGGGCACGCCGCCGTGGCCCACTGCGCGGTGAGGACCGGCTGCGCCGCGAGCCGCGCGGCCAGGCGCGGCATCAGGTCGCGGGCGTACCCGCGGCCGGGCAGGCGATCGGCGCGCAACGCGTCCACGACGATGAGGATGACGTGCTTGCGCGGCTCCGTCGCCGCACGAACCGCGGTCCCTGGCCGCGGCCCCTTCCCCGTCCGCCGCGCGGCTGCCATGTCCGGCGGCAGCTGCGACACGACGATCCGGTGCGACGCCGCGTGCGGAAGAAGCCCCGTGAGCGGTTCGCCGCGCAGCGGAAGCATGTCCTTGACGGTCCAGTACGCGCCGCCGCTGATGACCGCGCCGGCGGCCAGCGTCAGGATGCCGGTGCGCACGGGCGCGCGGCCCCCGGCCGACGCCAGCAACCGATCGGCGGCCCCGCCGACGGCGGGGGCGCTGCGCCACAGCAGCCAGAGCAGGCCGGCGCCGGGCGCCGCGACGGCGAGCGCAATCCACCAGAGCGACACCGGCAGCATCTGGGCTGCCAGCGCCGGGAACCGGGGCGCCCAGGCCAGCAGCACCTCGAGGGACAGGACCTCCATCCACGCGGTCCGGCCGACCCAGGTGAAGGCGTAGAGTGACACGAGGCCCGCGGCCAGGGCGGTGAGCGGCCCCAGGACGGCGCACCGGCTGCCGGGCCATGCGCGCCGCAGGAGCGCGATCAGGAGCACGGTGCCCGCCAGCAGCACGAGCACGAGCACGGCGTGCGCCGGCACGATCCAGGGCCCGAAACCGAACCGTGCCGCCAGGGCGGCGGTAAAGGCGGCGGCCACGCTCGCGAACGTGGCCGCGATCACCAGGAGGGAACCGAAGCGGCGCATGACGGGGCCTGTGGCCTGTCCGCGGTGACGTCCGCTATGCCGGCTTCACGACCTTGCGCTTCTTGTTGGAGAACTCGGGTGCCTCGACCACGCACGTCCCGAGCACGCCGAAGGACTTGCCGAGCGCGCGCGCGCCCAGGCGCGGCACCTCGGCGGGCGCGGCCCCGACGTCGGGGAAGCCGTGGGCATCGGCCTGCGCCGTGTTCCAGTTCTGGAACAGGCGGCCCCAGTCGCTCGCGAGCACGTCCTTCATCATCCGGTCGGCGTTCATCGGGTACCAGAAGCTGTCGTGGTAGACCACGCTGGCGATGTAGGACCAGGGCGCCAGCACGGTCTTCAGGCTCCACTCGATGGGTTTCTTCAGCGGGCCCCAGTAGATGAGGTGCTGCATCCGCGAGGCGAAGGTCATCTTCTTGAAGGGCCCGACGAAGTGCCAGTTCTCCTTCGCGGCCTCGGCGTCGCCCACGATCTCGATCGCGCGGGGGTCGCCGCAGCCCAGCCCCGCGTCGTGCGCCAGGCGGATGAACTTGATGTCGAGGGGGTTGAAGCCCATCAGCTTCGCGGCCACGGCGTCGATGGCCACCTGGTCGCTGC
>CAYNDV010000237.1:3504-4801 GCA_964396055.1 uncultured Vicinamibacterales bacterium | reverse complement strand
CTCTTCAGCCCGGCCGCCGGGTACGCCACGTACGTCGTCCCGGCGGTGCTGGTGCTCGTCCTGCAGCAGACCCTGCTCATCGGGGCAGGGCTCGCGGGCGGAACCAGGCACGAGCGCCTCGCACGCGAGCGAGCCGGAACGCCGGCGGCGGGCAACGGCGGCGGCACGACAACTGCCCGGGCAGCGCTGTCCGTCATCGGCCGCGCCGCGCCATACCTCGCCCTGTTTGCGGCAAACGCGGCGTACTGCTTCGGGTTCGCGCTGTGGTATCAGGGGTTCCCGGTCACGGCCCCGGCCGGGGTCATCGCGCTCGTGACGACCCCCTTCCTGCTGTCGGTGACCCTGCTGGCGCTGGCCCTGCGCGGCCTGTTCCGGCGCCGCGAGACGGCCGTGCAGGTGCTGCTGTTCACGTCCCTGCCCTTCGTCTTCATCGCCGGTTTCTCGTGGCCTGTCGAGGCGCTGCCGGCCTGGCTCCGCTGGGCCGCGCAGCTTGTGCCCACCTCGTCGGCCATCCCGGCATACGTGCGCGTGCTGCGCGCCGGCGCGGGCCTCGCCGATGTCCAGCGGGAAACGACAACGCTGTGGATGCTGGCCCTCCTCTACTTCCCGTTTGCCTGCTGGGCGGAGGTATACTTCGGCCGTGAACGACGACCTGACGTTCATCCGGGCGCGTAGCGTGCACGACGCCGTGATGCAGCTGGCAGCCGGGCGCGCCCGCGTGTCGGCCGCCGGGACCGATCTGGCCGCGTCCCTGCACATCGACGGTCCCCGGACGACGAAGATCGTCTCCATCGCGGGCCTCGACGAACTGCGCGGCATCGAGCCGCTGCCCGACGGCGGGGTGCGCATCGGCGCCCTGGCGACGCTCGCCGAGATCGGCGCGTCACCGCTGCTCGAGGGCCCGCTGGTCGCGCTGGCGCGGGCGGCAGCGTGCGCGGCACACGGCGACGCGCAGGCCCGGGCAACGGTGGGCGGCAACCTCTGCCAGCGTCCCCGCTGCTGGTACCTGCGCAGCGACACGGTTTGTGCGCGCAAGGGCGGCGAGTTGTGTTTTGCCGTCGACGGCGAGAACGCCTACCATGGCATCCTCGGCGGCGACCTGTGCCACATGGTGCACCCGTCGGACGTGGCGCCCGCGCTCGTGGCGCTGGACGCGCAGGCGCGGATTGCCGGCCCCGGCGGGACGCGGACTGTGCCGTTCGATGCGTTCTTCCTGCCGCCCACCCGGAACCTGCTGCGCGAGAACGTGCTGGGCCAGGCCGACATCCTCACCGACATCCTGTTGCCGCCCCTGCCG
>CAYNDV010000237.1:0-3404 GCA_964396055.1 uncultured Vicinamibacterales bacterium | reverse complement strand
GTGCCGCTGGCGGACAACCGCTACAAGGTGGGGCTGTTCCGCGCCCTGATCGTGGATGCCCTGGAGGAGGTCTGGGAGCTCAGGCCTGAGGTCTGAGCATGCCGTGCCGCAGGATGTCGGCGATCTCGCGGATCACCTCGTCGCTGCTCTTGCCGAAGTGCTCCTGCACCCCGAACACGATCTCCACGGCGAAGTACTGCAGAAAGGTCCTGAACACCAGCATGACGGCCGCGCCCGCGGTGATCCCGTCGCGGAGCTTGCCTTCGAACTTGATCTCGTCGCGGTAGGCCTCGACGAACCGCTCGAAGCGTCCCGCCATGTCCGAGTAGAACTTGCGGATGTGCGTGCCCTCGAACTCCACGACGTCCACGTAGATGAGCGCGACGTAGGGCCGCCACGCCGCCACGCTCTCGCGCGCGGCGCGGCCGATTTCCTCGATGTTCTCCGGGAAGCTGCCCGTGCGCAGGGCCCGGTTGATGGGGAACTCGGGGTCTTCGATGGCCCGCCAGTAATGGTCCAGGAGCTCGCGGAAGATCGACTCCTTGTCCCGGAAGTGATGGTAGACGTTGCCGGTGGAGACGCCGGCGCGCGCCGCGATGTCGCGCATGCTCGTGGCGCGGTAGCCCTGGTGCGAGAAGAGGCCGAGCGCGGCCTCGAGGACCTGCGCCCGGCTCCGCAACGATCGTTCTTCCTGGTTCATGACACGAAATCGAACTCGAGGGACCGGGCCGTCGCAAACCGCTTGATGTTACCGAAAAACGCCGTGGGCTGCTCGATGTAGACGCAGTGACCCGAATCCGCCACGACCTCGTAGCGGGCGTGGGGCAGGATCCCGGTGAGCTTGCGCTGGACCCAGGGCGGGATCGCCCGATCCTCGGCGCCGGCCATGATCAGGGTCGGCGTGCGGATGGCCTGGTAGCCGGGCAGGTTCCCGTCGAGGGCGGCGAACAGCCGGTTCTGCGCCTCGGTCAGCCGGATCAGGCAGTGGCGCCGGTCCTTGTACCGCTCGTAGAACCGCTCGCGCATCGCGGCGAGGTTGTCCTGCACCTTCAGGACGAAGGCCTCGCCGAAGATCTTCTCGTACATGTAGTGCGTGTACATCTCGAACACCTCCGGCGATCCGCGGTAGAAGCGGAGGGAGATGTCCTCGTACATCTGGAACAGCTGCTCGTGGGTGAGCAGGATGCCCGACACCGTCAGCGTGTGCAGGCGCTGCTGGTACCGGCGGGCGAAGTCGAGGCCGATGAAGCCCCCGTACGAGATGCCCATCAGGTGGAACTGCGGGATCGCCAGTTCGTCGGCGATCATCGCGAGGTAGTCGCACAGCCGCGGGATGTCGTACGGGACGTCGTCCTGCGACGAGTTGCCCTGCCCCAGGTAGTCCCAGAGCAGGACGTCGAACTCGTCGGTCAGCATGGGAACGAAGCCGTACCAGGCCTTGGTGTGCATGGCCAGGCCGTTCAGCAGGCAGATCGTCTCGCGCCGGCCCGTGCCGAAGCGTTCGTAGTAGATCTGCCGGCCGTCGGCCTGGAGATAGCCCGTGCAGTCGGGTGTCAGCTCTGCCATGGGTCGTTCTACGCCGGCGTCAGGACCGTGCACACCGACGCGCAGATGGGGCCGCCGATGTTGAACGTCGCTGCCGCCTTCGCGTTCTTCACCTGGAGGTCGGCCGGGACGCGGCCCAGCAACTGCCAGGCCGCCCAGCCCAGCATCGCGACCCCGGTCGCCCCGACCGGGTGCCCCTTGGCGATGAGACCGCCCGAGGTGTTGATGCCGCACTCGCCGTTTACCGCCGCCCGGCCGTCCACCCAGTACTTCGCGCCCTGGCCGTACGGCGCCTTGCCGATGACCTCGGTGCCGATGGCGCCCATGACCGTGAAGCAGTCGTGGAGTTCGGCCACGTTCACGTCCTGCGCCGTGATCCCGGCCATCCGGTACGCCCGGTTCATGGCGCCCATGGCCCCCTCGGGCTTCAGGACGTTGCGCCCTTCCCGCAGCAGCGAATCTGTAGCCTGGGCGTAGCCCGCGATCCGGACGCAGTCGGCCTTCTTCACGCCGAGACGCGCCAGCCCCTCGTCGGTGGCGATGATGAGAGCCGCGTACCCATCGGTGATCTGCGAACAGTCGTAGGTCTTCAGCGGCAGGCCGTCGACGATGTACTTGTTGCGGTCGCCGAGGCTGGCGCACTCGTCGAGCGTCACCTTGATCTTGCGCATCTGGGCGTACGGATTCTTGTTGGCGTTCCCGTACTCGACGCACGAGACGTGCGCCAGATCGCGCTCGGTCACGCCGTGCGTCTTCATGTAGTCCGCCATCACCTCCGCGAAGATGTGCGGGAAGATGTACGTCTTGCCGGGGCGCTCGTCGGGGTGCGAGAACACGCCCAGGGCCTGGCCGATGAGCTTGCCGTCCATCTTGCCCTCGGCGTCGCGCATCTTCTCGAACCCGACGGCCATGCCGACCTCGCCCTGCCCGAGCAGCAGCTTGTAGATCACCGACAGGATCGCCTGTCCGCCCGAGGCGCAGGCGTTCTCGACCGATTCGATGGGCTTGCCGGCCAGGCCGGGCACGGTGGCCATCAGGCCGGCGAGCAGGCCCTGCTGGTTGAGGGTGTACGTGCACGTGGCGCCGACGGACCCGACGTCGATCGCCGAGGGATCGCAGTCGATCTCGCCGCAGACCCCCTTCACGGACGCCGTGACGATGTCCGGCACCGTCAGGGCCATCAGCTTGCCGAACTCGGACTGGTGGTACGCCGCGATGTAGATGGGTTTCATCTCAGCCTCTCTGCAGGATCAGGTGCCGATCACGATGCCGCCGTCCACCGAAATCACGGTGCCGGTCACGAACGACGCCAGGTCGGACGCCAGCCACACATACGCGTTGGCGATGTCCGACGGCTCGCCCATCCGCCCGAGCGGCGTTTTCGCAATCATACCCTCCAGCACCTTGGCCGGCATCGCCTTCAGGATCTCGGTGGCGATGAAGCCGGGGGCCACCGCGTTGACCCGGATCTTGAACTTCGCCAGTTCGCGGGCCCACGTGCGGGTCATGCCGATGACGCCGGCCTTGGTGGCGACGTAGTTCGTCTGCCCGAAGTTGCCGTACAACCCCACCACCGACGACGCGTTCAGCACCACGCCGCCGCCGGCCTTGATCATGTGGGGCACGGCCGCGCGCGTGCAGAGGAACGGCCCCTTCAGGTTGACGTCGATGACCTTGTCGAATACCTCGTCGGCCATCGTGCCCGTGAGGGCTCCGTCCTTCCACTTCACCAGCTGGCCGTCGCGGACGATGCCCGCGTTGTTGACCAGCACGTCGACGCGGCCCCAGCGCGCGGCGAGGCTCTCGACGGCCGCGTTCACCTCGGCGCTCTTCGAGACGTCGACGCGCTGGAACCAGGC
>CAYNDV010000236.1:0-4808 GCA_964396055.1 uncultured Vicinamibacterales bacterium | reverse complement strand
CGTCCGGCTGACCTGTCCCGAGCGACGTCGAGGGAAGCCGGACGCCACGAAGCATCGTCCAGCCGCGAGATCGTGCCGGGGAACCAGCCGAGTCCAGGCACCTCAGGAGCCTCCGCGCTGCCTTCGAACAGCCACTGCATGCCCAGACAGATGCCAAGAAACGGCGTGCCGGCCTCGAGGCGCCGGCGGATGGTCTCACGCCAGGCAGCCCCGAGCGCCGCCGTGGCCCCGAAGTGTCCGACACCCGGCAGGACGATCGCCGACGCGCGCGCCAGGTCGGCCGGCGCCGACGGCGTGAACCACTCCGCGCCCACCGCCGCAAGGGCCTTCCGCACCGAGGCGAGGTTGCCGGCGCCGTAGTCGATGAGCGCGATCACAACAGTTCCTTCGTGCTCGGCAGCACACGCGCCAGGCGCCTGTCCTTCGCGCAGGCCACCCGCAGCGCCCGGGCGAACGCCTTGAAGGACGCCTCGATCCGGTGGTGGCTGGATCGGCCGTAGAGCACCTTCACGTGTACGTTGGCCCGCGCCCCGAGCGCGAACCCCTCGAAGAAGTCGGTCACCAGTTCCGACTGCAGATCGCCCACGAACCGCGCCCGTACGCCCGTCTCGACGACGGTGTGGGGCCGGCCACCCAGATCCAGGGCCGCCACGGCCAGCGTCTCGTCCATGGGCATCACGAAGTAGCCGGCGCGGTTGATGCCGCGCCGCGTCCCCAGCGCCTGCGACACGGCCTCCCCGAGGGCGATGCCCGCGTCCTCCACCGTATGGTGCTGATCGACGTCGAGATCCCCGGCCGCCGTCATCGTGAGGTCGAACCCGCCGTGGCGGGCAACCAGTTCGAGCATGTGATCGAGGAACCGGATGCCGGTGCGGACCACGTACCGCCCGCGCCCTTCGATGACCAGGCGCACCTCGATGCGCGTCTCCCGTGTCTCCCGCGTCACGACCGCGCGCCGCATAGCACCTCCTCGAGGGCGGCCACACACGCCTCCGCGTGCTCGACCAGTCCAGCCGTCACCCGTATGCAGCCCTCGCAGCCGGGGGCCGACGACCGATCGCGCACGTGGACGCCGCGAGCGGCCAGTTCCGCCCGCACGCGCGGGGCATCGCCCACGCGCACGAGGACGAAGTTCGCCTGGCTGGGCCAGACGCGCAGGCCCAGCCGCGCGAACCCGGCGCACAGCCGCTCCCGCGCCGCGCGGACCTGGCTGAGGTACCACTCGAAGTGGCCGCGGTCCGCCAGCGCCGCCCGCAGCGCAACTGCCGCGAAGACGTTGACGCTGAAGGGCGCAATCGCCCCGCGCAGCCGCCGGATGACGGCGGGCGACGCCACGACGCACCCGATCCGGGCACCGGCCAGGCCGTACGCCTTCGCGAAGGTGCGGCCGACAATCAGGTTGGGGCACCGGTCCAGGTCGGGCAGCGACGAGATGCCCGCGAAGTCCGCGTACGCCTCATCCACGAACACGAACCCTTCGCCAGGCACGGTCCCGGCCAGCGTGCGGATGGCCTCGGCCGGCACCACGGATCCCGCCGGGTTGTTCGGGTTGCTCAGTATGACGAGTCTCGTCTGCGGCGAGATCGCCGCGACAACGGCGTCGAGATCGAACCCGAGGTCGTCGGCCGGCCTCGTGGCGACCACGCGGGCGCCCGCCAGCGCCGCCGTCGGGCCGTAGAGCCCGTAGGCCGGCTCCACGATCACCGCTTCCGCGCCACCCGTGCGCGGCAGCAGCGCGAGCGCCACGGTGAGGATGCCTTCGTCGAGTCCGTTGGTGAGCAGCACCTGATCGGGCGTGACGCCCAGGGCGTCCGCGCACGCCTGCGTGGCCTCGACGTAGGCCGGGTACCAGGCGATGTCCTCCCGCGTCACGCGGCGGATCGCGCGGACGACGGCGGGCGAGCAGCCGTCCGTGTTCTCGTTGAGGTGCAGGCGGATCCCCGACGTCACGTCGGGGAGCGGTTCGTAGAGATAGCCCGTGCTCATGACAACCTCGCGTCAATCGACTCGGCGTGCCCCCGGAGGCCTTCCACGCGAGCCAGGGCCGCCGCCGCCGGGCCCACGGCGCGGATGCCGGTCTTCGTGATCCGCTGCACCGTCACGACGCGCACGAAGTCCGCCGCGCTCAGGCCGCCGCGGAACCGCGCGGCGCCGCCCGTGGGCAGCACGTGGTTCGACCCCGTGGCGTAGTCGCCTGCCGCAGGCGCGGCCCACGGGCCGACGAACACCGTGCCGGCCGCCGGCCGCTGCGCCACGATCCACGCATCATCGGTGGCCAGGTGCTCGGGAGCCACGCGGTTGACGATGGCCAGCGCCTCGTCGCGCGACCGCGCCACGATGGCCGCGCTGTTCTCTGCGAGCGCCGCGCGGGCCGGCCCCTCGGCCGGGGCCAGCCGCCCCACGGCCGTGGCCACCGCCACGGCGAAGGCCCGCCGGGTGGTCACCAGGAACGCACGCGCGTCGGGATCGTGTTCGGCCTGCGCGATGAGGTCGCGCGCGATCCAGTCCGCCCGGCCCGCATCACTCACCCAGAGCAGTTCGGTCGGACCAGCCTCGAAGTCGATCGGGCAGTCGGCCGCCACCAGCGATTTCGCCGCGGCCACGTACCGATTGCCGGGGCCGACGATCCGGTCCACGCGCGGCACCGCCCCGGTCCCGTACGCCAGGGCCGCCACGGCGTGCGCGCCCCCGACACGAAAGAACCGCGTGACCCCCGCTTCGAGGGCCGCCGCCAGCACCACGGCGTCCGGCCGCGGGCACACGGCCACGATCTCGCGCACGCCCGCCACACGCGCGGGAATGGCGGTCATGAGCACCGTCGACGGCAGCGGATAGCGGCCGCCGGGCACGTAGCAGCCGACGCGGCCCAGCGGCACGACGACCTGCTCGACGGTGACGCCCCGGGCCACGGCGGTCTTCGCGCGCCGGGGCACCTGGGTGGCGGCCACGCGCTCGACGTGGCGTGCGCAGGCGCCGAGCGCGCGCCGGACGTCGCGCGCCACCGTCCCGGCCTGTCGGCGCCACTCGCGCGGATCGATCTCGATGGGCCCGACGAGGCCATCGAAGCGCCGGGCATAGCGCACCAGCGCCCGATCGCCCTCCCGGCGCACGCCATCGACGATCGTGCGCACCGCCCGTATCAGCCGCGGATCGCGCGTCACCCGGCGGTCGACGAGCGCCACGGCCTCCGGGTCCGTCGAAACGAGCACTCGCAGCATGGATCCTCCCTACAGCACGATCTTGTTGAGCGGGTATTCGACGATGCCCTGGCCGCCGGCGGCCTTGAGACGCGGAATCAACGCGCGGGCCATCTTCTCTTCGAGAATGGTGTTCACGGCCACCCAGTCGGGGTCCGCGAGGGGCGACACGGTGGGGTTGCGCAGGGCGGGTAGCAGGCCCAGCACGGTGTCGAGTACGCGGCGTTCGACGTTCAGCATCAGGCCCACCCGGCCGTGCGCCTCGATGGCCGCCCGCAACAGCAGCGCGAGGTTGTCCAGGCGCGTCCGCTTCCACTCGTCATCGAGTGCGCGAGGGTTGGCGATGAGCTGCGTGTTGGACTCCATGATGGTGTCGACAATGCGCAACCGGTTCGCGCGGAGCGTGGATCCCGTCTCGGTGGCCTCGACGATGGCGTCGGCGAGCATGGGAGGCTTCACCTCGGTGGCGCCCCACGAGAACTCCACGTGCACCTTGACGCCCTGCTTCGCGAACCAGGCCTGCGTGACGCGCACGAGCTCGGTGGCGATCGTGGCGCCCTCCAGGTCGCGCGCGGTCCTGACGGGCGACGACTCGGGCACGGCCAGCACCCAGCGCACCTTGCCGAAGCTCTGTTTTGCGTAGACGAGGTCCGCAACGGGCACCACGGGCCCGTGGCCGTTGCCCTCGATCTGCTCGGCGATCCAGTCCTGTCCGGTGAGGCCCGCGTCGAGGATGCCGTCGGCCACGTAGCGCGCCATCTCCTGCGCGCGGATGAGCATGCACTCGATTTCCGGATCGTCGATCGCCGGGAAGTACGAGCGCGGGTTGACGTAAATGTTGTAGCCCGCGCGCGCGAACAGCTGCACCGTCGCGTCCTGCAGCGAGCCCTTGGGAATGCCGAGTTTCAGTGTCATCGTGTGCTCCGGCGGCTCGCGGCCGCTACAGTTCCTTCGTGAAGCAGCTGCGCGTGCCTGTGTGGCACACGTTGCCGTCGCCCTCGCGGGCTACCCGCACCACCACGGCGTCTTCGTCGCAGTCGGTCAGGATGCGCCGCACGGCGAGCCGGTTGCCCGAGGTCTCGCCCTTCAGCCAGAGCGTCTGGCGGGATCGGCTGTAAAACGTCATGTAGCCCGTGCGCTGCGTGAGCGCGAGGGCCTCTTCGTTCATGAAACCCACCATCAGCACTTCGCCGCTCTCGTCGTCCTGGGCGATGGCCGGGATGAGGCCGTTCAGTTTCGTGAAGTCCATGGTAGATACCTGTCGGCCGTCAGGGCCGGGTGTGCCGCTGTCGATCGCATGTCGTGGCGTCCGGTTCGGGCCGGACGCGACCCGGCGCCGGCTGAAGCCGGCGCCCACGACGGTTGTCCAGGTAGAGCGGTCCTGTTCCGCCTGATCCGGCGGTGCGGGAAGCGCGTGGGATGTGGTGAAGAGAGTCGTCTACGCGCGCAGCATCGCCGGACCGCCGATATGGCGGTGATGGTGGTGGCGATGGGCGTGGGCCGCGAACGACATGGAGATCTCAGCGTAGCGGCCCGGGGGCGGGGATGTCAATGGAGGGGCGTGGGACGTGGGGCGTGGGGCGTGGGGCGTGGGGCGTGGGGCGTGGGGCG
>CAYNDV010000235.1:0-4909 GCA_964396055.1 uncultured Vicinamibacterales bacterium | reverse complement strand
GCGCTCGCCTTGCTTGGACACTTGTAGAAGCAAGAAGCAAGAAGCAAGAAGGAGTCAAGCTGCCCGGCCGAACGGCCCAACGGCCGATAGCCTGACGGCCCGCCTTCGCCGAACGGCCGAACGGCCGATAGCCTAAGAGCCTATTACGCATGCCTCTCGATCCTCATCGTCTGACGTCCCGCGTGCGAGACGTGCTGCGCGGCCAGCCGGGTTCGGCTGGCACGGAGGATTCTGCGCGCCCGCTCGACGAGCGCGAGGCGCCCGGGGCCGGGGTGCGTGAGATCCGGTTCGTGCCAGACGAGGCCGTGCCCGTGTCGGCGGAGACGGCGACGGGATGCGTGGTGATCGAGCGCACCTACGATGCGCACGTGCGGCACGGGCGTCTCGCCGTCAGCGACTACGCCGAGACGCTGGCAGCGCACATACCGGCCCTGGCGCTCCTCGCTGCGGACGAACGGGCCACCGCGCGTGAAGACTCCCGCCGGACAGAGCGCTTTGCCTGGGACACCCGCGCCCGGCGTCGTGACGACGCGGGCCGGGTGGGCGCGCCGACAGCCGGCCCGCTCCTCTTCTTCGACCTCGAGACCACTGGCCTCAGCGGCGGCGCCGGCACGGTGGCGTTCCTCGTGGGCTGTGGCTACTTCGAGGACGACGGCTTCCGGACGCGGCAGTACTTCCTCAGCGGATACGAAGCCGAGCACGAACTGCTGGTGGCGGTGTCGCAACTGGCGCGGGAGTTCGCCGGCGTCGTGTCCTTCAATGGCCGCACGTTCGACGTGCCCCTCATCGGCATGCGGTACGCCTTCCACCGCCTGGACTCTCCCTTCGAGGGCCTGCCGCACTTTGACATGCTGCACCCGGCACGACGGCTGTGGCGGCGCCGCAGCGGCACCCTGGGATCGACCGACGACTGGCAGTTGACGGCGCCCGGCAGCGATCCCGCCAGTTGCGCGCTGAAGTCCCTCGAGGAGGCCATCCTCGGGACCGGCCGCGTGGGCGATGTGCCCGGCTTCGAGATACCGTCACGGTACTTCGCCTACCTGCGCACCGGCGACCTGGAGCCGCTGCAGGCGGTCTTCGAACACAACCGCCTCGACCTGTTGTCGTTGGCCGCCCTGACGGGCCTGGCGGCGCGCATGGCGGCGCAGGGGCCGTCGGCGGTGCCGACGCCTCACGAGGCCCTGGCCATGGGCGGGCTCTATCAGCGGGCGGGACGCCTGGGCGAGGCAGAGGCGTGTTACGTGCGGGCGTCGGGCCTCGAGGACGCCGGGTGGGATGCGGGCACGATCGAGCGGGACATCCGCGCGGATGCCCTCCGGAGCCTGGCGCTGCTGCGGCGCCGGCAGCGGCGGTGGACCGACGCCGCCGAGGCCTGGGCGGCGCTGGTCGACGCCGCCACCGATCGGGCCACCGAACAGGAGGCGCGCCGCGCGCTCGCGATTCACCACGAGCACCGCACGCACGACCTCGAGGCCGCCAGACAGGCGGCGGAAGAGGCCGCGCGCGCCGAGCGCGACCCTGACCGCCTCAAGGACCTGCAGCACCGCCTCGACCGGATCGGCCGCAAACGCGAACGCCGGTCGCCAGGGCCTACCGAATGGTGATGGCCCGCACGCGCGTATTGTCGCCTTCGGCGGTCTCGACGGCCTCTCCGTTCACGTCCGCCGCAGCGATCAGATAGTAGGTGCCAGGCGCCAGGCCGCCCGGCAGCGTCACCAGGGCGGCCAGCTTGCTCTGCTTCAGCGCGTCCAGGCTGCCGATCGCCCGGTCGCGCAGGACCACATCGTCACCATCCCCGAACGTCGCATTGGTCGACAGGACCAGCCGGGCCATGGTCGCCGGCGCCTTCCCGGGCCCCGCGTTCTTCACGCTGTCGGTGATGCGCACCTCGGCGCCAGCTGCCGCGCTGCGCGGGGCCGTCAGCACCTGCACGAGCAGGTTGCAGCCGATGTCGAGACGCCGGGCCTTCACGTTGTTCGTCTCACGCGTCTCGGCCACCTGTTCCGGTCCGTCGGCCACCGCGAGCAGGTAGTACGAGCCGGGGGCCACGTCGGCCGGAATGGTGACGGTCGTGGCGGCGCGGCTGACCTGGTTCTTTGCCAGCGCCGGCACCATCCGTTCACCGATCAACCGATCCGTGACGGCTTCGTTCAGCACCGGGTCCGCGGAGAGATAAAACGATGTCCGCGTCGCGGGCGCCGGCCCGGGGCCGAGGTTCTTCACCTTGTCGGTCACGACGTACGGGAAGCCGGCGCCGGCCTTCGGCAGGCCCGTCACCGTCAGCAGGGCCAGGTCGGCATCGCCGAACTCGAACCCGTTCTCGAGCGTCCCGGACTGGTCGTCCAGATTGGTGACGACGACGTCGACGGGGCCCGCGGTGTGGGCCGGCGTCGTGGCCGTCAGCGTGTGTTCGTCCACGAACGTCACGTCAGCGGCAACCTGGCCCTCGAACGTCACCGTGGGCGTTTCGGCGAAGCCCGCTCCCGTGATCGTGACGGTGGTGCCGCCAGCCACCGGGCCGAACGAGGGCGTCACCGCGTTCACCGCCGGCGGCGCGACGTAGGTGAACCCGTCCGACAGCACCGCCGAGTAGCCGCCGCCCGATACCGACACGTCGACCGTTCCGGCGTCGTGGGCCGGGGTCCATGCCCAGATGGTGGTGGCGTTCTCCCTGTCGACGTTCGTGGCGGGCGTGCCACCGAACTCCACTAACGGGTTGTCGGGGAGGTTCGTCCCGGTGATGGTGACCGGTGTGCCCCCAGCGGCCGGGCCCGCGGTGGGGTCGATGCCGGTGATCGTGAAACCCGTCTTGAAGACAAAGACCGCACCCCTGTTGCTGTACCAGGAAGCCCAGCCGCCCATCACGGTCGTGCCCGAGATCCCCAGGCCCGTCCCGAAGGGGAATTCGTCGTTCTGCGGCCGGAGCCACGACGTCTTGTTCCACGAACTCCCGTCCCAGGAATAGAGCAACGCATCGTTCGACGTGGCGGCCACGATGGTGCTGCCGTCGATCGCGACGTTCCAGCCGAAGTCGTCTGTCTCGCCACCTGGTGCGAGAATCGTCGGCGCCTGCCATGAGGTCCCGTTCCTCGTGAAGATGTAGACTCTGCCGCTGCCAGATGCGTTGTACGCCCCCACGACGGCCGTATCGCCGTGAATGTCGAAGGCCCCGCCGACCGGGCCGCCGCCGAACTGGTCACCAGCCGCGCCGTCGTCGGCGATCAGGGCCCCTTGTTCCGTCCAGTTGTCCAGGCTGCCTTCAACAGGCGCGTAGATCCACACCTGTCCCTGGTCGGCGTTGCCGGCCACGTCGTGGATGCCCGATCCGCTGATGAAGGAGGTGCCCGACAGCCGGATGCGCATCCCGAAGTTGTCGCCGGCATCGGCCGCGTTGGGACTGAGCTTCGCTCGCTGCGTCCACGTCGTGCCCGTCCGGGAGAACACATAGGCCGCGCCGACCTCGTCTTTGCCGCCCGCATCGGCAAACGGCGAGCCGACGACGATGAGGTCGCCGTCCACGGCCACCCCGTTGCCGAATTGCCAGCCGGCGGTCTTGTCCGCGGCCAACAGCTTGGCCTGTTGTACCCAGCGGTCGGTGTCGTACACGTACACGAACACCGCACCCTCGGCGCCGTTCATGCCTGGCGCACCCACGACCAGTGTCTGGCCGTCGGTGGCGACCGAATACCCGTACCTGTCATCGGCGGCGGCCCCGGCGTCCCCGCTGGTGATCCGCTGGGCCTGGTTCCAGGTGCCGCTGTTCTGGGTGACCACGTACACGGCGCCCTGCGGGACCGGGCCTGCGCCGACCGGACCGTACGGTGCCCCCACCACCGCGAGATCACCGTGGATGGCGAGTTCCCAGCCAAACCGCTGGCTGGCGTCGGCGATGTACCAGGCGGTCAGGCGCTGGGATTCGATGACCAGACCGTTCGTGTCCGGCGGCACCGAACCGGACAACGGAAGCGTGACGGCGATGATGAGGGCCACCAGAACGGAGAGTCGGCGCATGAACATACCCCCCAAGCAGGCGAGATGGCACGCACACGGGCCATCGGCGCCTCCGGCTGCGAAGCAACAGGTATGAGAGGGGGCGGTGCGGGCAGGATTGCACCCGACCTGCGTACTATGGGGCTGGCGATCGCGCGGCGTCAACGCTCAGAACGTTCCGATGACAAGCTGTCTCATGAACGAGACAGCCTGACCGGTCGTACAGAGCACCACCCGGCCGCCCGAAGGCGGCCAGGTGGGTGGTTTCGAATAGCTGAAAGTAACCCGGCCGGAGGACGTGACGGCCGGCGCGCCGGACGGCTACGCCGTGGCGCCGGCCTTCTTCGCCTTGGCGGCCTGCTTGCGGGCCTCGGCGGTCTGCGCGCCGAACTTCTTCGTGAAGCGCTCCACGCGGCCCTCGGCATCGATGATCTTCTGCCGGCCGGTGAAGAACGGGTGGCACTGCGAGCAGATCTCCAGATGCAGGTCGTTCTTGGTGGACCGCGTCTTCCAGCGGGCGCCGCAGGCGCACCGCGCCTCGACTTCGACGTACTTCGGGTGGATGCCTTCCTTCATGACGACTCCTTCCGGGAACCCGGAACTTCCGATTATAGCAGGGGCCGGGGGCTGGGGGCTAGGGGCGTGGGGCGTGGGGCGTGGGGCGTGGGGCGTGGGGCGTGGGGCGTGGGGCGTGGAAGATCGTCAGAAGCAAGAATCAAGAAGCAAGAAAGGACTACGCGGTCGGCCGAACGCCGAGAGCCGAGCGGCCGATGGCCGACCCGACACCCTCGGGCCGTGCCGGCCCGAGCGTCCACGGCAGGTCCCGGCAGGGCCGAAGCCCTGCACTACGCGGTCGTCGTCTCTCTCTAGCCTCTAGCCTCTAGCCTCTAGCCTCTACGGAATCACCGTCGTCCGGTCC
>CAYNDV010000234.1:0-4989 GCA_964396055.1 uncultured Vicinamibacterales bacterium | reverse complement strand
CTCCCGATCATCACGGCGATGGCCACCATCATCGACAGGCTCACCGCGAGGGCGGCCACCGAGATCGAGAGCCGGGGGATGGCCGAGGCGAGATTGGCGTGGGCCAGCAGGCCTTCGACGCCGAGCCACCGGCGCATCGCGCCGCGGGTCAACCTGGCCGTGAGGAACAGGATGACGGGGACCAGCAGAGACGCGCCGCACACCATGACGAGGGCGGACGCGTAGCCGAAGACCGGGCGGCCGCCGACGGGGCCGGGCAGGGCGAGGCCGGCCGCCAGCGCCAGCAGCGCCAGGGGCCAGGCCACCGCCTGCCACCGGAGCCTGAATCGCAGCTCCAACCGGTCGTGGCCGCGCATGGCCGCCGTCGGCGGCACACCGGCGGCCTCCCGGGCGGGCACGGCGGCGGCCGCCAGCGAGAGCGGCAGGCCAATGGTCACGGCCAGCACCACGTGCGACCAGTCCAGGTCCGGCGGGACGGCGGCCGCGGCGATGTAGAGCGTGCTGACGGTGGAGGCGGTCAGCGCCACCGACGCGTCGGCGAGCAGGCGAGCGAGTGCGAGTCCCAGGGTCACGCCGACGGTCGCCAGGGCCGCGGCTTCGCCGAGGAACAGCGCCCGCACCTCGCGGGCGGTGACGCCGAGAGCGCGCAGCGTGCCGATTTCTTCACGCCTGGCGACGACCGAGATGGTGACCGTGTTGTAGACGAGGAACAGGCCGACGATGAGCGCGATCCACGAGAGCGCCGTCAGGTTCATGTGGAACGACGCGAGCATGCGCTCCACCTGCTCCCCGCGACGCGACGGACGCTGGGCGGTCAGGCCCGCGGGCAGCCGCGCGGCGACGGCGGTGAGCGCGGCGGCGACGTCCGCCCCCGGCGCCAGCAGCACGTCCACGCGGTCCAGCCGCCCGAAGCGGTCGAAGGCGGCCTGCGCGGCGGCGATGTCCATCAGAACGAAGTTGCCGTCGAGCACGCGCGCGGGGCCCTCGTCCCTGAGGAGCCCCCGCACGACGAACGTGTCCACGCGATCGCCGGCCATCAGGCGGATCTCGCTGCCGAGTCGGTAGCCGTGACGCCGGGCCAGTTTCTCGGCAATCACCACGGCGCGGGCGTCGGTGAGGATCTGGAGGAACCGCGCGGCGGTCACGGCGAGCGCCGCACCATCCGGCGGCCCGCCGCCGCCCGACATGCCCTCGAATTCGAGGAGGCGATACTCGCGGAACGGCACGTCGCGCAGGATGTCGACGCCCAGCACGCGCACGGCTTCGGTGCGCGGCACGCCCGGCCCGCGCGGGCCGCGCGGGTCCGGCTGCCCGGACGTGGCGCCGGCGGCCAGCACCAGCGCCATGTCGCCTTCGATGACGGGGCTGAGCGCGCCGAATTCCCGGAGCCAGCCGAGGCTGGTCAGCCGCGTTTCGTCGATGCCGGCCCCCGCCCCCACGATCTCGAGCGACGTCCGTCCGGCCACGGTATCGATGGCGGTCTCGAATCCGCGAATCGAGCTGGCGTTGGTCAACTGGATCGCGATGACCACGGCGATGCCGAGCGCCACGCCCGCGACGGTCGTCGCGGTGCGCACGCGCTCCCGCCACAGGTGGCGGAGGATGAACCACCTAAACAGGCGCCAGGACATCGGGGTGTTCCAGCCGGCCGTCGCGCAGGCGCAGGATGCGGTGGGCGGCGGCGGCCACGTCCGGCGCATGGGTGGCCAGCAGCACCGTGACGCCGGTCTCGCGGTTCAGTTCGGTGAGCAGCGCCAGCACGGCGGCCCCGTTGGCCGAATCGAGGTTGCCCGTGGGCTCGTCGGCGATGAGCAGGGCCGGTTGGTGGGCCAGGGCGCGGGCGATGGCTGCGCGCTGCATCTCGCCGCCCGACACCTGGGCGGGGTAGTGGGTCAGGCGGTGGGCGATCCCCACCCGGTCGGCCAGGCCGCGTGCCCGGGCGCCCGCCTCGTGTGGCGGCGTCCCCGCCAGCAGGGCCGGCAGGGCGATGTTGTCGGCCAGCGTGAGCGTGGGCAGCAGGTTGAAGAACTGGAAGACGAATCCCACGCGTTCGCGCCGCACCCGGGTCAGGGCCTCATCGTCGAGGGCGGCGAGGTCGCGGCCGTCCATGACCAGGCGGCCGGCGCTGGCGCGATCCATGGCGCCGCACAGGTGCAGCAGCGTGGACTTGCCGCAGCCCGAGGGCCCCATCAGCGCCACGAACTCGCCCGGGGCCACTGCAAACGTGACGCCCCGCAGGGCGTGGACCGGGGCATTACCCCCTGTGTACGTGCGCGCGAGATCGATGGCGTGGAGCATGGCTGACGGCCGCCGGCCGCTGGGGTACAGGTTACCCGGGCGGATTGCTCCTGTAACGGGAAACCCGGAACCTGTAACCTAACGGTGTGACGCGCCCGGCGACCCTCTCGTTCCGGTACGAAACGGTGATAGCCGCGGCGGCAGCCGTGTTCGTCGCCCTGGCGGGATCGACGCTGCTGGCGCCGGGGCCCGCGCTCCTGTTCATCGAACCCCGGTCGGGCATGCGGTTCGTGTCGATCGAGCCGGGGATCTTCACCATGGGCAGCCCGGCCGGCGAGGCGGGTCGGGGTGGTGACGAGACGCCGCATCCGGTGACGCTGACGCGGCGCATCTTCATGGGTGTCCACGAGGTCACGGAGACCGAATGGGCGACGATCATGGGCAACGACCCGGAGCAGGTGACGGGATGCGGGCTGTGCCCGGTCGCGCACGTGGACTTCTTCGAGGTGTCCGAGTTTCTCACGCAGCTCAACGCGCGGTCCACGGCCATGCGCTTCCGCCTGCCGACGGAAGCCGAGTGGGAGTATGCGTGCCGCGCCGGCACCACGACGCCGTTCTCGACGGGCGCGCGCATCGAGGCGTCCGACGCGAACTACGACACGCGGTACCCGTATCCGGGCGCGCGGGCGGGCGCGCCGCGGGGCCGCACGGTGATGGTGGGCAGCTTCCCGCCCAACCCCTGGGGCCTGTACGACATGCACGGGAACGTGTGGGAGTGGACGAACGACTGGTACGGGCCGTATCCGCCGGGTCCCGCCACCGACCCGGCGGGCCCGGTTTCGGGTACGAAGCGGGTCATCCGGGGCGGCAGCTTTCACTTCGACGCCAACAGCGCCCGCTGCGCCCTGCGGTACACCCACGCGCCCCAGGACGAGGGCTTCAGCCTCGGGTTCCGCGTCGTGGCCGAGCCGGCCCGATAATCAATCCCGGATTGATTTATACATTTCGCGTCTGAGTGTATAAATCAATCCGGGATTGATTTGTCAGCGGACGCGGTAGATGGCGATGTCGCCGTCGCGGGCGAGCTCGGTCAGCGATCCGATCCGGCCGATGGCGTCGTAGGCCTCGCGGCCGCGCATGCCCACAAACGCCGCCTCGTGCACCACCACGTGGGTGACCCCGCGCGCGTGCAGGGCCTCGAGGGCGGCGTAGGCGGGGAAGGACCGGACGGCGGCCTCGGCTTCGAGATAGCCAGACGGCGTGAAGCCCGAGTACCCGTTGAGGATCGGGTGCCAGTGGCGTGTCGAGTCGAACATGTAGCGTGCGTTGGCGAACACCGCGCCGCGGTCGTACATGGGCAACTCGGCCACGACCGCGCGGGGTTCGGCGGCGAGGACGTCGTAGATGCGCGGGATGCCGGTGAACGTGCGCCAGGGGATGGGCGCGCGCAGGGCCTCCGCGTTGATGGCGACGACCAGGCCCGCGGCCACGACGATCCACCCGCGCCGCGCGCCCCACCACGCGCGCAGCCGCCATGCGCCGAACCCGGCGAGCAGCGCGAGGGCCAGGAGCACCACCTGGCCCATGTGTGCCTGCACGCGCACGGCCCAGAACAGCGGGACGAGCCCGTGGACCTGCTCGTACCCAGGCACCCGGGGCGCCATCGACGCGGCTGCGCAGCCCAGGGCCACCGCGGCGCACATCCGGGCGCGGTCGTCGCGACGCACGGTCCGTGCCGCCAGGCCGCCCAGCGCGAGCAGCAGCACCGTGACGCCCGGGAAGTTGATTGACGCGCTGACGTCCACGAACCGCCGGCTCCACCAGGCGTGCACGTGCGACACGGTGCTGAGGTAGTCGGTGTACTTCCCGGCGAACGCCTGGTTGTCGCGGGCCACGCGGGCGAACTGCTGGTCGGCGTGCAGGCGGGCGTAGGTGGCCAGGTAGAAGCCGAGCAGCGCCACCGCCAGGATGCCCGCCAGGACGAGCAGCGCCGCCGCACGGGCGCGGGTGCCGCGGGGGGCCGTGATCATCCGCGAGAGGGACGCGGCGATCATGGCCCAGGTGGTGAACACGAGCAGGTACACCGACGTGAGCCCCTGCAGCGCGAACCCCGCGGCCAGCAGCAGGGCGTCGCGCACGCGCTGCCGCGTGAACACCAGGTCCATGCCCAGGAGCGCCAGGGCGACGAACTCCACGTGCATGGCCTGCATGTGGGCGAGCCGGGTGAAGAGGTGTGCGTTGAAGGCCGCCGCGCTGGCGGTGACGTACGCCGCCGTCCAACTGCCGGTCCATCGCCGGGCCAGCAGGCCGAACGCGAGCCCGGTCATGACGAAGCCCGCCAGCATGACGAGATTGAACGCCAGGACCGGCGAGGCGCCCAGGGCCCGCAGGGGCGCGGCCATCAGCCCCTGCACGATCATGGCCTCCGAGTACGCCAGGGTGCGCCGCTCGGGCCAGAAAATGTTGCCGTCGAACAGGTGCCGCGGATCGCGCACCACCTGGTGCGACACCCAGGACAGGGCCCACGCATTCAACTGGTAATCGCCGTTGTCGATCCGCGAGTAGCGGTGCGGGGCCAGCACGAGCGGCCAGGTGTGCAGCGCGGCCAGCGCCACGCACAGCAGCACGAGGCCGGCCGCGTTTCGCCGGCCGATGCGACGGGCGGCGGGATCCATGTGGGGGAAGGATACGTCATTCAGGGGAGGGGGGACAGAAGACAGAAGACAGAAGACAGAAGACAGAAGACAGAAG
>CAYNDV010000233.1:0-5002 GCA_964396055.1 uncultured Vicinamibacterales bacterium | reverse complement strand
CCGCCGTGGTCGACACCGCGTCGAACCCGATGTAGGCGAAGAACACCACCGCGCCTGCCGCCATGATGCCGGACCAGCCGTACGGGGCGAAGGGCGACCAGTTCGATGTGTCGATCTTGGAGAAACCCACGGCAATGAAGAACAGCACGGCGACCACCTTGATCGCCACCATGACGGCGTTGAACCGGGCGCTCTCCCGCACGCCAATCACCAGCAGGGTCGTGATGACGAGGACGATGATCACGGCCGGGAGGTTGATGACGCCCGCCGGGGGCGCCGCGGCCATCCACTGCGGCAGCGTCACGCCGAAGCCCGCGAGGATACGCTGGAAGTAGCCGCTCCAGCCGATCGCCACGGTCATCGAGCCCACGGCGTATTCCAGGATCAGGTCCCAGCCGATCATCCAGGCGAAGATCTCGCCCAGGGTCGCGTACGAGTACGTGTAGGCGCTGCCCGCGATGGGGATCATCGACGCGAACTCGGCGTAGCACAGGGCCGCGAAGCCGCACGCCAGCCCGGCCAGCATGTAGGACATCGTGATGGCCGGCCCGGCCTGGTTGGCAGCCGCCGTGCCGGTCAGCACGAAGATGCCCGTTCCGATGATGGCCCCGATGCCCAGCAGCGTGAGGTCGACGGCCGACAGGGCGCGTTTCAGGTGCTTGCCATGCTCGACGTCGCTGACCAGCTGCTCAAGCGACTTGGTCTTGAGGAGATTCGAATCCATTCAGCCTCCAACGGGCGACTGCAGGTGACACGGGGAGTCGGCCGCGCGGGCGGTGTCCCGCCGCGGGAACGGGGCATTATAACAATCCCGGATTGATTTCCGCCCGCTTCGCACGGAAATCAATCCGGGATTGGTAGACACGGGCCGCCCGCTTCGCACGGAAATCAATCCGGGATTGGTAGACACCGGCCGCCCGGCGGGCGCCTACGCCGTCTCGGCCATCGGCGCCGGCTTGCTGTCCGCCAGCAGGCGTTCCATGAAGCGCGTGCTCAGGCGCCCGGCCTGGAAGTCGGCGTCGGCCAGGATGCGCAGGTGAAGGGGAATCGACGTCTTGATGCCCTCGATCACCGTCAGTTCGAGGGCCCGCCGCATCCGGGCGATGGCCTCGTGGCGATCACGCCCGTGCGTCATGATCTTCGCAATCATCGAGTCGTAGTACGGCGGCACGGTGGCCTCGGCGTACATCGCCGTGTCCACGCGCGTGCCCGGCCCGCCCGGCAGGCTGAGCGTCCGGATGGTCCCCGGCGACGGCACGAAGGTCTCCGGGCACTCGGCGTTCACCCGGCACTCCAGGGCGTGGCCCGAGAAGGTGATCTCGCTCTGCTTGAAGGACAGCCGCTCTCCCGCCGCGATCCGGATCTGCTCCTTGACGATGTCGATGCCCGTCACCAGTTCGGTGACGCCATGTTCCACCTGGAGGCGCGTATTCGCCTCCATGAAGTAGAACTTGCCGTCGGTGTCCATCAGGAACTCGAAGGTGCCGGCATTCGTGTACTGCACGGCCCGCGCCGCATCCACGACCACGGCGCCCACCTTGCGGCGCACCCGGTCCGACAGGGCCGGCGACGGCGACTCCTCGATCAGCTTCTGGTGCCGGCGCTGGATCGAGCACTCGCGCTCGCCGAGGTGCACCACGTTGCCGTGGTGGTCGCCCAGGATCTGGAACTCGATGTGGCGGGGCTGCTCGAGGTACTTCTCCACGTACACGTCCGGCACGCCAAAGGCGGCCTCGGCCTCCCGCGCCGCCGTCCGGTACGCCCGGCCCATCTCGCCCGGCGTCCGCACCACCCGCATGCCGCGCCCGCCGCCGCCGGCCACGGCCTTGATCAGCACCGGGTAGCCGATCCCCGCCGCGATCTTGAGCGCCTGCTCCTCGGTCTCGAGCACGCCTTCCGACCCGGGCAGCACCGGCACGCCGGCCTTCTTCATCGCCCGGCGCGCACGGGCCTTGTCCCCCATCAGGCGGATGACCTGCGGATCGGGGCCGATGAAGCGGATGTGGCACGCCTCGCACACCTCGGCCAGGTAGGCGCTCTCGGACAGGAACCCGTACCCCGGGTGAATCGCGTCGGCCCCCGTGATCTCCGCCGCGCTGATGATCGCCGGGACGTTCAGGTAGCTGTCGGCGGCCCGGTGCGGCCCGATGCACACGTCCTCGTCGGCGAACCGCACGTGCAGGGAGTCCTCATCGGCCTCCGAGTACACGGCCACGGTCTGGATGCCCATCTCGCGGCACGCCAGAATGACGCGCAGCGCAATCTCGCCGCGGTTCGCGATCAGGATCTTCTTGAACATCACTTGACCTTGACGGCGAACAGGCGCTCGCCGTACTGCACCGGCTGGCCGTTCTCGACGTAGATGGCCACCACCTCGCCGTCGTAGTCCGATTCGATCTCGTTCATCAGCTTCATCGCTTCGATGATGCAGAGCACCTGGCCCTTCTTCACCTGGCTCCCTTTGTCGGCAAAGGGCGGCGCATTCGGCTCCGGCGCCCGGTAGAACGTGCCGACAATCGGGCTCTTCACGATGGCCAGATCCGCGTCGGCCTCGGGCTCGGGCGCCGCCGGCCGCGGTCCGGGCGCCGCCACCGGCGACGCGGGCAGCCCGACTGACGGCAGCGGGTGGTACATCGGGGCCGGCGGCGCCACGAACGCCGTCGCGCCGGCCTTCTTGACCCGCAGCTTCAGCCCTTCGAGTTCGAGTTCGAACTCTCCCAGTTCGTGCTCGCGCACCAGTTCGAGAATGGACCGGATATCGTCGACGTTCATCGCCTCACCACGTAAAGCTCGCGCGGCGCCTGCGTCAGCACGACGCACCCGTCGCCCGTCACGAGCACATCATCCTCAATCCGCACGCCGCCCTCGCCCGGCACGTACACGCCCGGCTCGATCGTGATCACCATGCCCGGAGCCAGCCGCTCGTCGCGCGACATCTGCTGGGCGCCCGTGCCGGGCCGCACAGGGCCTACCCGCGGTTCCTCGTGAATCTCGAGGCCCAGCCCGTGTCCGGTGCTGTGCGAGAACGCCGCGCCCAGGCCTTCGCCCTCGAGCACCCGCCGGGCCGCGTCGTCGACCTCGCTGGCCAGAACGCCCGCCCGCACGCGCGCGATGCCGGCCGCGTGGGCGGCCTCCACCGCGGCGTACAGCCGCCGGGCGGCCGCCGTGGGCTCGCCCACGGAGACCGTCCGCGTCAGGTCGACGCAGTACCCCCGGTGCACCCCGCCGAAGTCGAGCACCACCAGGTCGCCGTGCTCCAGCGCCCGGTCGCCCGGCCGGGCATGCGGCAGCGCCGCATGGGGACCCGAGGCCACGATGGTGTCGAACGACGTCTTCGAGAAGCCCCGCCGCTTGATGCGGTAGTCGATCTCCGCCGCCAGTTCGATCTCCCGCTGCCCCGCCCGGGCCACCGCGAAGACGTCGTGGACCACATCGTCCAGCATTGCGGCGGCCTCGCGGAAGATCTCGATTTCGAAGGCATCCTTGACGAGCCGGCACGCCTCGACCACCCGGTCCACCGCCACCAGCTCGACGGCGCCGCCCAGCCGCCCCGCCAGCCATCCATGGCGGCTGACGGTCAGGTGGCTGCCTTCGATGCCCACCCGGGCGCCCCGGTGGTGCGCCTCGAGCACCCGGGCCAGCGTCTCGTCGTAGGACGGGTCCACCCCGACCAGCTCCAGACCGGGGCAACCGGGGAGGACCGACTCGCGGACTTCGGTCGTGTAGCGGCCGTCCGTGATGAACCGGGATACGCCGCCCGACACCACCAGGATGGCCGCGCTCCCGCCAAACCCCGTCAGGTATTGGACATTCGGGAGGTGCACCAGGACGAGGGCGTCCAGGCGTTCACGGACAAGGGCGGCCTGAACGTGAGCGAACCGGGCCGCCAGCGCATCGGCTGAAGGGTGTTTCATGCGTGAGCACGAGATTGTCGCACATCACGGGCCGGGGGCAAAGGGTGGCGGATGATACAGGCGAAGATACTACGAAGACAGGGCTACCCGCCGTAGAGCCGGGCTCTGCGGTCGTCGAGGATGGCCTGGAGCCAGCGCTCCAGGTGGACCAGCGCCTCCCGGTCGGTGGCCCTGGGGTCCCCCGTGGCGGCCTGGGACGAGAGGGGTGCCGCAGACGCCCCGGCGGGATCCGTGCGGGCCGGGCCGGGACCTGGAGTCGTGGTGGGCGTGGGCCGACCGGCCGGTGGTGAAAGTTCCCGCCTGAGGTCGCGGACGATCTGGTCGATGCCGGGATCGTTCTGCGCCAGTTCGAAGGCCGTCCGGTACTGCTCGAGCGCCTCCCGCAGTTCGCCCCGGCGGCGGTGAATCTCAGCGAGGCCGCGAATCGCCGCCAGGTTCTGCGGCGCCGCCCGCAGGACGTCGGTCAGTTCGGTCAGGGCCCCGTCCATGTCCCCGAGTTCGAGCAACGCCCGCCCGAGCGTCACCCGGGCGGAAAGGTAGCCCGAGTGCTGCTTCAGCCCCGCGCGGCACGTGTCCACCGCGTCCTGGAACCGGCCGGCCCGTCGGTACTCCTCGGCCAGCTGGGCAAACGCGATCGACGACGGATCCTTCTGGAGCCGGCGGCGGAGTTCTTCGATGCGGGTGGGATCGGCCACGTCGTGTTCCTGTCGGCTGCGGTCGGTCGCCATGATACTCCAACGGGGCACGCCCGGCCGCGCCGGACCTGCCCCGCTCGAGGTACCCGAAGGCAGCGGCCTAGCGGCAGCCCTTGACGGTAATCTCCTTGGTCGCCGTCGCGGTCCGTTCCATCCCGTCCTTGACGGTCAGCCGGACGATGAACTTCACGTCCGTGGCGCCACCGGGGCACGCCCCCGCGTAGGTGTGCGTGGTGGTCCTCGCGACCGCCGGCGATCCGCCGTACGTGTCGCCGTCACCGAAGTTCCAGTCGTACCGCGTGATTCCGAACGGGCTCGAGGAGTCGGCACCGTTGAAGTAGACGGTCGTGGTCGGTGTCGGCTCGGTCGGCGAGAAGGTGAAGGCGGCCACCA
>CAYNDV010000232.1:0-5033 GCA_964396055.1 uncultured Vicinamibacterales bacterium | reverse complement strand
TGCTCTTCACGATCTTCGCGATGTTCGTGCTGGCATCGCGGATCTCGTCCATGGCGGCGCCCAGGGCGGCCATGTCGGTATCGCCGTTCTCGGCCGCCAGCCGGGCTTCCGACGCCAGGCGCTTCGCCGACTCGGCGTTCTCGGAGCTCTGACGGGTCATGCTCGCCATCTCCTCGAGCGAGGCGCTCGTCTCCTCGAGGGCCGCGGCCTGCGTCGTCGCTCCCTGGGACACGGCCTGGCTCGAGCCCGCCACCTGGTCCGCCGCAGCGGCCAGCGCCGAACTGGCCTGCCACAACGACGTGGCGGCCTCACGGAGGCGGCCGGTCAGCGCCGCCCGCATGCGCCACTGGTAGACGGCCAGCCCCGTCACGATGCAGGCCACGATGGCCATCAGCCAGATCATGCTGGCCCTGACGCCCGCCTGACTCTCGGCCATCGCGCCGAGGCCGGCTGTCCGGGCGGCTTCCTGGAAGGTGCGGATCTGGTCCTGCACGGCGTCGTACCGGGGCGACGCCGTCTCCATGTACTGTTCGGCTCCGGCCGCCAGGTCGCCCCGCAGCACCGCGTCCAGCACGGCCTGTTCTGGCCCGGCCGACGCCGCCAGGGCGGCTTTCACGCCCTCCGCGCCCGCGGCCTGCACGAGGGCCTCCGCCTCCTTGCGTGCCGTGGCCAGCGAAGCCACGGCCTGCTCGAGCTCGTCGGGATCGCGCATGCGCAGCGTCCGCTGCACCACGCCGCGCACGGCGTCGACCTTCTCCAGCATCGTGTAGCTGCGGGTCAGGTCCTCGGCGAGTTGCGTGGCCACACTGGTCGACTGCTGCGTGGCGCGCAGCATGACCACCGAAAAGGCAGCGGCCGTCAGCACGCTGACCGCCACCGACACCACCATCGCCGCCATCAGTTGCCGAGGGACGTGGACATCTCTCATGATCCGACTCCGCCTGCTGGGGATTCTCAGGGACAGGAACCGACGACCGGGCGGCACCGTCGTGCCGGCCCGGCCACCGTCCAGCTACAACTTCGCCACGGCGAGCCCGACGACCAGCGAACCGACCGCCTTGCCGCCGTCCATGACCGGCACCGCCACCTGGACGCTCTGGACGCCGGTGGACTCGTCGACCTCGACGGGGCCCTGCCACACCTTGCCCGTCATCGGCACGTCATGCTTCGGCTTACCCTTGTGGGTCCAGCCCGACGGCTTGGTCAGGAACGCCACCTTGCGGCCGTCCGCGGCCGACACGAACGCCTCGGCCACGATGTCGGACTTCTTCCCCTTCAGGACGGTGGCCGCGGCGTTCTTCGAGAAGCCCCGGACGAACGGGTCGAGGACGGTCAGTGACGCCCACTTGTCCTGGGTCATGGCCGCGAACTCGGCCGGCGGCGCCGCGTTCTGCGCCTTGACGGCGGCGACGATGGCCGGGTCGGCCGCCCAGCCCTGGATGAGCTTGATCTGGGCATCGACCTTCGCCTGGACGGCGGGCTCAAGGCCCGCGGCGGCGCCGGCAGCGGCGCACGTAAGAACCAACGCGAGGGCAACGAGTGTGATCTTCATGACGGACTCCCACGTGTGTGCGGTGGATGGGCGCGCTCGCCGCCGGAGGGGCGAGTCGCCAGACAGCCCTTGAATCGGAAACGGTCCCGGGAACTTGAGCGCAGCCCGGCATTCAAGGGTCCGCCCGGCGTGTCGATTCTGTGTCCATCGTCCTTGCGCACCCGAAGGAGGTCGCTGTGTCGACTCACACGTTCAGAACCGTCTGCTTCCGCCTGTCCGTCGCTGCTTTCTCCTGCGTCCTGCTGCCGGCCCTGGCGGCCGCGCAGCCCCCCGCGCCCGTCGCGCCGCAGGGCCCGACCGCCGTCGTCGCCCTGGCCGCCGGGCCGGCAGGCCCGGCCGTGGCGGACCCAACAGCCGATCAGACCAAGGCGCCGCCGGTCCGACCGGCGCCCGCGCCGACCGCCAAGACTCCGCCGTCGAAGCTGAGCCGCTGGTTCGAGTTCCAGACCGGCAGCCTGGCCGGGCGGTATCGGTACGTCGAGACGAGCAAGGGCATCTGGACGGCGAACCAGCTGCAGTACACGGGGCAGTTCAAGGGCCGGTTCAAGTTCGATCCGAAGGGCCGCGCCAGCGTCACGGTGCTCTTCGCCACCGGCAGCGCGTTCACCAGCGGATGGAACAACACAGGCGTCGGCACCGGCGATGCGGTGCGCATGTGGCCGCTCAAGCAGATCTACGCGTCGGTGGTGCCCGTCACGGGCGTCGAGGCGTCGTTCGGCAGCATGGGATTCGTCCGTGGGGAATCGACGGAAATCACGTCGTACGACAACGACGGCTACCTGTCCGGCGAGCGGGTCACGGTCAAGCGCCCGAAGGATCTGTTCTTCGATGAACTGACCTTCACCTCGGCGTTCCTCGGCGACCTGACGACGCCGGCCGTCTGGGACCGCTGGGCGAGCCTGACGGACAGCCGCAACTTCTTCCAGTACTTCGCCGGCAAGAAGATCACGAAGAGCGTGGCAGCATCGGCCGACTACTCCCGGCTGGCCGGGGTCGGCACCTTCCGCGTGGGCGTGAGCGCGAAGACTCCGAAGGCCCGCGTGGTCGATTCCCTGCGGTACGAACACTACGCCCGACGCGGTGAGCAGGCGGCGTACGGCTTTGCGGTGTTCGGCGAAAAGGCCGTCACGAAGCGCTTCACCGCCGGCGTGGGCTTCGCCAACATCGATCCTCGCTACGCCGCCCTGAACGCCGACCGGTTCGGCAAGGGGAAGCGCGTCTACGAGAGCCTGAGCTTCAAGGTGACGCCCGACTTCTCGTTCCAGGCCTTCATGACCCAGGGCGTCGACAACGACTTCGCCATTTCCAACAAGTATCGCGTGGACATCATCGCCACCTACAACGTGCTCGGCGCCTTCCAGCGCCGCGGCATGCTCAAGTAGCGTCCGGGATCGCACCTCCGGCGGGGTGGCGGCGCCAGCCGCCGCCCCGTCGTTCTGTACAGGCCCCCGTTCCCCCCGCCTCTTCGCCGCCCCGCCCCCCCCGTGCGCGACGCCGTCTCCCAACCTCTCCTCGCACGGCTTCGTCTAAGATAGGCAACGCGCGGGCGGTTCCCGTCCGCAACCTCCCGAACGACAGCCACGAGGGTGAGACATGCGCACACGTCTGTGGGGATTCGTGCTCATCGCGGTGCTGGCCGCGCCGCTGCAGGCGCGCCAGGCGTCGCCGGGCTACTTCCGGCAGCCCGCGATCTGGAACGACACGATCGTCTTCGTCGCCGAGGGCGATCTCTGGCGCGTCGGCGTCGCCGGCGGCCTCGCCCAGCGCCTCACCACCCACCCGGAGGAGGAGAGCCGGCCGGCGATCTCGCCCGACGGCACGCAGGTGGCGTTCGCCGCCACCTACGAGGGCCCCGGCGAGGTGTACACCCTGCCGCTCGGCGGCGGCACCCCCGTGCGCCGCACCTGGGACGCCGCGCGGCCGTCGTGGCTCTCGTGGACGCCGCACGGCGACATCCTGTTCGCCACGCGGCGCCACGCGACACTGCCCAACACGCAACTGGCGCGCCTCGATCCGAAGACCGGCCAGCGCGCCCTCGTGCCGCTCGCGCAGGCCTCCGACGGCGCGTATGACGCCGACGGCCGGACCCTCGTCTTCACGCGGCTGCCGTTCCAGGGCAGCCACACGCGGCGCTACAAGGGCGGCACCGCGCAGAACCTCTGGCGCTTCACCGCGCCGGGCACCGAGGCGGTACCGCTCACCGCCGACTACCCCGGCACCAGCAAGACACCCATGCGCTGGAACGGCCGCATCTACTTCGCCAGCGACCGCGACGGCGTGATGAACCTCTGGTCGATGGACGAGCGCGGCGGCGATCTGCGCCAGCACACGACACACGCGGGGTTCGAGGTGCAATCGCCCTCGCTCTCGCGGGGCCGCATCGCCTATCAGCTCGGCGCGGATATCCGCGTGTACGACATCGCGTCGGGCGCCGACCGCGTCGTGCCGATCACGCTCGTGTCCGACTTCGACCAGTTGCGCGAACGCTGGGTGAAGGCCGCCGTCGACTGGATCACGTCCGCGCACCTGTCGCCCACCGGCGACCGCGTGGTGTTCACCGCCCGAGGCCAGGTCTTCGTCGCCCCCGCGCAGCAGGGCCGCATCGTCGAGGCCACCCGCAACAAGCTCGCCCGCCACCGCAACGCCCGCTTCATGCCGGACGGCACGTCGATCCTGACCCTGTCGGACGAAAGCGACGAAGTGGAGTTCTGGACCGTGCCCGCCAACGGCTCCGGCCCGGCCACGCAGCTCAGCCGGGACGGCACGGTCCTGCGCTGGGACGGCCTGCCGTCGCCCGACGGACGTTTCGTGGCCCATCACGACAAGGACCGGCAGTTGTGGATCTTCGACGTCAAGTCAAAGACGCAGAAGAAGGTCGCGGGTTCGGCCGAGGGCGACTTCGACGACCTGCGGTGGTCGCCCGACAGCGCCTGGCTGGCCTACACGGCACCGGGCCCGAACCTGTTCACGCGGATTTTCCTGTACGAAGCCGCCAGCGGCCGCATCGTGCCGGTGACGTCGGATCGCTACGACAGCGGCAGCCCCGCCTGGAGCCCCGACGGCAAGTGGCTCTACTTCCTCTCGGACCGCAACTTCGAGTCGCTGGTCTTCAGCCCGTGGGGATCGCGGCAGCCCGAGCCCTACTGGGATCGGCAGACGAAGATCTACCACGTGGCCCTCAAGACGGGCGAGCGCTCCCCCTTCCAGCCGGACGACGAACTGCAGGGCAAGTCGGACAAGCCGGCGACGCCCCCCGCCTCCACGCCTGCCAAGGACGCGGAGAAGCCGGCGGCCGACAAGACCGCGCCGCCGGCCGTCGTCATCGACGTCGACGGGCTCGAGACACGCCTGATCGAGGTTCCCGTCCTGCCCGGCAACTACGGCGACCTGTCCATCGACGCCAAACGCCTCTACTTCGTGTCGCGACCGACCGGGCGCGACGGCAAGGTGGCGCTGAAGACGCTCGCGCTCGACAACAAGA
>CAYNDV010000231.1:0-5060 GCA_964396055.1 uncultured Vicinamibacterales bacterium | reverse complement strand
TGCAGGAAGAGAAGATCTACCACATGGCCGGCGCGCGCACGCCCGAGATGATGACCACGCGCGAGATCCAGCGCCTCATCCGGGCCGCGGGCCGCATGCCTGTCGAGCGGGACACGCTCTATAACGTCATAGAGGCTAGAGGCTAGAGGCTAGAGGCTGGTCAGAAGCAAGAAGCAAGAAGCAAGAAGGGATCACGCTGTCACGCTGGCGCGCCCCACGCCCCACGTCCCACGCCCCACGTCCCACGCCCCATGTCCCATGTCCCTGTAACCAACCCTCCTGATCCTGCGTCTATAAAGCGGATACAACTGGTCCTATTTCCAGAAGTCTGTTAGAATAAAGGAATTAGCACCCTACAACTGCTCGTGTAAGGAGGAAGACCCGAAATGGCGCACGAACTGCCTGCCCTGCCGTACGCGCACGATGCCCTCGAGCCGTACATCGACACGATGACGATGCAGATTCACCACGGGAAGCACCACGCGACCTACGTGGCCAATCTGAACGCCGCCCTGGATCAGTACCCTGAACTCCAGAAGCACAGCGTCGAAGACCTGATCCGCAACATCGCCAACGTGCCGGAGGCCATCCGTACCGCGGTCCGCAACAACGGCGGCGGGCACGCCAACCACGCCATGTTCTGGCAGTTGATGGCTCCCAAGGCCGGTGGCGATCCGTCGGGGCCCCTGGCTGACGCCATCAAGTCCGGGTTCGGCAGCTTCGAGGCCTTCAAGGCCGAGTTCAAGAAGGCCGCCCTCGGCCGGTTCGGCAGCGGCTGGGCGTGGCTGGTCAACACGGGCGGCAAGGTGACCATCGAGAGCACCCCGAACCAGGACAGCCCCCTGATGGAAGGCAAGTCCGTGGTGCTGGGCCTCGACGTGTGGGAGCACGCCTACTACCTGAAGTACCAGAACCGCCGCGCCGACTACGTCGATGCGTGGTGGAGCGTGCTGAACTGGAGCGAGATCAGCAGGCGGTTTGGGAAGTAGAAGAAGACAGAAGACAGAAGACAGAAGACAGAAGACAGAAGACAGAGCCGACAACGCCTCAACGAAGCGGGCGCGGCGGAGGGCAGGGCTGAAGCCCTGCACTTCACGTCGCGCCCGTCGTCTTTCCCACGCCCCACGTCCCACGCCCCACGTCCCACGCCCCACGTCCCACGCCCCACGCCCCACGCCCCTAAGTCCCGAGCAACCCGATCTCCCGCGCGACCTCCTCGAATCCGGGAAACTCGTGCTGCCATTCGGCGACGAACGCGTAGCGCACCATGCCGTCCTGGCCGATGAGGAACAGCGCCGGCCTCGCGATGTTGAACGCGTCGATCCCGACGCGGTGCCACACGCCGTAGGCACGCAGCACGTCGCGGCTGTCGTCGATCAGGATGTCGAACGGCAGCTGGTTGTCCTCGACGTAGCGCTTCACCTTCTCAGATCGCTGGGCGACGACCGTGACGATGCTGACGCCGAGGGCCGCGTAGTCCCGGGATCGTTGTGCCAGTTCACCGAACCGGCTGCGGCAGTTCGGTCACCAGATGCCCCGGTGGAAGGCGAGCAGGACCGCACCGCGGGCCAGGTACTCGGCGAGCGAGCGGGGTTGCCCGGCGGGAGTGGGCAACGTGAAGGCTGGCGCGGAGGATCCGACCGTGACGGTGCTTCCCTGGTTGGCCATACACACCACCCTGAGTCCGGGCGAAGCCGGACGCTGCGAATGGCCCAACGGCCCAACGGCCTGCCGAACGGCCGAACGGCCCAACGGCCAGACGGCCTGCTAGAAAAGCGTGACCTCCACGACCTCGTCCTTTTCGACGACGTCGATCTGCGCGGGGATCTCGATGTAGCCGTCGGCCTGGGCCATGCTCGTGATGTCGCCCGACTGTTTGAAGGCCGGCAGCGCCACGCCATCGACGATCCGCACCGTGTAGAACTGGTGGCGCCCCGTGGTGGACACCACGCGCTGGCCGAGCGGCACCCGGGCGCGGCGCGGTTCCGCCGGCGGCAGGTGCGCCATCCGGCGCAGCGGCGGCACCAGCAGCATGTAGGCGTTCGACAGGCAGGACGTCGGGTAACCCGGCATCCCGAAGATGGGCGTGCCGCGTATCAGCCCGAACAGCGTCGGCTTGCCTGGCTTGACGGCGATGCCGTGGAACAGCACCGTGCCCATCTGCTCGACGACGTCGAGGATGAGGTCGCGCTCGCCAACGGAACTGCCGCCCGAGAACACAATCAGGTCGGTCGTGAGGCACGCCTCGAGGGCGCGCTCGAGCGCGGGCACGTCGTCGGGCGCCGCGGGCATGGCCACGGGGTCGCCGCCGTGTTCCCGGATGATGGCGCTGAGGGTGAACCGGTTGATGTCGTAGATGTGGCCGGGCTTCAGGGCCTGGCCTGGCTCCACCACCTCGTTGCCGGTGGAGAGGATGGCGACGCGGGGCCTGGCGAAGACCTCGACCTCGACCAGTCCAAGAGCGGCGAGGACGCCGATGCGGCTCGGGTTCAGCACCGTGCCGGGTACGAACACCTCCTGGCCGATCCGGATGTCCGCGCCCTGCCGGGCCACGTTCTGGCCCGGGTAGACCGGGGCAAACACCCGGACGGCATCGCCGGGGCCGGCGTCGGTTTCTTCCACCATCACGACGGCATCTGCGCCCGCCGGCATCGGGGCGCCGGTGGCAATCTCGGTACACTGCCGTTCCCCGACGGGCCGGGTCGGCACCTGGCCGGTGAAGACCTTCTCGATCGACGTCAGGAGGCGCGGTTCGTGGGTGCCGGCGCCAACGGTGTCGGCGGCGCGAACGGCGAAGCCGTCCATGGCGGCCCGGGCGAAGGGCGGCACGTCGGCCCGGGCCGTGATCGCCGCGGCCAGCACGCGCTGGTTGGCCTGATCGACCGGTACCGGTTCGACACGCGTCAGCGGCGCGATCGAGGCGTCGATCAGCGACCGTGCGTCGTCGATGGAGATGGTCTCGCGGATGGGACGCATGCGACTCATGGACATTCTCGATGGCAATTCGGCCCCTCGGCCCGCCCCTCGCTTCAGGCTTTTCCTCTCAACCGCGAACCGCGAACCGCGAACCGTGAACCGTGAACCTCCCTAGCGCGACGCTTCCCGCACCAGGTGCCCCAGCTCCGGCAGAATGAGCTTCGTCATGGCCAGTCGGACGGCGGCCTCGGATCCGGGGAGACTGAGAATCACCTTGTTCTTCGCCAGGCCCCCGACGGCGCGCGACAGCATGGCGGCCGAGCCGATCTCCTGGTAGCTGATCATCCGGAACAACTCGCCGAAGCCGTCGAGACGCTTGTCGAGGATCCCCGTGATGGCCTCGTAGGTGGTGTCGCGCGACGTGATGCCGGTGCCGCCCGTGGTGATGACCACCTGCACGTCGGCCTTGGCGAGCTGCTCGATGATGGCGGCGCGCACCTGGTCGGGTTCGTCGCGGACGATCCGGCGGCCGGTCACCTGATGTCCCTCGGCCCACAGCAGGTCGCAGATGGCTCGCCCGCTGGCGTCGGTGGCCTCCGTGCGCGTGTCGCTGATGGTCAGGATGTAACAGTGCGCGACGGCAGGAGACAGGGCTTTGTGCTCGGTATGGCTCATAGGGGGATCTTACAGGGGACTCGAAGCGGGGAACAGACCGCGAAGACCGGGCGCACGGCGGTGGCCTGGTCGTGTGCGGGCGGCGTCGAGCCTGGCGCCGGGCCTCGCCTGGAGGCACTTGACAAGTCACTAAGCGGTGACATATAAAGTCACCATGCGGTGACGCAGTGCTGCGGCTACGTGCTTCGCCTGACCCCGCACCTCTATCTGAACCCCTGGGCGGGCCGCGCACACACAGGTGGCGGGCGCGCGCAGCGTCGACGTCGCCGGCGTGGTGTACGAGCCGAAGCGCATCAGCGCGGAGGCGTCGTTGAAGCTGGGCATCGTGTTCTGACCGCTGGGCGAGAGGAGACCGTCCATGACACGCCGAATGTTCCTTGCTGCCTTTCCCGCCACGGCACTGGCCTGCGCCGGCGCCGGTCACCCGACCGACGATCGTCAGGCCGACGCACGAATCGGAAACGCGCACGCCACGGAGGACGCGAGGCTCGCACTGCTCCGGCACGCGATCCAGGCTCCGAGTTCGCACAACACCCAGCCCTGGCTCGTCGGCCTCGACCAGGACCACACCATTGACGTGTACATCGACCCGCACCGGCGGCTCCCGCTCTGCGATCCGTTCGACCGGCAGACGTTCGTCAGCCAGGGCACGTTCCTGGAAGCACTCGCGTTGGCGTCGCTCGAACACGGCTGGCGCCCGGAGGTCCGGCTGGCCGAAGACGAGCAGGCGGCGGCCGCCGGCCAGGTCCCCGTCGCGCATGTCATCCTGCACCAGGGGGCGGACGTGTCCCGGGATCCGCTGTTCCGGTTCATTTCCCGCCGGCAGACCAGCAAACGTATCTTCGACGACCGGCGTTGCCCCGATAAGGTCCTGCAGGCGCTGGTCCGCGCGGCCACGGCGCGCGACACCGCTTCCGTGGTCATCGACAGCCCGGCCGCCTGTCGCCGAATCGCGGAGATCTGCGCCGAGGCCATGCGCATCGATGTCGCCAGCCCCGCCCGAAACACCGAAACTGCGGCCTGGTTCCGCTTCTCGGACGAGGAGGCGCGCCGTTCGCGTGACGGTTTCGGCCTGGCGGCGAACGGCACGGCCGGGGTGGCGAAGTGGATCGCGGAGACCTTCGTCCTGTCCCGCGCCACCGCCGCCGATCCGGATGGCTCGTTCGCCACAGGCGCGATCACCACGACACGCCGGCAGGCGCAGTCCGCAGCCGCCTTCGGCGTCATCACGACGGCCGCCAACACCCGCTTCCACCAGGTGCTGGCCGGTCGCGCCTACCTCAGGATGCAACTGGCCGCCACCGCGCTTGGCGTGCAGACGCACCCGCTCAGCCAGGCCCTGCAGGAGTATCCGGAGATGGAGTCGCTGCACGGCCAACTGCGGACGGAGCTCGGCGTGCCCGACGGGCACGTCGTCCAGATGCTCTACCGGATCGGGTATGCTGAGCCGGCCCCGCGCACCCTGCGAC
>CAYNDV010000230.1:0-5085 GCA_964396055.1 uncultured Vicinamibacterales bacterium | reverse complement strand
TGAGCCACATCGACAGCATGCGGGATCCCCACACGGATCTCGACATCAACTGCCGGAGCCAGCTCACCATCCTCGAGGCGTGCCGCCGCCACAACCCGGCGGTGAAGGTGGTCTTCGCCGGCACCAGGCAGGTGTACGGCAAGCCCGACTACCTCCCGGTGACCGAGCAGCACCTGGTCCGCCCCACCGACATCAACGGCATCAACAAGGTGGCGGGCGAGTACTACCACCTCGTCTACAACAACGTCTTCGGCGTGCGCGCCTGTTCCCTGCGCCTGACGAATATCTACGGCCCGCGCCAGCTCGTCCGCCACAACCGCCAGGGGTTCATCGGCTGGTTCGTGCGCCTGGCGGTCGAGGACGGCGAGATCCAGGTCTTTGGCGACGGCTCCCAGTTGCGCGACTTCGTCTACGTGGACGATGCCGCGGACGCGTTCCTGCGCGCGGGTGCGACCGACGCGTGCAACGGCCACGTCTTCAACGTGGGGGGCGCGGAACCCATCGCCCACCGCGACCTGGTGCACCTGCTGCTCGAGGTGGCGGGCACCGGCCGCGTCCGGTTCGTCGACTGGCCCCCGGAAAAGAAGGCCATCGACATCGGCAGCTTCTACGCCGACTCGAGCCTCTTCGCCGCCGCGACGGGCTGGCAACCGCGCGTCGGCCTGCGCGAGGGCCTCGCGCGCACGGTGGCGTTCTATCGCGAACACCTCCCCCGCTACCTGGACGCCGGTCCCGCCGCCCCGGCGTTGCCGGGCAGCGGGGTGTGACGCCGGTACGAGCGGCCGGCCTGGAGTCGTGGTCATGGACACCCCTCGTGTGCGATTCATGTCACTGAAGCCGGCCGAGGACGCCGAGGCCGTCGACGCCGCCATCCGCCGCGTCGTCGATCGCGGCTGGTACGTGCTCGGCCCCGAGGTGGAGGCGTTCGAGTCCGCGTTCGCCGCCGCCACCGGAGCGGCGCACGCCGTCGGCGTGGGCACGGGCACCGACGCGATCGCGATCATCCTGCGCGGCCTGGGCATCGGCCCGGGCGACGAGGTCGTCACGACCCCCGTGTCGGCCGCCTACACGGCGCTCGCATGCATGATGGTAGGTGCCCGGCCCGTGTTCGCCGATGTCGATCCCGCCAGGCTCACGATCGACCCGGCGGCCGTCGCCGCCGCCGTAGGCCCGCGCACGCGCGCCATCCTGCCGGTACACCTCTACGGCCAGCCCGCGGACATGCCGGCCCTCATGGCGATCGCCGCCCGGCACGGCCTCGCGGTCGTGGAGGACTGCTGCCAGGCCCACCTGGCCACGTGCCAGGGGCGGCCGGTCGGCAGTTTCGGCGTGGCGGCGGCCTACAGCTTCTATCCGACGAAGAACCTCGGCGCGCTCGGCGACGGCGGGGCGATCACCACGAACGACGCCGCACTGGCGGCGCGCCTGGCGCGCATCCGCAACGGCGGCCAGACCGACCGGTACCGGCACGCAGAAATGGGCGTGAACAGCCGCCTCGACGATCTGCAGGCCGCCATCCTCGGCGCGCGGCTGTCGTGGCTGCCGGGCTGGACGTCCGCGCGACGGACGCGCGCCGCGTGGTACCGCGCCGCGCTCGCCGGCGCGCCCGTCACCGTACCGCCCGAGTGCGATTCGGGACACGTCTACCACCTGTTTCCGGTGCTGACGCCGGCCCGCAATCGCCTGCAGGCCTTTCTGAAGGCCGAGGGCATCGAAACGCTGATTCACTATCCGGTGCCCATCCCGCGCCAGCCGGCCCTGGCGTCGCAGGCGCCTGCGGTGTGCCCGGTGGCCGATCGGGTGTGCGACCAGGTGCTGTCCCTGCCGTTGTCGCCGGCTCTCTCCCCGGACGAGGTGGCGGCGGTGGCTGAGGCCGTGGGCCGGTTCGGCGGGTGACCATGATCGATCTGTTCATCCTCGTCGCGCTCGTGTACCTGCCGGGTGCCGTCATCTTCCGCGCGCCCCTGGCCGACGGGGGTCGCCGGGCCGCCCTCGCCGCCGAAGAACGGGCGTTCTGGGCGGTGGTGATCAGCCTGACCGTGACGACGTTCGTCGCACTGACCCTGGCCGCCCGGGGCGTCTATACGCTCGAGCGCGTGGCCCTGGTGAACGTCCTGATCGCCGCCGCCGGCCTCCTGGTCTGGCGCGGGCGGCTGCGGTACGCCCCGGGCGCGCCGCGCCCCGGGTGGACGGCGCTCGTCCCCGTCGGCCTCGCCGCCCTGGGCCTCTGGCTCTTCTTCCCGTCGTCCGAGTACGTGATGGGCGGCAAGGACCCCGGCACCTACGTCAACGAGGGCATCGAGATCGCCCAGAGCCGCGGACTGATCATCCGGGAGCCGTTCCTCGGTCAGATCCCGCCCGAGGCACGGCCGCTGTTCTGGCGCACCCTGAAGCGCCCCGAGCGCAACCGGCCCGTGTCGCGCTTCATGGGGTTCTTCCTCACCGACCGCAACGCCGGCACCGTGGCCGGCCAGTTCCCCCACGCCTTCCCGATCTGGGTCGCGGTCGGCTACGGCCTCGACGGGCTGACCGGGGCGCGGCAGGCCGTCGGCTTCTGGGCGGTGTTCGGGCTGATCGCCGTGTACTTCGCCGGCGCCCGCCTCGTCGGCCGCCCCGCGGCCGCCGCCGGCTCGGCGTTGCTCGCGATCAACGTCGCGAGCATCTGGTTCGCGCGTTATCCGAATTCCGAGGTGATGCAGCAGGCCCTCGTCTTCGCTGGCGTGCTGGCGCTCGCACGGGCGCAGCAGGACGGCGATCGGTTCTTCGCGCCGGTGGCGGCCGTCGTGCTCGGCCTGCTGGCCTTCGTGCGCCTCGACGCGGCCATCGCCGTGGCCGCGGTGGCCGGCGGCGTGGCCGTGAGCGTCATCGACGGCAAGCGCCCGCGGCTGTCGTTCGTCCTGATCCTGGCCGCGCTGTTCGCCGTCGCGTGGTTCTACCTGAACGCGTTCACCGCGCGCTACATGCTCATGCCGATCAAGTTCGTGCTGGGCAACCGCCTGCTGCTCGCCGGGGCGGCGGTGGCCGCCGCAGCCGGTCTGGGCGTGCTCGTCTGGACCGCCCGCCACGAGCACCTCGCGGCGCGCCTCCGCCGCTGGCTGCCGCGACTCCTGACCGTGGCGGTCCTGGCGGCGGCCGCGTACGCCTGGTGGGTGCGTCAGCCGGGTGGCAGCCTCGCCCCGCACGATGCCGCGGCGTTCCGCACCTTTGCGTGGTACGTGCTGCCCGCGGGCCTGGCCGCCGGCCTCATCGGGTTCGCCGTCGTGACCTGGCGATCGTTCTGGCGCGAACCGGTCCTTCTGCTGATGACCGCCGCCTTCGGCTTCGTGTTTTTCTACAAGATCCGGATCGTGCCCGAGCACTTCTGGCTCGCCCGCCGCTACCTGCCGGTGCTGCTGCCGGTCACCTGCCTGCTGGCCGCGGCCGCCGCCTTCTACGGCTACGACCGCTGGCGCGCCCGCCAGGCGGCCGGCGGGCCGGGCCCGCGTCCCTGGCTGGCCGCCGGGCGGCACCTGGTCATCCCGGTGGTCTTCCTCGGCGGACTCGGCTGGCAGTACTACCAGGCGTCGCGACCGCTGCTGAGTCACGTGGAGTACGCCGGCCTGATCCCGGCCATCGAACGGCTCGCGAACCGGTTCCACGACGACGACCTGGTCCTGATCGAGTCGCGATCGGCATCGGACGCGCACGTCGTGGGTGCGCCGCTGGCGTTCATCTACGACCGCCACGTGCTGCAGCTGCTGCCGATGCGGCCCGACCGCGATCGGTTCGGCCACCTCATGCAGTGGGCCTCCGGCCGGTTCCGCCGCGTGCTGTTCCTGGCCGACGGCGGGACCGACCTCACGTTCCCCTCGCTGCAGGTCGCGCCCCTCGAGGCGTTCACCTTCGAGGTGCCGGAGTACGAATCGCGGCGCAACGCGTATCCCACGCAGGTGCGGCAGAAGAAGTTCAGCCTCGGCCTCTACGAATTGCGCGCCGCGCCCCGCACCGATCCGGCACTCGACGTGGACGTCGGCACGTTCGACGACAGCGCGGTGGTCCGCTTCCACGCGAAGGAACGGGGCGAGGGGCGATCCTACCGATGGACGCAGAAGGTGTCCTTCGTCACCGTCCTGGGTGTCACGCCCGCCACCACGGCGCTCGTGCTGACCGCGAGCAACGGCGGCCGGCCGGCCCGGGCCGGCGCGGCGACCGTGACGGTGACGCTGGGTTCCACGCCGCTCGGGCAGGTCACCGTCGGACCGGGCTTCGGCGACTACGCGTTGCCGGTGCCGCCCCCGCTCGCCGCTGAACTGGCGGCGACGCACGAGCCGGTCGTCATCCGGCTCGACACCCGCACGTGGGTGCCGAAGGACGTCCTTGGCGGTTCCGACGATCGGACGCTCGGCGTCATGCTCGACCGCGTACGACTGCAATGATCCAGGGACCACCCGTGGTGCCGGCCACCGGAGCCACCGCGGCGACGCCGCTCGAACGGGCCGTCGTCGCCGCCGCCGACGCCGCGCTGCGCGTCGCCACCGTGCTCCGGCGCGGACGGCATCGGCCGTCGCCCGCCTCGGTGCGGCGCGTGCTCGCGCTCCGGCTCGAACGGATCGGCGACCTGGTGATGGCGCTGCCGGCCATCGAGACCTTGCGTGCCGCGTTTCCGGCCGCAGAGGTCGACCTCGTCGTCGGCAGTTGGAGCGCGCCGCTGGCCGCCATGGTTCCGGGGCTCGCACGCGTCGAAACCCTCGATGCCGCGTGGCTGGGTCGCGGCCAGGGTGGGCTCGGCGTGCCGGGCCTGCTGCGCTACGCCCGCCAGTGGCGATCCCGCCGGTACGACGTCGCCGTCAACCTCGAAGGGGACATCCGCTCGAACCTCCTCGTGGCGGCGACAGGCGCCTGGACCGCCGGGTTCGGGCACGGCGGGGGCGGGCCGCTGCTCGACTACGTGGCTCCGTTCCGGGCCGATGACCATGTGGCCGTGAACGCCGTCCGCCTGGTCCACGGCGCGGCGGGCATCCCCTGGCCGGCCGACGGCCCGGCAGGCGACAGCCGGGGCCGGGCCGCAGCGCTGCGCCTGCCCCGGCCGCGACTCGAGGTGCCGGC
>CAYNDV010000229.1:0-5093 GCA_964396055.1 uncultured Vicinamibacterales bacterium | reverse complement strand
GTAGAACTTGGAGACCTCCTCGAAGACGACGGTGGCGACAGCATCCGGCGCGCGTCCGGCTGACGTGTCCCGAGCGACGTCGAGGGAAGACGGATGCCACGACGGATCGGGCGCAGCAGGCGGACGCGCCGGGTCGTGTTCGCGCGTCGTCATGACACGATCTCCACGGGTCGCAGCTTGCGCTCGATGACCAGCACCAGCA
Source organism: uncultured Vicinamibacterales bacterium (assembly GCA_964396055.1). Classification (GTDB taxonomy): domain Bacteria; phylum Acidobacteriota; class Vicinamibacteria; order Vicinamibacterales; family JAKQTR01; genus CAYJPV01. The sequence continues at coordinate 4,891 of CAYNDV010000229.1, read as the reverse complement.
GCACGATGACGACGCCGAGGGCCGCCGCCGACGCCCCTGCGCCCGGGCCCACGGGCGGGTCGACGCCCAGCAGCGCGCACCACACCTGGTTGACCGCCCACGCCGGGTCGATCAGGTGCCCCCAGGTGACCCGGAAGACGTTGTCGATCATCTCGGCCACGCCGCTCAGGACGAAGAAGAACGCCAGGCTGACCCCGCCCGCGACGAACTTCCACTTGAGGTAGGCGGAACTCGCCATCGCCACCAGGCTCAGAACCAGCAGCCACAGCAGGAAGCCGGCCACCATGCCCGCGCCGAGGGTCCAGTTCGCCAGGAACCACCAGCCGCCCGCGAGCCCCACCTGCAGGCCGAACAGCAGCAGGCCCGGCACCCACGTGACGATCGACAGCATGCCCATCAGGACGCAGAGCCGGGCGAGGCCGTAGCTCAGGCGGGTGAGGGGGCGGCTGAAGTAGAGCGGCAGCGCGTTGTTGGCCAGATCCGGCGCCAGCAGTCCCGGCCCCGCCAGGGCTGCCAGGAACACCGCGAAGCCGGCCTGGACGTACATGAAGATCGCGAAGAACTGGCCGTTGACCTGGATGAACTCACGGAACTCTCGGTCGAGCCCCTGGAGCAGTTCGACATGGTTGGTGAGATAGACGAAGCCCGCGCAGACGACCGGCCACACGAAGGCGGCCATCGTCAGCAGGATGACGAGGCGCTGCTGGTAGAGCCGCTGCCACGCATAGCGCGGCAGCACCAGGAACCTGGTCCATCGCCCCGTCAGGGGGCCCTGATACCGCCGGTAGCCGCGTTTGTAGACTGCCATCGCGTTACAGCCCCGCGCGCTCGCCCGGCGTCTCCGCCAGGTGTCCCATCGCCTTCAGGAAGATCTCCTCGAGCGAGTCCCGGCGATGGGCGAGCTTCCGCACCAGGAGTTGCTGCCGGGCGGTCAGGGCCCAGATCGCCTCCACGCCCACGCCGGCGGGCAGGACGATGCGCCAGCGCCCGCCGCCTTCGGGCACGCCGTCGGCACCGATCTCCGGCAGCGCCGCCCGCAGGTGCCGGTCGTCACCCGTGACTTCGAGCTCGACGAAGCTCCGGTTCGACCGCCGGTCTTCCTCGAGATTGCACTGGTGGACGATGGCCCCGTCCTTGAGGATCACCGCCTCGTCGCAGACCTGCTCGATATCGCGCAGGAGGTGCGAGCAGACGAGGACGTTCATCCCCTGCTCGGTCTTCATCTCGCCGATGAGCTTGAGCATGCGCCGGCGCGCGGCGGGATCGAGGCCGTTGGTCGGCTCGTCCAGCACGACGAGTTCGGGCCCGTGCACGATGGCCTGCGCCAGTTTCGCCATCTGCTTCATCCCGTACGAGTAGGTGCGCAACTGCCGGTACCGGGCCTCACCGAGGCCCACGTGGAACAGCACCTCGTGGGCCTTCTCGAGCGCGGCTTTCGGCGGCAGCCCCGACAGCTCGGCCATCTGGCGCAGGAAGGTCACGGCCGTCATGTCGCCGATGAACGCGTCGTTCTCGGGCATGTACCCGATGCGCGACCGGGCCTCGCCCCGGCTGCGCTGGCAGTCGAGGCCCAGGATGCGGGCGCGCCCGCCGCTGGGCCGGAGAAACCCCAGCAGCGTCAGGATGAGCGTGGACTTGCCGGCCCCGTTGGGTCCCAGCAGGCCCACCGCCTTGCCCGTGCCGGAAACGCCGAGGCGGCAGGTGATCCCGTGCAGGATCTCCCGCCGCCCCAGCCTGACCGTCAGGTTCTCGACATCGACGACCGGTCTCGTCTCCAAGGCGTCTCCGAACGGGCGTCTCCCCGGGACCGAACCCGGGGAGACACCACGCAGATCAATGACCCGCCGGCGGGGGCTGCTGCCCCTCGGCCGTCCGGCCAAGCCCTTCCAGCAGCATCACGTCCATCATCACTCCGGATAGACGAGTACGGGACGCCGCATGGATCTGTGCCGCGTTCCCATCAACCACGACGAGCACCGGGTCGCGGCTGGCGAGGAGCTTCGTCAGGGCCGGGTTCGCCGGCAGCAGCGACAACATCCCGAGCGCGCCCTTCGGGTTCAGCCAGGCGAAGGCCGACGGGTGCAACCCGGCGGACGCTGGGAGCTGGCCGAGGAACGCGTCCGACCAGACCAGCGGTGACCCGCCGTTCCGGGTGGCGATGGCGCGCTCCGCGGAGCCGCGATCCGATCCCACGATCATGTACCCGCCATCGTAGGTCCAGGTCACCCCGAACGGGAAGCCGGCCGGCTTCACGGTCGTCCAGGTCCGCCCGCCGGCGGCCTCCTGAGTCAGCAGCACGCGCTTGTCCTGCTGGTCCGGCGGGAGCTCGGCGTTGAACGTGTCCACCAGCTTCTGCAGCGAACTGTCGATGGTGGCCGGGTCGTTCGCCAGGCCGGCCAGCACCCACGCCGGACCGTTGACGGAGATGCCGGTCAGCGCGAAGGCCGATTCGGTGCCCAGCGCCTTCGTCAGGTTGTCCATGAAGCCCGCGCCGAGCTTCCCGTCGACCTCGGCCAGCTCCGCCGCGAACGACTGGTTCTCCTTCGTCATGAAGGCGGTGAGGTCCTTGAACATCTGCCAGGGCTCGCGCGTCGAGACGTAGCCCGCCACCAGCGCATCGGCCGGCAGGTACTCGGCCGCGCCGCCGGCGCCCGAATCGGCCAGCCACGAGGCGATGCCCTTGCGCTCGCCCGTGAAGATCACCGTGATCTCGTTCTCTTCCGCGCCAGCCGGGGCGCGCTGCTCGAGGAACACGTACTTCACGCCGGTCATCGCGGCCAGCTCCACCGGGGGCGCGTCATCGCCCTCGGCCAGCGTGATCACGGGAGCGGTATCGACGCCCATGAGCCAACCGGCGCCCCTCGCGTACCGCTCGCCGATGGCCGCCGCGAACGCGGAGCCTGCACCCTGTCCGAGATGGCCGAGGGCCCACGACAGGTTCGCCGGCGACGTCGAGATGACCATCAGATCGTCCGACACCGAATACGCGGGCGGCGGCTCCTCGGTTCCGGTGCCGGTGAAGAGCCCGTCGAGGGCGGCGGCCAGATCGGCACGCCGGCCTGGCGCGACGCGCGCCAGCACCATCGGCACTTCCTGGCCGGGCGCGGCCCCGCCGACGGTGAAGACGACCTCGTTGCCGAGCATCGAGCTGACCGCCTGCAACTGGCCGACGATCTGCCGGAGTTCGAGCGCGGTCTCCGAGTTCCACCAGGCGGCGAACGCCGCGTTCCCGGTGGCCTGCTGTTCCGCCAGCGCCAGGGCCTGGCCGATCTTGCCGCCGAGGTTGGGCACGGCGCCATAGACGAAGGCCCCGGCCGGGAGCGAGGCGAGCAGGTCGGAGCTGGTGCGCAGTTCGTCGGGCGTTTCCGCGAGCTGACGCTCAATCTCCACGAACGACGCCAGCAGTTCCAGGTAGGCGGCGGCATCCGGGCTCCACGCCACGGCGTCAGCGACCGACGATTCGAGCGCGGGATTGGACGCCGCCTGCTCGCCCGGGCTGAGGAGTACGTCGCGACCCGGCTGGTTCACGGCCACGGATCCTTCGACCACCGACACCACCGAGCCGCCCATGCCGGCGGACACGGCGAAGACGGTGCCCTTCACCGACGCGACCGAATCGCGGGTGAGGACGCGCAGCGAGCCGCGCCGCTGCTTGGCGGCCTTGACGATCACGTCGCCGCGCTGGAGGTGGATAGCCCGACCGCTCCAGCGGGTGGTGACGAAGAACTCGGTGCGCTCGTTGACGTCCACGAGCGAGCCATCGGCGAGGCGCAGGACCGCGTGGGCGCCGGGTCCGGTGCGGATTACGTCCCGCTCACCGACGGTGGCGCCGGTCTTGAGCACTTCGCCGGGCAGGCGGTACAGGCCGCCGTCGGCGGTGACGACCGTGGCCCGCGGGCCCGAAGGCGCGAGCATCGTGTCGATCGTGTCGCGGCCGAGGTACAGGCCCGCGACGACGAGGGCGGCCGCGGCGGCCATCGAGCCCCAGCGCACCCAGCGCCGGGTGACGCGCTGCGGCATGGGGATGACGCGCCGTTCGCCCTTCAGCTCGGCCAGGGTGGCGCGGCAGGCCGGGCAGCGGCCCAGGTGGTCGTCCATCAGGGTGCGCCGGCTGCCGGCGAGCGTGCCGTCGATATACGCGCGGACGTCCGGGCGAAACTCCGCGCAGCTGGTGCCGGCGGCACCGGTGACGGCGGCGAAGGCGCGGGCGCGCGCGGCGTCAAGCGTCGTCGCGTCGACGTCTTCCTGTCGCATTTCCTGCAGGGCCTGATCCAGGCGGTCCTCTGACATTGCCGACCTCCTAACGTGCCAATTCCACTTGCAGCCGCATCCGGATCCGGTGGAGCCGGACGGCGACGGTGTTCTTCTCGAGCTGGAAGAGGGTGGCCAGCTCGTCGTTCGACAGTCCCTCGACGAAACGCAGCAGGAACAGTTCGGCGTCGTCGTGGTCGAGGGTGGCGATGGCGCGGCGCAGCTGTTCTTTCAGCAGCGACGGCGGCGCCACGGCCGCGTGCGGCGCCTGGTCGTCGAAGCCGGCCTCGGCGTGCGTCGTGCGGCGCCGGAGCAGGTCGACGGCCGCATTGACGGCGGCGCGCCGGAAATAGGCCGCGGGCCGCGAGGCGGTCGCGGCGTCGGCCCCGTGAGCCAGGACGCGCAGGAAGACGGTCTGCAGCACGTCCTCGGCGTCGGCCGGATTGCCGGTGACACGCAGGGCCGCACGGAACACCGCCTCGGAGTGGCGTTCGTACAGGTCGGCAAAGCCATCCAGGACAGTCGTGGACGTCATGGGAATCCACCGTTCGTCGATGAGCGCCTGGCTGGTCGTTGTCACGATGCGTGCCTCACCAGCCTAGACGCGCCAGCACGCTGAGTATTACAGGGGTCGGGACGG
>CAYNDV010000228.1:0-5126 GCA_964396055.1 uncultured Vicinamibacterales bacterium | reverse complement strand
CGGCGGGGCGTAGGGCGGCGGGGGCGCGAACGGCGGCGGCACCGACTCAGGCGCCGCGTAGGGCGGCGGCGAAGCATAGGCCGGCGGCGCCTCGGGCGGGGCGTAGGGCGGGGCGGCCGGGATCGGCGGCGGCGCGTACACGGGTGGCTGGGCGGGCCGGGAGGTGGCGGGCACGCCGGCACCGGTCGAGACGGTCACAGCCACGTCGCCGAGCAGCACCCGATCCGTCGGACCGATGGTGGCCTGGTCGGCGCGCTGGCCGTTGATCATGATGCCGTTGCGGCTGCCCAGGTCGCGGACCAGCACGCCCTGTGGCGTCGGCGAGAACTCCGCGTGGCGCCGCGAGACCCGGACGCTGTCCAGTTGCACGTCCGCCGACGGATCGCGGCCGACCACGAGGGGGCGGTCGAGCGCCACGGTCTGTTCGCCGGCGGGCGAGCGGAACACCAGTTGGTAGCCCATGCGGCCTACATTCCTCCGCCGTAGATGAACGAGAGCGCCACGGGCCCGATGATGACGATCAGCACGGCCGGGAAGATAAAGAGGATGAGCGGCACGAGCAGTTTCTGGGACGCCGCGGCGCCGGCCTTCTCGGCCCGCTGGAACCGTTCGGTCCGCATGCGGTCGGCCTGCGTGCGCAGCACCTCGCCAATCGAGGCGCCGAGGCGATCGGCCTGGATGAGCACGCCGACGAAGGACACCACCTCCGGCACGTTGATCCGCTGCGCGAAGGTCCGCAGGGCCTGGGCGCGGCTGGCCCCGAGGCGGATGTCGCTGATGATGGTGTTGATCTCTTCCCGCAGGGGGCCCTCGGCGGCCTTGTCCACGACGCGCTGCATGGCGGCGATGAAGTCCATGCCGGCCTCGACGGCGAGGGTCAGCATGTCGACGGCGCCGGGCAGGGCCCGGACGATCTTCTGCTCGCGGGCGTGTTTCTGCTCGGTGACGATCCGGTCCGGCAGGAACCAGCCGATGGCGCCGGCCACGATCGCCAGGACGAGGCTGCGGAACTCGGCGAGGGCGAACAGCGGCAGGAACGTGCTGAGGAGGATCTTCAGCGAGATCAGGTGATCCACCGTGACGACGCGCGGCAGGCCGGCGAGGGGGATCTCACGGCCCTTCGCCTCGCGGTACTCGGGCTTGCCCAGGTGCCGCGCCACCGGCAGCAGGGCGACGAGCAGGGGCCACAGCAGCCGCAGGATGGGCGACTGGATCGCGCGGGCCTCCGCCCGGCTGGTGGCGCGCTGCCGCATCTCGTAGACCTGGGACGGGCTCGGCGTCAGCGCCTGGACGGCCACGAACGCCGAGGCGAAGGCGAAGAGCAACGCGAGGAAGTAGAACGCCACCATGACCACCCCTTCGCGATCACGGGTATCCCGTGACCACGCTGAGCACCTTCTGCGCTGCCGTCTGGAGGGCCAGACGGATCGACCCGCCGAGCACCGACACGACCAGCAGCGCGAGGCCCGCCACCAGGCCGGTCAGCGTGATGTACTCGGCCACGCTCTGGCCGCGCTCGTCGGCGAACCGCCGCGCCCGCAAACGGAGGTTGCTACACATCGATGCTGACAATCTTCATGATCATCCACATGCCGAGGGCATCGAGGACGATCACCGCCACCCACATGGCCCAGCCCAGGCCCGTCGTGAGCATGGGTTCCATGTAGGCCGGGTCCATGAAATAGAACATGGCGCCCATGATGAACGGCATCGCGCACATGGCCAGCCCCTGGTAGAGCCCCTGGGCCGTCAGCGACCCGATCTTGCCCTCCACCTTCTTGCGCTCGACGATGGTGTGGGCGACGGTCATGAACGTCTCGCTGAGGTTGCCGCCGGTTTCGCGCAGCGTCACGATCGAGTGGACGGCGATCTCGAGGTCCGGCAGCTTGGCGCGTTCGGCCATGTGCATCAGGGCGTGGTCGATGCTCTGTCCGAGCTGGACCTCCTTCAGCACCTTCTCGAACTCGCCCACGATGGGCTTCTTCGACTCGGTGGCCGCCAGTTCGACCGCCTGCAGCAGGCTGAGGCCGGACTTCATCGAGTTGGCCATCAGGATCAGCACGTCCACCAGCTGGCCGTCCATGGCCTGGCGGCGCTGGTGCAGCTTGAGCCGGACCCAGGCGTACGGCAGGGCGGCGCCAGCCAGGGCGGCCAGCAGGCCGACGGGCCACGCCGTCAGCAGCGTGAAGACGACGAACGGCGTCACCAGGGACACGGTGATGAACCGGGCCGCCCACTCGGCCTCGACCGGCTCCTCGAGGTGCTTGTAGGCCTCGACGATCCAGGCCGTGTAGCCGGCGATGCGCCGGTTCCAGATCGGCTCCAGGGCCGGCAGGCCGATGCGGACCATCGCCACCGCCGCCGCGAAGCCGAGCAGGAGCACGAAAGGCTTGAGGACAATCATGGCTACGCCGTCTGGTGCAGGAAGATCTCGCGCGGCAGGGCGATCCCGCGCCGCGAGAGCTTGTCCACGAACTGGGGCACGTGCCCCGTCGGTACGAACTGGCCGAGGACCTTGCCGTCCGGCGACAGGCCCGTCTGCTTGAAGAGGAAGATGTCCGCCACCTCGAAGCCCTGTTCCGAGAGGCCGAGCACCTCCGAGATGTGGGTAATCCGGCGCGATCCGTCGGGCAGACGGGCCTGCTGCAGGATGAGGTGGACCGCGGACCCGATCTGGTCGCGAATGGCGCGCGCCGGGAGGTCCAGGCCCGACATCAGGCTCATGGTCTCGATGCGCGACAACGCGTCGGTCGGCGTATTGGCGTGCACGGTGGTCAGGCTGCCGTCGTGGCCCGTGTTCATGGCCTGCAGCATGTCGAGCGTCTCGCCGCCGCGGCACTCGCCGATGACGATGCGGTCGGGCCGCATGCGGAGGGCGTTCTTCACCAGGTCGCGGATCGTGATGGCGCCTTCGCCCTCGATGTTGGGCGGCCGCGACTCGAGGCGCACGACGTGCTCCTGGGCCAGCCGCAGTTCCGCCGAGTCCTCCACCGTGACGATGCGCTCGTCGCTGGGGATGTAGGAGGCCAGCAGGTTGAGCAGCGTCGTCTTGCCCGAGCCCGTGCCGCCCGACACCACGATGTTCTGCCGGGCCCGCACGGCCGCGGCGAGCAGCGTCGCCATCTGCTGCGTCAACGAGCCGAACTTCACCAGGTCGTCGACGGTGAGGTAGGACTTCGCGAACTTCCGGATCGTCAGCGCGGGGCCGTCCAGGGCCAGCGGCGGGATGATGGCGTTGACGCGCGATCCGTCCGAGAGGCGCGCGTCCACCATCGGCACCTTCTCGTCGACGCGGCGGCCGATGGGCGCCACGATCCGCTCGATGACGAGCCGCAGGTGGTCGTTGCTGAGGAACTGCACGCCCGACAGCTCCAGCCTGCCCTTGCGCTCGACGTAGATCTTCTGCGCGCCGTTCACCATGATCTCGGTCACGGCCGGATCCGCCAGGAGATCCTCGAGCGGGCCGAGGCCCAGTGCCTCGTCCATGACCTCCTTGATGACGCGCAGGCGGGCGCCGCGATCCGTGATCTCCGGGGCTTCCTCCTCGACCAGCGCCTCCACCTTGGCCTCGGCCCGCCGGCGCAGTTCCGCCAGCTTGACCGGGTCCTTCTGGTAGTCCATCTCGCCTTTGCGCAGGTCGATCTCCGAGATCAGGCGCCGGTGCAGGCGGGACTTGACGTCGCGGAACTGGGCCTGGACGGCAGCCGCCACCTCCGAGGCCTTGGCGACGGCCTGGGCGACGCGCAGGCCCCGGGACGCCACGTCCCGGACCACGCGGTCGAGCTCGCGCGACACCGCGGCGCGGGGTGCGGCCAGGAAGACGGGCTGCTTGCGGGTCTCGGCCTCGAGCACCGGGGCCGGGTCTTCCGGGATCGCGGCCGAGACGCGGACCTGCAGGGCGTTCTGCGCGATCTCGGGCGTGATGGCGCCTCGCGGCGGCACGCGGCCCAGGCAGACCAGCACGGCGTCGCGCCCGATCTGCAGCGTGCGCAGGTACTCGAGGACGAAGCGGGCGCGCTGCAGGCCGTCGCCGGTGGGGTCCGCGACGACACAGATCGCATCGGACTGATCGAGCAGCGGCGGGATCAGCGTGCCGGTGAGCGGCCCCGCATCCACGATGATGTTGGCGAACAGGCGGCGCGCCAGATCGAGGATCCGCCGCAACGACTCCGGCGTCACCTGCCGGGCCTGCTGCACGTCCGAGACAATCGGCATTGCCGCCAGCGAGGGGCTGAAGCTGGTCACGTAGCCGGCCAGCAGCTCCGGCGAGAGCTTGGCGAGCACGGGGGCGAGTTCGCCCATCGCCCGTGCGCGCTCGAGGCCGATGCGCCCCAGCGCCAGTGACGGGACCGGGTAGTGCGCGTCGATGAGCAGCGCGCGCCCGCCCGCGTACTGGGGCAGGGCCGCGGCGAGGTTCAGCGCCACCGTCGAGGCGCCGCACCCGCCGCTCGACCCGGTGACCAGCGTCACCTTCCCGCCGGGGCCCAGGCTCATCGCGGCACCGGTCCCACGATGGCGGGCGTGAGGACGATCAGCAGCGTGGTCGGCCGGGCCTTCGGCTGGCCGCCGCCGCCGCCGAAGATGCCGCCGAACGACGGCACGTAGACGCCGGCCATGCCGGCGCCCACACCGGCGGCGGTCCCGGCCACCTTGGCGCCCGTGCTGGGCCCGGTCGACACCGAGGGCGGCGCCCCGGTCGGGGCGGCCGTCGACGCCATCTCGCGCTCGGTGAGGAACCGCGTCTGTCCGGTGCGGACGGTGAAGTCCACCAGGCTCCGGAGCCAGACCGGGTTCTTCTTCTGGTCGTAAGGGCCGAGGGGCAGGTTCGTGTCGATGACCGCCAGCGTCTGGATGGCGTTGCCCGACACCGCGGGCGTGAGGCCGATGCTGATCGCGCGCGGCGGCTTGGCCGTGGCCGGGCCCACCGGGACGTAATGCCGGGTTTCGCGGCCGGCCGACGCCCGGATCCGCCCCATGAACAGGCGCTGGCCCTGCGGCCCGGCCACCTCGGGCGGCGGGGCGGAGGACGGCGACTCGTAGATCTCGACGAGGTACTCGATCGGCCCCGCGCCGGCGGCCACCTGGCCACGCACCGCGACATGGTCGAACTCATCCGGCACGGCCTG
>CAYNDV010000227.1:0-5152 GCA_964396055.1 uncultured Vicinamibacterales bacterium | reverse complement strand
AGCCCGCGGCGAAGGCCGCCGCGCCTCCGGCGCCCCTGGTGCCGACCGATCCGGCGCCGCCGGCGGACCAGCCGGAACCGGCGTCGGTGGCGGCGCTGCGCGACGGCGTGCCGGGCGCCGTCGAGCAGGTGACCTGGTGGGTGGGGGACTGGTCGGTGATCGTGGCGCCGGACCGCCTGATCGAGGTGGCGACGTTCCTGCGGGACGCGGCGGCGACACGGTTCGACTACCTGTCAGACCTGACCGCGGTGGACTGGCCCGCGCGGGCGGACAAGCGGTTCGATGTCGTCTACTGCCTCTACTCGACCGTGACGCGGCAGCGGCTGCGTGTGAAGGTGCGGGTGGCGGACGGGCAGGCGGTGCCGTCGGTGACGGGGATCTGGCGGGCGGCGAACTGGCTGGAACGCGAGGTGTTCGACATGTTCGGCCTCACGTTCACGGGGCACCCCGACCTGCGGCGGATCCTGATGCCGGCCGACTGGCAGGGGCACCCGCAGCGCAAGGACTACCCGCTCGAAGGGCCGGGCGAGCTCTTGATGGAGAGCCCGCAGGACTGGCTGAAGGCGCGCCAGGCGGCCGTGGAAGCCGACATCGAGTGAACCCTTTCGGCCCGCGCCGCGGGCCGCGTACGACAACGGCGAGATCATGCAGACTGAAGCGCCCCGCCCGATGTTCGACACCGACGAACTGGTCATCAACATGGGCCCCCAGCACCCCAGCACGCACGGCGTGCTGCGGCTGGTGCTGCGCCTCGACGGCGAGAAGGTGGTCGATGCCGACGTGGTGATCGGCTACCTCCACCGCGGCATCGAGAAGCTCTGCGAGCACCGCGACTACACCCAGATCGTGCTGCTGACCGACCGTATGGACTACGTGGCGGCGGCGACGAACAACCTGGGGTACGTGGAGACGATCGAGAAGCTCTACAGCCTCGAGGTGCCCCGGCGCGCGAAGTACATCCGCACCATCCTGTCGGAACTGCAGCGGGTGGCGAGCCATCTGGTGTGGCTGGGCACCCATGCGATGGACATCGGCGCGGTGACGGTCTTCCTCTACTGCCTGCGCGAGCGGGAGCTGGTCCTGGATCTCTTCGAGGAGTACTGCGGGGCCCGGCTCACCTACAACTCGATGCGCGTCGGCGGGATGCCGGTGGACCTGCCGCCGGGGTGGGACAAGAAGGTGCTGCAGTTCTGCGACCTGCAGACCCAGAAGCTGCCCGAATACGAGCAGCTGCTGACGAACAACCGGATCTGGATCGAACGGACGAAGGGCGTGGGCGTGATCTCGGCGGCGGACGCGGCGTCGATCGGCCTGTGCGGGCCGCCGCTGCGGGCGTCGGGTGTCGTGCGGGACGTGCGCAAGGACGAGCCCTACGCGGCGTACGAGGAGTTCCAGTTCGACGTGGCGACGGGCACGGCCGGCGACACGTATGAGCGGTACCTCGTGCGGCTCGAGGAGATCCGGCAGTCGCTGCGGATCCTGCGCCAGGCCGTGGAGGGACTGCCGGAGGGGCCCGTCATGGGCAAGGTGCCCCGGCTGATCAAGCCGCCGGCCGGCGAGACGTACCACGCGATCGAGGCGCCGAAGGGGGAACTCGGGTATTTCGTCGTGAGCGACGGCAAGTCGGTGAGCCCCTACCGGTTCCGCGTGCGGCCGCCGTCCTTCTGCAACCTCCAGGCGCTGCCGCAGCTGGTCCGCGGCCACCTGGTGGCCGACGTCGTGGCGATTATCGGGACGATTGACATCGTGCTCGGCGAGGTCGATCGGTAGCGCGGCAGGGTCGTTCTTCATGGTCGAAACCATTCTCGTTCCGCTCATCAAGATCGTGATCGTGATCGTCGCGGTCCTCGTGACGGTCATGTACATCGTGCTGCTCGAGCGCAAGGTGCAGGCGTGGGTCCAGGTGCGCCTGGGGCCCATGCGGGTCGGGCCCCACGGGATCCTGCAGCCGCTGGCCGACGTGCTGAAGCTCTTCATCAAGGAGGACATCACGCCTGCCCGGGCCGACAAGGGCATCTTCACCGCGGCGCCCCTGATCGCCCTGGTCCCGGCGCTGATTGCCTTCGCGGTGATCCCGTTCGGCACGGACCTGCACCTGTTCGGCCTGACGATTCCGGCCCGCATCGCCGACGTCAACGTCGGGCTGCTCTACGTGGTGGCGGTGGGGTCCATCGGCATCTACGGGATCATCCTGGGCGGCTGGTCGTCGAACAGCAAGTACCCGCTCCTGGCCAGCCTGCGGTCGTCGGCGCAGCTCATCAGCTACGAGATCGCCGTGACGATGACCCTGGTGACGGTGATCATGCTGTCGGGCACGCTGAGCATGGTCGGCATCGTGAACGCCCAGGCGGCGGCGGGCTGGTGGTACGCGTTCATGCAGCCGGTGGCCTTCTTCATCTACTTCGTCGGGGGGCTGGCCGAGACCAACCGGGCGCCCTTCGACCTGCCCGAGGCCGAGCAGGAGCTGGTCGGCGGCTTCCACACCGAGTACTCGGGGATGCGCTTCGCGTTCTTCTTCCTCGCCGAGTACGCCAACATGATCGTCATCTCGGCGGTGGCGACGACGGTGTTCCTGGGCGGGTGGCTGGCGCCGTTCCCGAACGTGTCGTGGCTGTCGTTCCTGGACCTGGTGCCCGGCTGGGCGTGGTTCATGCTCAAGACGTTCGGGTTCCTCTACGTGTTCCTGTGGGTGCGCGCGACGCTGCCGCGGTACCGCTACGACCAGCTGATGCGCCTCGGCTGGAAGTGGCTCATCCCCCTGGCCATCCTGAACGTGGTGGTGACGGGGTTCCTCAAGGTTCTGGTGTAGGGAGGCGTCACCGAAAGCCATGGCCGAAGCAGTCGCCTTCTACGTCGCCGCGGCGCTGATTCTCGGGTTTGCCGTGCTGGTCATCACCGCACGCAGCACCGTGCACAGCGTCCTGTTCCTGGTCCTCAACTTCCTGAGCGTGGCGGGGCTCTACGTGCTGCTGAGCGCCCAGTTCCTGGCGATCATCCAGGTGCTGGTGTACGCCGGCGGCATCGTGGTCCTGTACCTCTTCGTCGTGATGCTCGTGAATCTCAAGCGTCCGCCCGAGGCCCACGTGGATCCGCGCCGCCTCGGCCGCCTGGGGGCGATCATGAGCGTGGCCGTCCTGGCGGAGCTCATCGTGATCGGCACCTACGGCTGGGCGAAGCCCGAGGTGACGGGGCAGCTGAGCGCGGCCAACGTCGAGCAGGTCGGGTGGGCCCTCTACACCGAGTACCTGATTCCGTTCGAGGTGGCCTCGATGCTGCTGCTGGTGGCCATGATCGGCGCCATCGTGCTGGCGAAGCGGGAGCTGTGATGATTACCCCGACCCACTACCTGGCGCTGTCGGCGGCGCTCTTCATGATCGGCGTGATCGGCGTCCTGACGCGCCGGAACATCATCATCATCCTGATGGCGATCGAGCTGATGCTCAACGCGGTCAATATCAACCTGATCGCGTTCTCGCACCAGATCCAGAACGTCGTCGGCCAGGTGTTCGCGGTGTTCGTGATCTGCGTGGCGGCGGCCGAGGCGGCCGTCGGGCTCGGCATCATCCTCGCGTTCTACCGCAACAAGGAAACCGTCAATATCGACGAAATGAGCCTGATGCGGTGGTGAGTGGTATGGACCTGATCTGGCTGATTCCGCTTCTGCCCGGCCTCGGGGCCGCCGTCAACGGGCTGGCCGGCGTGCGTTTCTTCAACAAGCGCGCCGCGGGCCTGGTGGCCTGCACGGCCATGGCGGCCGCCCTGCTGCTGTCGCTCTACGCCTTCTTCGAGCTGCTCGGCCTGCCGGCCGACCAGCGGGCGCACACCGTGACGGTGGCCACGTGGATCTCGGATCTGCCCCTGCAGCTGTCGAACGGCGCCGTGGGCTCGTTCTCGATTCCGTGGGGCTTCCGCCTCGACCCGCTCTCCGGGATGATGATCCTCGTCGTCACGGGCATCGGGTTCCTGATTCACGTCTACTCGACCGGCTACATGCACGAGGAGCCCCGGGGGGCGTACGCGCGGTTCTTCGCGTACCTCAACCTGTTCGTGTTCTTCATGCTCATGCTCGTCCTCGGCGACAACTTCGTCGTGATGTTCGTGGGCTGGGAGGGCGTCGGGCTCTGCTCGTACCTCCTCATCGGCTACTACTACGAGAAGAAGAGCGCGGCCGACGCCGGTAAGAAGGCCTTCATCACCAACCGCATCGGCGACTGGGGCTTCATCCTCGGGATGTTCCTCATCTATTCGACCTTCGGCACTCTGGATTTCCGGGCCGTGGCCGACGCCGCCGCCGCCATGCCGGTCGAGACCGCCGCCTTCGGCACGTTGTCGCTCATCACGCTGTTGCTCTTCATCGGCGCCACCGGGAAGTCGGCCCAGATCCCCCTGTTCGTCTGGCTGCCGGACGCCATGGAGGGCCCGACCCCGGTGTCGGCCCTGATCCACGCCGCCACGATGGTGACGGCCGGCGTCTACATGGTCGGCCGCAACGCCGTGCTGTTCTCCCACGCCCCCATGACGATGGAGGTGGTGGCCATCGTGGGCGTGGTCACCGCCCTGATGGCGGCGACGATTGGCCTGGTCCAGAACGACATCAAGCGCGTGCTCGCCTACTCGACCGTGTCGCAGCTGGGCTACATGATGCTGGCGATGGGCGTGGGGGCGTTCGCCGCGGGCGCGTTCCACCTGATGACGCACGCGTTCTTCAAGGCCCTGCTGTTCCTGTGCTCGGGCGCGGTCATCCATGCCATGGCCGGCCAGCAGGACATGCGGCACATGGGCGGCCTGAAGAATTACCTGCCGGTCACCTTCGCGACCATGATGATCGGCACGCTGGCCATCGCCGGCATCCCGCCGCTGTCGGGCTTCTTCAGCAAGGACGAGATCCTCTACAAGACGTTCCTGCACAGCCGGGTGATCTGGGCCCTGGCCGCCGCCACCGCCCTGATGACCGCGTTCTACATGTACCGGTTGATGTCCATGACCTTCTTCGGCCCGTACCGCGGCCCGGCCTTCGGGCACGGGCACGACGCGGGTCACGGTGCTGACACGGGCCACGGTCACGCCGCAGCCGGACACGGCGGAGGCGGAGCCAGCCACGCCGTAGCCGGCCATGGTGGTCACGGCGGAGGCGGAGCCAGTCACGCCGTAG
>CAYNDV010000226.1:0-5223 GCA_964396055.1 uncultured Vicinamibacterales bacterium | reverse complement strand
TTGCTGGCGCCGTCCGTGAGGATGACCCGCGCCGGGTTCGCCGGGATCCCGTCGCGGCGCGCGATGAAATCAGCGACCGCCTGGCGGATGAAGGGTATCCCGGCGCTCTGTGTGTAGGCGCCTGTGCCATGCGGGTGCATCGCAAGGACGATCCTCGCCCGCTGGACGATGTCCTTGGGGAAGCGTTCGAGGATGTCGCCGTGGTTCAAGAGCTCCGGATACTCGAGCAGGCAGAGGAACTGCCGCAAGTAGGTCAGCGGCCGCTGCTTCAGCGCCTGGGGGTTCCCGATGTTGCAGTAGATGACCTTCCTGCCTTGGGATTCCAGTTCCTGTGCACGCTGCACGATCGGCCCACGAACCGCGTACTCCGCCTGCAACAGCCTGTCGTTGAGTTGGGTGATCGTGATCATGATGCCTTCGCTCGCTGCTCGGCGGCCATGGCCGGGAGGCTCTCCAGGAGTTCGGTCACCGTCTCGTTCGCGTCACCGAACAGCAGGAGAGTCGAGGCCTGGTCGTACAAGGGGTTGGGCACGCCGGAGTATCCCGGCCGCTCGTCGAGGTTGCAGACCAGCACGTGCCGCGCCTCGTGCGCGTTCAGGATCGGCATGCCGGAAATCGGCGTATCCGCGATCCTGATCGCCGCCGGATTGACCACGTCGCACGCGCCGACCACGAGGACGGCGTCTGTCTGTGCGAACGAGGGGTTCACGTCATCCATCTCTTTGAGCTTGTCGTAGTCGACATCAGCCTCGGCGAGAAGCACGTTCATGTGCCCAGGCATGCGGCCCGCGACGGGGTGGATGGCGAAGTCCACCGTCTTGCCGAGTTGCTCCAGGCGCCTGGCGAGGGACGCGACCTGGAACTGCGCGCGAGCCAGCGCCATGCCGTAGCCCGGGACGATGATGACGGACTCCGCGTCGCGGAGCACGGTCTTGGCATCGATCATCGCCTCGGCGAGGGTCCTTGCCACCCGAGTCTCCGCTGGCGGAGCGGCGGCCGCCCCTCCCTCGGCCTTGGGCGGACCCGCCATCTTGCCCCCGGCGAGGACCTTGACGAAACTCCGGTTCATCGCCGTGCACATCACGGCCGTGAGGATGGAGCCGGACGCGGCGACAGTCGCACCGCAGGCGATGAGCAGCCGGTTCTGAATCGCGACGCCGCAGAAGGCTGCGGCCAGCCCGGCGGTGGCGTTCAGGAAGGAGATGAGCACCGGCATATCCGCGCCCCCGATGCGGATGGCGAACACCAGTCCCACAAGAACCGCGGCAACCAGGGCGCACACGAGCGCAACCATCAGCGAGAGTCCGCTCGTGGTGGCGCCAAAGGCACTCAGGCCGATGATGGCGCCCACCAGGAGCACCAGAATCAGGTTGTGGCCCATCAGCACAACCGGTGTCTGCTTAATCTTGGCGGCAAGCTTGGCGCCTGCGATCATGCTGCCGCTGAAGGTGGCCGCGCCGATGATGAGGCCGAGAAAACCCGACACCTCACCGGTGACACTCGTCGGAGCGCCCCCGCGGGTCAGCTCGACAAACGCGATGGCGCAGGCGGCGACGCCGCCGGCGCCATGCTGGAAGGCCACCATGGCGGGGATCTGGATCATCGTGACCCGCATCGCGATCACGGCCCCGATGGCGCCACCGACAAGCAGGGCCACTGCGAGCAGGACGGGATCCAGAATGGCATTGCGGTACAGCACGAGCGCGAACGCCAGCAGCAGGGCCGTGGCAGCGGTGGCGTTGCCCGACCGTGCACCGCGCGGGTTGCGGAACTGCGCGATGCCCATCACCAGCAACACGATGATCGAGAGATCGACGAATATCGAGCCCCAGCTAGACATATTGGACTCCACGCAAGGCACAGAGGTCATCAACGCGACGAAGAAGGAACAGCCGGCGTGATGGCCCCTTCACGACCGGCTCCCCTGCCGGTCCGGCGCCGGCTCCTGATGGATCCTGAACAGCCTCGCCATCCGGTCCGTGATCACGAACCCTCCCACGAGGTTGAACGCCGCGGTGATGAGCGCGATCGCGCCGATGACCTTCTCGCTGGGATTCGTCGGCACGGCGAACAACAGGACGGCACCGAGGATCGTCACGGCCGAGATGGCATTCGTCATCGACATCAGCGGTGTGTGCAACAGCGGCGGCACCCGCGAGATCAGCAGGTACCCGACGCCGAACGACAGGACGAACACAAGTAGCATTAATGCCAGGTCGGCCATGACCAATCCTCCGGTTTACTCGAAGTCAGACACTCAGCGTCCACCCATTGCGTCGAGGGCCGGCTGGAAGAAGATCTGGCCCTGTCTGGTGACGAGCGAGTTGCGCACGATGTCGTCCTCGAGATCCGGGGATCCCGGGACGTTCTTGAAGAGGTTGTCGATGTAGTAGAACATGTTGTTGGCGTAGAGCCATGAGGCCTGCATGGCCATGTGCCCCGGGATGTTCTGGAGACCGCAGATGGAGATGTTGTTCTCGACCACCACCTTGCCTGCCTGAGTGAGCGCGCAGTTGCCGCCCTGATCGATCGAGACGTCAACGATCACCGACCCGGGCTTCATGCGGGCAACGGCCTCCTTCGTGACGATAACCGGGGCCAGCGCGCCCGGCACCAGCGCGGACAGAATGACGATGTCCGACTCTGCGACGACATCCTGGATGGCGGCCTGCTCCTTCTTCAGCCAGTCCTCCGGCAGCAGCTTGGCGTAGCCGCCCTCGGCAATGGCCAGTTCCTTCGGCACATCGAAGCCCGCGATCTTGGCGCCGAGGCTGCCCGCCTCCGTGCGCGCGGCCTCCCTGATGTCCCAGGCCTTGACGACGCCGCCAAGGCGCTTCGCGGTGGCGATGGCCTGCAGGCCCACGACGCCGGCGCCGACGACAAGGACGTTGGCCGGCTTGATGGGGCCGATCGCGGTACCGATCATCGGCACGAACCGGGGGAGTTGTTCGGCGGCGTCGAGCACGGCGCGATACCCCGTGACCGTGCTCATGGACGTGAGTGCATCCATGCGCTGCGCACGGGAGATCCTCGGGATGCCGTCCATGGTAAACGAGGTGATATCGCGATCACGAAGCTTGCGAACGAGGTCGTGGCTGTCGGGTGCGGCGGGGTGGAGGAACGTCGCCAGGACGCAGCCCTTGGGCATCATGTCCACTTCGTGCTTTTTCGCCGCCTCGTTGAAGATCGGCTGCTTGACCTTCAGGATGACGTCGGCCTTCGCGAACAGCTCCACGACGTCCTTCACGATGGTCGCACCAGCCTTCTCGTACTCGGCATCCTCGATGAAGATGCTCGATCCCGCGCCACTCTCCACGGAGACCTCGAAGCCCTTCTTACGCAACTTCTCGACGGTCTCCGGAATTGCCGCGACGCGCTTCTCAGCGTGCAGAATCTCTTTCGGTATGACGACCCGCATGACATCAGTCTCCTTGTTGATTCCGGGTTGATGGTGAGTGGTTCAGGCCGCATCCTCGCGGTTCGAGCTGGCAGGCCTCAATAGGCCGGTGGTGATGCGGTTCAGTGCGTTCGAGAACGTCTCGTCGCTGTCGAAAGCCCACTCGCGCTGCCAGATCCGGTTCAGGGTCAGCGTCCCCTGATCGTTCAGGAACTGCGCGCCGAGGAGCCACGGCGTGGCGTGAAGCTGGTAGCGGCAGTACGCGGCATTCGCGGGAAGGTGCGACGCCTGCGCTAGGTCCTGCAGACCCAGTGCGGCGGGCCGACCCGTCGACGCGTGCATGTGCCACTCGGGATTGGGCGTGCCTTCAGCCGACTCACCCTCGAAGTAGTCGAGGGTCACGAGGACCGAGGACCCGTCGTTCCAGATCGGCAGAACGCGGTGGGTCTGGATGAGCTTGCCGTCCACAACCCCCGACACGGCCGTGGCCAGCGCGACGATCGGCACCTTGGCGAGGGCCTGACTGGCGCCGTCGGCCGAAATCGCCTGGTGGGACCGGAAGCTGGCGATCGTCTGCTCTCCGTAGACGGGGAACTTGATCGTGTGCGGATAGCCCCCGTCGGTCGTCTCCTGGGACACGGCGCCGGAGAAGGGGCCCACCGTGAAACTCTTGGTTCCGTCGGGAGGAATCTCGACGTAGACCGGCGAACTGGTCCAGATCGGGAACTCGCACGGCGCGAGCTCGGCGAATGCCGTCTCCACGACGATGTCACCGGACCTGATGAGGAGGCTCGTGGAGCTCGCACTACTCTTGCGGACCTTGGCTTCAAACGGTTTTCTGTCCATCGCGTCCAACCTCCAGTGGTAAGGGTGTGCGACATGAGCGGTTGACGATGGCGCCCAGGTCGGCTGGGCTCTCCTGCGGACGAGAGCAGAGGCTGGAGAGCTCGAGCGCGCTCCGATTTCGAGAGGTGGTGGCAACCAGGTGTGGAGCGCTCATTTCTTCTATAGTCAAGATAGGCCCGTTCGAGAACGCTGGGTATCGGGCGCCACCGGAATCTGCGGCTCCAACGGCATGAATCTTGGCTCCCGTCTGGCCGGGTCTGATGTGCGCGATTGTCGGTACCCGCGCGTCGTGCCCTTCCCGGGGGCCGGTTCATCTGGAGGACCAGCATCAGGCAGGACCCTAGGGTTTTCCGGAAGGGTGCCACTGGCGTGGTGGCGAGGCCGTGCTACCCACGGTGATGATCCGGTCGCGCGCTCACGCTGCTGAAGAGCGAATCGGTGATCAGGGTTTCACTTCCGTTTCCGAATTGGTCACAATGACTGGAAGGTCGAATCCGGCAATCCATCACCATCGTCTGGGTGGGGGTTGTACATGCACGATCTCACTGCGCCGCAACCTTTGACGGGATTTGATCTCCCCGGGGCACAGAACAATCCCATGTGTGACGTCTCGGCGTCTCGCCGATGCTGGCTTCACCCTCGAGCAGGTGGAGTCGCAGATGGGACTGTCGGTGGCGCGCCGCCCACGATGAGCCGGGATGAACGCTGCTGGGTGAAGTAGGCCCACGCCCATTCGAACAGCACCGCGAAGCGGTTCCGGAACCCGATCAGCCACAGGATGTGGATGAAGCACCACACCAGCCAGGCCGGAAGGCCCGAGAACCGCAGTCCACGGATGTCGGCAACCGCCACCGCTCGCCCGATCGTCGCCATGGTTCCGCGGTCGCGGTAACGAAACGGCGCAAGGGGCTGCCCTCGCACGGCGCGGAGGATGTTGTGCGCCGCGTGACGGCCCTGCTGCACAGCGACTGGCGCCAGCC
>CAYNDV010000225.1:0-5256 GCA_964396055.1 uncultured Vicinamibacterales bacterium | reverse complement strand
AATCCGCGCCGGGCGCGTTGCGATAGAACCGGTCGCCGCTGATGCCGGTCCAGGTGGCCAGGTAGTACTCGTCGCCGTTCTGCGTTGAAGGCGACACGATGTAGCGCAGCGCCGGGAACTCGCGGCGCAGCCACGAGCCCGAGTCGTCCTGGTCGCCGATCGCATAGACCCGCAACCGATCGACGAGGCGGGCGAGCGACTCGGGGGGCCTGGTCGCCCGCGCCTGCACGAGCGCCTGAGCCAGCGTGTTCGTGCCGCCCCACGCCAGCACCCACAACGGCCGGGGATCGTCGCGGTCGGCCGCCCGGAGGATGAGATCGGATCCCGGCGTAGCCTTGTCCGGCCCGACGGCCGCCAGGCCGTACTCCGGCTGGCCCTCGACGACGAGGGCTTGCAGCGCAGCGGCCGGGGGGAAGCCTGGCGCATGCTTCGACAGGTTCGGCAACACCTGTTCATAGCCGCCGAGCACCGTCAGGATGACGTCCTTCCGCGGGCCGCGCTTCAGCCACGTCGAGGTGGTGGCCACCAGTCCCTCCACCTCGAACTGGTTGGCGTAGACGAGAAACCTGACGAGCGACATCTGGTCGTCGGGTTCGTTCGCGATGTCGGTCATCACGACGACACGCGGGCGGGGCGTGTAGGCGTCGGGCCGGGCGAGCCCCGACGGCACGGACGCGCCGGCGCCCGTGGCCTGCTCCGTCGCCGGCAGGAAGGGGACGGGTGCAGCCGCCTGCACGGCCGGCGCAATCGTCCACCACGCGGACGCGGCGATTGCCGCCGCACCCGCGCCCAGGCTGACGTAGAATCCCGTCATCATGCGCATGCGTACCTGCCTCATCACCGCTCTCCTGCTCGTGTCCGGCCTGCTGTGGTCATCATCCTTCAACGCTCAGGCGCCCGGTGCCGCCGACGCGCCGTTCCGCAACCCGGCCCTCGACGATGAGGCGCGGATCACGGATCTCATCTCGCGGATGACCCTCGACGAGAAGGTCGACGCGATGGCCAACCGCGCCTCGGTGCCGCGCCTCAACGTCGTCGGCTCGCCGCACATCGAGGGCTATCACGGCGTGGCGCAGGGCGGGCCCAGCAACTGGGGCCAGCGCAATCCGACGCCCACGACGCAGTTCCCCCAGGCCTACGGGCTCGGCGCCACGTGGGATCCGGACCTGATCCGCCGCGTCGCGGCCCAGGAGGCGCAGGAGGCGCGGTATCTCTTCCAGAGCCCGGCCTACCGCCGTTCGGGCCTCATCGTCCGCGCGCCCAACGCCGACCTGGCCCGTGATCCGCGCTGGGGCCGCACCGAAGAGGTGTTCGGCGAAGACCCGTTCCTCGTCGGGGCGCTGGCCACCGCGTTCACCCGTGGTCTGCAGGGCGACCATCCCCGCTACTGGAAGACCGCGGCGCTGCTCAAGCACTTCCTCGCCAACAGCAACGAAGACGGCCGCAACAGCTCGTCGTCGAACTTCGACGACCGGTTGTGGCGTGAGTACTATGCCTGGCCCTTCGAGCGCGCGGTCCGCGACGGCGGATCGCAGGCGATGATGGCCGCCTACAACGCGGTCAACGGCACGCCAGCCCACGTGCACCCGATGCTGCGGCAGATCGTCATGGGGGAATGGAAGCTCAACGGCATCCTGTGCACCGATGGCGGCGGCCTGGCCCTGCTGCAGACGGCCCACAAGGCGTTCCCGGACCTGGCGTCCGCGTCGGCGGCCTGCGTGAAGGCCGGCATCAATCATTTCCTCGACCGGCACCGCGACGCCGTGCTCGAGGCCGTGCAACGGGGCCTGCTGACCGAGGCGGATCTCGACGAGGCGCTGCGTGGGCTGTTCCGCGTGTCGTTGCGCCTCGGGCTGCTCGACCCCCCCGCGCAGGTGCCGTACTCCGGGATCGGGGCGCCCGGCGATCCCGAGCCGTGGGCGCAGGCCGGGACACGGGCGCTCGTGCGCGAGGTGACGCGCAAGTCGATCGTGCTCCTCAAGAACAGCGGCGGGCTGCTGCCCATCGACCGCCAGAAGGTGCGGTCGGTGGCCGTGGTGGGGCCGCTGGCCAATACCGTGCTGTTCGACTGGTACTCCGGCACGCCGCCGTACGCCATCTCGCCGCGGCGCGGCATCGAGCAGGTGGCGGCCGCGCCGCCGGCGGGCCAGCGCAGCGTCGGCGTGACGTGGGCCGGCGACATGAGCGACGCCGCGGTGGCGCTCGCACGCTCGCGTGACATGGCCATCGTGTGCGTGGGCAACCATCCTGAAGGCAACGGCGGTTGGGACGTGGTGACGTCGCCGAGCGAGGGCAAGGAGGCCGTCGATCGGAAGGCCATCGTGCTGCAGCCGGACCAGGAAGCCTTCATCAAGCGGGTCTACGAGGCGAACCCGAACACGGTGGTCGTGCTGATCGCGAACTTTCCGTACGCCATGCCCTGGGCGGCCGAGCACGCGCCCGCCATCGTCCAGCTGACCCACGCCAGCCAGGAACTGGGCACGGGGCTCGCCGACGTGCTGTTCGGGGCGCACAACCCGGGTGGCAGGCTCACGCAGACCTGGCCGCGCTCGCTCGAACAGCTGCCGCCGATGATGGACTACGACATCCGGCATGGGCACACGTACATGTACTTCCGTGGCGACCCGCAGTACCCGTTCGGCCACGGCCTGAGCTACACCACGTTCAGGCTGGCCAACCTTGCCGTCTCGCGGCCGGCCATCGGCCTGGGTGACGAAGCGGCCGTGAGCCTCGACGTCGCCAATACCGGTGCACGCGACGGCGACGAAGTGGTGCAGCTCTACGCCCGCGTCACCGGATCGCCCGTCGAGCGCCCGGCGAAGAAGCTCGTCGGGTTCCTGCGCGTGACGGTGCCGGCCGGGCAGACGCAGCGCGTCACGATTCCGATCCGCGGGCGGGACCTGGCGTACTGGGACGCCGCCCGGCACGCCTGGGCGCTCGAACGCGCCTCACTCGAGCTGCTCGCGGGCCCATCGTCGGCCGACGCCGCGCTCACGTTGAAGGCGACGGTCCAGCTGACGCCGTCACGCTGACCGCCGCCACGCCGCCGCCGCCGTGTACGTCCGGCTGAAGCCGGACGCCACGAAAGCCGGACGCCACGAAGGCCGGACGCCACGAAAGCCGGACGCCACGACGGATGTCATCGGCCCGGCACGCGCGTGCGGACGCCGTAGAGCGACCCGCGCGCCGTGATGAACAACGTGCGCCGATCCGGCCCGCCGAACACGAGCTGAATCGGCCGTTCGGGCGTCTCGATCGTCTCCAACAGCCGGCCGTCCGGCTCGTAGACGAAGATCTGCCCGGCCGCAAGGTACACGCGGCCGTCCGCGTCGACCGCCACGCTTTCGCCGCCCATCTCGACGAACGGTTCGAACGCCGTGACGTTGCCGTCCGGTCCCATCGTGGCCCGCCACGTCGCGATGTCGGCTTCGCTGGTGACGTAGAACGGTTCGCCCGGCCGCACGGCCTGGAGGCCGAACGCCCGGATCAGATCCGCGCTCTTCACACCCCAGGATGTCGCGCCCGTGGCGAAGTCCCGGCCGGCGGAGATGTAGGTGGTCCCGTCCGGCGAAAGGTAGTGGTAGTCGCGCGTCACGGGCAGACCCGTGGCGCGATCGCGAGAGATGCGCCAGTCACCCACGGGCCGCACGGTGGTCAGGCCAGGCCGCGGGGCGGCCGCCACCGGCGCGATCACCTGGAGTTCGCCGAAAGGGGCTCCGGGCCGAAAGGCGTACACGGTCCCGTTGCCGGCGTACGACACCACCAGCACGAGGCCGCCCCGGTCGAAGGCGAGGTTCACCGGTTCGAGGGGCGCGTCGTGCACGGTGGACACGCGACGGTCGGAGACGGACCACCGGTGGATGCGCTGGAACCGGGCGTCCACGAAGTAGAAGTCGCCGTCGGGGCCGGTGGCGCCGCCCGAGATGTTGAAGAAGCCCCCCGCGAGGCGGTCCACCGTGGCGCCGTCCTCGAGGACGGACGAGGGCGCCGGCGCACGGGTGGCCGGCGGGTCGCCCGTCAGCGTCAGCCAGGCGAACTCGCGCTGCCGCAGTTCGGCGCCGTGGGTGACGTCGCGGACGACGGCATCGTAGGAGACCTTGCTGTTGCTGTAGCAGTGGACGTTGCGGAACCGGATGTTCCGGGAGCCCTCGACGGTGACGGCCCACGGGAACGGCTGGGACGAGCTGATCACGCGGTACACGAAGAAGTTGGCGATCGTGATGTCGCGCGATCGCACGATCTCCAGCTGCAGCGCGAACCCGCTCTCGCCGCGCTCGGCCTCCGTCTGCAGCGCGTACAGCTTCCAGTTCGCCACGTCGTGCAACTGCACTTCGTAACGGACGTGGTGCTCGCTCGACATGCCGTACACGCGGCCTTCCGTGTCGGTGTTCGAGACGAGCAGGCCCGCCTGCGCGAAGCTGCTCGGGGTCCAGAGGCCCAGGAACGTGCCGCCACCGCCGTCGGTGACCCAGAGACTGGGGTACTGGCTGTCCCAGCGGCGGGCTGCGTCGGGATCCGCCGTGCGGTTGTTGTTGTACGGGTTCGTGCGCGTGCCGTCGAGGTTGGCAGTGCCGTGGCCGCCAAGCAGGCGGACATCGTTCATCATGGAGCGCGAGCCGGCCATCCACTTCGCCGCCACGGCGCGTGAATTGATGCCGTTCGTGTAGAGACCGATGCCGATGACGATGTTCGTCCCGCCACGGGGGGCTTCGACCATCGGCTTCGGCGGCCCGACACCCTGGAACGCCGCCGTGCGATCCAGCAGGATCAGTTGCGTGGCCAGCGGGTGCAGGCCGATCAACACCGTGTCGGGTTTCAGCGCGAGCGTGTCGCTGATGACGTACGTGCCCGACGGGAAGTAGAGCGCGCGGTGCCCGGCGATCGCGCGGCGCAGGGCGTCCGTGTCGTCGGTGACGCCATCGCCCCGCGCACCGAGCGCACGCACGTCTACCCACGTGGACGCCGGCGGGAGCGGAGGCAGATCGGTGGGGGGCGGCGCGGGCATGGCGGCGAGTGGTCGGGCATCGAGGCGCGACTCGGTCACTCCCGCTGCGGCGATGTGCGCGTAGTGCAGCCCGTGCGAGAACGTGCGCACCTCGTAGATGGCGCCGACGCCGGCAAACGTCCGGCCGCTGTCGCGCAGCCTCAGGAAGGTGGGCACGTTGCGGCAGACGACCTGCTCCAGGTTGACCTGCGTCCGCGGGTTCGTCTCGGCACTGATGACGAACGCCGGCCCCGTGACGTCCTCCACCCGTC
>CAYNDV010000224.1:0-5401 GCA_964396055.1 uncultured Vicinamibacterales bacterium | reverse complement strand
GAGGAGATGCCGCGCATCACGCAGCGCATCTGCGGCGTGTGCCCGTCGGCCCACCACATGGCCTCGTCGCGGGCCCTCGACGCGCTGTACCACGTCGACCCGCCGCCGGCCGGCCACAAGGTGCGCGAGCTCTTCTACAACCTCTTCATGTTCGAGGACCACACGCTGCACTTCTACTTCCTCGGCGGCCCCGACTTCATCGTCGGGCCGGGGGCGCCGCCGGGAGCCCGCAACGTCGTCGGCGTCATCGGCAAGGTGGGGCTCGAGATCGGCGGCCAGGTGATCGAGGCCCGCAAGAAGGCCCGCCACTTCATGGAGCAGATGGCCGGCAAGGTCATCCACCCGGTCTTCGGCCTCCCGGGCGGCGTCAGCAAGCCACTCAAGCGCGAGATGGTCGAGGAGCTGAAGGCGGCCGCACCGGGCCTGGTGGATTTCGCCCAGTTCTCGCTGAAGGCGTTCGCCGACATCGTCCTGGGGAACAAGGCCTATGTGGACACGATCCTGGCCGACCACTACGCCCACCGGACGAACTACATGGGCATGGTGGACGCCCAGGGCAAGGTGAACTGGTATCGGGGGCAGCTGCGCGTCATCGACCCGTCCGGCAAGCGGCTGGCGCAGTTCGAGACACAGGACTACCTCCAGTACATCGAGGAGCACGTCGAGCCCTGGTCGTACATCAAGTTCCCGTTCCTCAAGAAGCCCGGCTGGAAAGGCTTCGTGGACGGCCCGGAGAGCGGCCTCTACCGCGTGGCGCCCCTCGCGCGCCTGAACGTGGCCGACGGCATGGCCACGCCGCGGGCCCAGGAACACTACGAGCAGCTGTTCGCCACCCTCGGCGGCAAGCCGGTGCACGCCACCCTGGCCACGCACTGGGCGCGGCTGATCGAAGCCCTGCAGGCCACCGAGGTCATCGCCCAGCTGGCCAACGACCCGGAGATCCTCGACCCCGTGGTGCGGCGCCTGCCGGAGCAGCCCCCGGACGAGGGCATCGGCATCGTCGAAGCGCCGCGGGGCACGCTGGTCCATCACTACCGGACCGACGCCAACGGCATCCTGACCGCCGTCAACCTGATCGTGGCCACGGTCCACAACTCCGCGCCGATCCAGATGTCGGTGCGCAAGGCCGCGGAAGGCGTGATCCACGGCGGCCAGGTCGACCACGGCCTGCTCAACATGGTCGAAATGGCGTTCCGCGCCTACGACCCGTGTTTCGGCTGCGCCACCCACTCGCTGCCGGGCGAGATGCCGCTGACGGCCACGGTGCGCGGCCCGGACGGCCGGGTGGTGGACGTCATCGAGCGGCGGAGCCGACTGTGACCCTGGTCCTGTGCCTCGGCAACGACGTGCTCACCGACGATGGCGTCGGGTGGGCCGTCGCCCGGGCGCTGCAGGACGACCCCGGGATGCCGGCGGACGTCGAGATCCGGCGCAGCGCCTTGTCAGGGTTCTATCTGCTCGACGAACTCACGGGCTACGATGAGGCCGTCGTGGTGGACGCGGTCAAGACCGGCTGCCACGCGCCGGGCACGGTGCTGTCGTTCCCGTTCGAGGCGCTGCGGTCCGCCGAGGGCCCCTCGCCGCACGCGGCGGGCCTCCCCACGGTCATCCGGCTCGGACGCCAGGCTGGCGTGCCCCTGCCAGGCCGCATCCATGTCGTCGCCGTGGAAGTGGCCGACATGGAGACGATCGGCGAGGGCCTGACGCCGGATGTGGCGGCCGCGGTCCCTGAGGCGGCCCGGGCGGCGCGGGCGGCGCTGCGCGCCTCACGACCGGATCAGCCATCCCAGGAAGCGCAGGCCGGCGGGATCTAGCCGCCGGCCGGCGCGGACGAGGCATGCCCGTGCAGCCACCGACCGAAGACCTGCTCGCCCACGCCCTCGACTGGCGCGCCCGCCTGCACGATCTCCTCCGCGGCCGCAGCATCCAGGGCCGGCTCGTCCGCAATTTCACGCTGGTGATCCTGCTGCCGGCGGTCGTGACCACGGTGGTGGGCGTGGGCATGATCCGCAAGGGCGTGTTCGTCCAGGCCCAGGCCCAGGTAAACTCCGACCTCGGGGCCGCAACGGAGATCTACCAGTCGAGCCTCGACCGGCTGGAGAACGCCCTGCGCATCCACGCCACGCGCATGGTCGTCTACGGGGCCCTCCAGCGGCGCGACATGACGGGGCTGGCCGACGAGATGGAGCGCATCCGCCGGGCCGAGCGCCTCGACGTGCTGACGCTCACCGACGCGGAGGGCTGGGTCGTGTTCCGCGCGCGGGGCCAGGCAGTGGACGTGAAAGTGGAGACCACCGACGAGCTGGTGCGGCGGGTGCTCAAGGACCAGGCCCCCGTCGCGAGCACGGAGGTGGTGCCGGCGGACGACCTCGCGATCGAGTCGCCGGACCTGGCGTCGCAGGCCGCCATCACGCTCGCACCGACCCCCCTGGCCCGCCCCCGCACCGACACGCACCTGACGGCGGGCATGATGCTGAAGGGTGCGGCGCCGGTCTTCACGCCGGGCGGCCGACTCGTAGGGGTGTTGTACGGCGGCGTGCTCCTCAACCGCAACTACGACATCGTCGACAAGATCCGCCATACCGTCTTCAGGGAGGAGGAGTACAAGGGCCGGCCCGTGGGCACGGCCACGATCTTCCAGGGGGACGTCCGGATTTCGACCAACGTCCGCAACCGCGACGGATCCCGTTCGATCGGCACGCAGGCGTCCGCGGCCGTGGCCGAACAGGTGCTGGACGAGGGCCGCACGTGGAACGACCGGGCCTTTGTCGTCAACGACTGGTACCTGTCCGCTTACGCGCCGATCCGCAACCTCCAGGGCCGGACGATCGGCATGCTGTACGTGGGCGTCCTCGAGCGGCCGTACACCGACAGCCTCCTGCGCAGCCTGCTGGTGTTCCTGGGCATCGCGGCCGTGGGCATCGTGCTCGTGCACCTGATGGCGATGCGCGTCGCCCGGCGGATCTCGGGGCCGATCCACGACATGGCCGGGGCCGCCCAGCGCATCGCCGAGGGCGACTTCTCGCGCAAGGTGCCGGTGTCGTCCACCGACGAGCTGGGCTACCTGGCCGACCGGTTCAACACGATGACCGCCGAACTCGAGCGGGCCAACGCGTTGATGCGCGAAAGCGCAGACGAACTCGAGCGCAAGGTCGAGCAACGCACCGCGGAGCTGCGGGCCATGCAGGCCCACCTGATTCAGAACGAGAAGATGGCGGCCATCGGCAAGCTGTCGGCGGGCGTGGCCCACGAGATCAACAACCCGCTCACCGGCATCCTCACCAACAGCAGCCTGATGCTCGAGGACCTGCCGGCCGACCATCCCTGGCGCGAAGACCTGCAGACCATCGTGGACGAGACACTGCGCTGCCGGAAGATCGTCAAGGGCCTGCTCGACTTCGCGCGCCAGACCAGGCCCCAGCGCGCGACGCTGAACATGAACCACGTCGTGGAAGACGTCCTGGCGCTGGTCCGCAACCAGACGATCTTCCGCGCGATCACGCTGACCTTCGATCTCGACGCGACGCTGCCGAGCGTCATGGCCGATGCCGACCAGATGCGGCAGGTGGTGCTCAATATCGTGCTCAACGCCGCCGAGGCCATGACCCAGGGCGGCACGCTGCGCATCTCGACGCGCCCGCTTCCCGCCCAGCACGCCGTCGAACTCCGCTTCTCGGACACCGGGCCGGGCATCCCCGACGAGGCGAAAGCCCGCATCTTCGAGCCGTTCTTCACCACGAAGCGCACCGGCACGGGGCTGGGCCTGTCGATCGCCTACGGCATCATCGAGCGCCACCACGGGCACCTGCGGGTCGACTCGGCCCGCGGCGAAGGCACGACGTTCACCATCGTGCTGCCGGTCGAGGGGGTCGGCGACGATGACTAGGGCCGACGCCCCGCGCGTGCTGGTGGTGGACGACGAGATCTCCATCTGCAGGAGCTGCGAGAAGATCCTCACGCGCGAGGGTTACCACGTGGTCGCGGTGACGACGGGCGCCGAGGCGCTCGAGCGCCTGGCCCTGGAACCGTTCGACCTCGTCTTCACGGACCTGAAGATGGCCGCGATGGGCGGCATGGAGCTGCTCGAAGCCTTGCGCAGCCAGTTCCCGGACGTGGTGCCGGTGGTCATCACGGGCTACGCCACGATCGCGTCGGTGGTCGAGACGATGAAGGTGGGCGCCTTCGACTACCTGCCCAAGCCCTTCACGCCCGACGAGATGGCCGCCGTCGCCCGCAAGGCGTGGGAGCGGCGGCAACTGCTGCGGCGCAGCCGGGGCACGCCGCCGGCCGGCGAGGGCGGCGACGCCGCCATCTTCGCGGGCATCGTCGGCGCGAGCCCGCGCATGCAGGAGGTCTACCGTCTCATCCGCAAGGTGGCCGCCACCTCGTCGACGGTGCTCATCCACGGCGAGACCGGCACCGGCAAGGAGCTGGTGGCCCGGGCCATCCACACGCTGAGCCCGCGACGCCACGAGCGGTTCTTCGGCGTGGATTGCGGCGCGCTGTCGGTGAACCTCCTGGAGAGCGAACTGTTCGGCCACGTGCGTGGGTCGTTCACCGGCGCCGTGGCCGACAAGCGGGGCATCTTCGAGGCCGCCAACCGCGGCACGGTGTTCCTCGACGAGATCTGCAACGTGGACCTGGAGGTGCAGGGCAAGCTGCTGCGCTTCATCCAGGAACGCGAGTTCCTGCCGGTCGGCGGCACGGACCCCCGCCGCGTGGACGTGCGCCTGGTGTTCGCCACCAACCGCGACCTCGAGAAGATGGTGCGCGAGGGCAGCTTCCGCGAGGACCTCTACTACCGCCTCTACGTCTTCCCCATCTACCTGCCGCCTTTGCGGGAGCGCCGCGAGGACATCCCGCTGCTGGCGTGCCACCTGCTGGCCCGGGCCCGCGAGCGCAGCGGCCGCGACGTGGCGCGCTTCTCGGAGGACGCCCTGCGGCTGCTCGAGAGCTTCGACTGGCCGGGCAACGTACGCCAGCTCGATGCCACCATCGAGCGGGCCGTCATCGCCTGCGACGGCGATGTCATCGAGCCGCGCCACCTGCCGCGCACGGTCACCCACGCGTCCCTGCCATCGGACCTGCCGGTGCCGCAGACGAACCGCGAGTTCCTGGCCATCAAGAAACGGATCCGCGAGCAGGCGGTGGCCGATCTCGAACGGGAGTTCGTGCTCGACGCGCTGCAGCGCAACGGCTGGAACGTGACCCGGGCGGCCGCCCAGGTCGGGATCCAGCGCCCGAACTTCCAGATGCTGATGCGGCGCCACGGCGTCAAGACCGGGCACGGCGGCGATGCCGGCGCTGAGGCACCGGCCGAACCTGCCGAGTCGATCCCGCTACGCCCGCTGCGCCGCCCGCAGCCGCTCACGCGGGAGTGAAGGCGTGGGGCGTGGGGCGT
>CAYNDV010000223.1:0-5447 GCA_964396055.1 uncultured Vicinamibacterales bacterium | reverse complement strand
AGGCTAGAGGCTAGAGGCTAGAGGCTAGAGGCTAGAGGCTAGAGGCTAGAGGAAGACGACGGGCGCGCCAGGGTGTTCACCCGAGCGCGCCCGTTCTGTCTTCTGTCTTCTGTCTTCTGTCTTCTGCTTATTTCCAATCCGCCATGAACACATTCGTCTCCCCCGGCTTCGCCGCGTACCGGTTCGACGCGAACACGAGCTTCGTACCATCGGGCGAGAACATCGGGAAGCCGTCGAAGGTGTCGTTGTAGGTGATCCGCTCCAGCCCGGTCCCGTCCACGTTGATCATGAACAGTTCGAAGTCGCGTCCCTTGGGATTGTGGGCGTTGGACGAGAAGATGATCTTCCGATCGTCGGGCGAGAAGAACGGGGCGAAGCTGGCGGCGCCCAGGCTGGTCACCTGGCGCAGGTTCGACCCGTCGTCGTTCATGACGAAGATCTCGAGGGCGGTGGGACGCCACAGGGACTTCGCGAGCAACTGCCGGTAGTCGGCCAGTTCGGCGGCCGCCAGCGTGCGGCCGCGGAAGACGATCTGCTTCCCGTCGTGAGAGAAGAAGGGGCCGCCATCGGGACCCTCGCGCCGGGTCAGGCGCCGCACGTCCGACCCGTCGCCGTTCATGGAGTAGATCTCCATGTCGCCGTCACGCACGCTCGTGAATACGATCCGGCCGTCCCGGCGCACCGTGGCCTCGGCGTCGTAGCCGGGCGTGGTGGTCAGCGCCTGCAGGTTCGCCCCGTCCGCATCGGCCCGGTAGATGTCGTACTCGGCGTAGATGGGCCACACGTAACCCATGGAGAAGTCGGGCACGGGCGGGCACGCGCGGCTCGCCTTCACCGTCGAGGCATAGACGACCTGGCGGGAGTCGGGCGTGTAGTAGGCACACGTCGTGCGCCCGCCGTCGCTGATCCGGCGCACGTCCGACCCGTCA
Organism: uncultured Vicinamibacterales bacterium; assembly: GCA_964396055.1. Taxonomy (GTDB): domain Bacteria; phylum Acidobacteriota; class Vicinamibacteria; order Vicinamibacterales; family JAKQTR01; genus CAYJPV01. The sequence continues at coordinate 4,518 of CAYNDV010000223.1, read as the reverse complement.
ATCTTCATGGTGTAGATCTGGTCACAGCCGCCGTCGCGCGTGGACTGGAAGGCCAGGCGCTGACCGTCGAACGAGAAGTACGCCTCGGCATTCTCGGCGCCGAAGGTCAACTGGCGTACGTTGGCGAGGTGGGTCTCCTGGGGCAGAGCCTGCACCGGGCGGGCCGGCGACGCCGGGGCCTGGGCCAGGGGCAGCGAACTGCTGGCCATCCACAGGGTGGCCGCAACGAGACCGGCAGCGGGCAGAGCAAGCGTGCGCACGGACGAACCTCCGGTTGTCGGGTGAACGGATCCCTGAGGTGTATCATCGCAACTGGCGGGCCACTCCCGCAAGCGGAGAACCGTGACGACACCACCCACCCCCTGGATCCTGGCCCGCGCCGTGGCTGCGGCCGTCGATCGGGCCGGCGGCCGGGCCCTCATCGTCGGCGGCTGGGTGCGCGACCGCCTGCTCGGGCACGAGTCCGACGACATCGACCTCGAGGTCTACGGCCTCGACGCCGCCGCCCTGCGATCGCTGCTGGGCGGGTTCGGGCGGGTGGACACCGTCGGCGAGAGCTTCACGGTCTACAAGGTGGCGGGCCTGGACGTCTCGCTGCCGAGGCGCGAATCGAAGGTGGGCCGTGGCCACCGCGGCTTCGAGGTCACGGGCGACCCGTCGATGCCGATCGACGAAGCCGTCCGGCGCCGCGACTTCACGATCAACGCCATGCTGTTCGATCCGCTGACGGGCGACCTGCTCGATCCGGCGGGCGGGCGGCGCGATCTGGACGCGCGCCTGCTGCGCGCGGTGGATCCGGCCACCTTCGGCGACGACAGCCTCCGCGTCCTGCGCGGCATGCAGTTCGCCGCACGTTTCGATCTGCGCATGGAGGAGGCCACCCGGGCCCTGTGCGCGTCGCTGCCGCTCGACGACCTGGCCCGAGAACGGGTCGGCGGCGAAATGGAGAAGCTGCTGCTGGCGCCGCAGCCGTCCGTGGGCCTGTCGCTCGGCCTCGAGGTGGGTGCCGTCCCGCGCCTCTTTCCGGAGCTGGCCAGCCTGGTGGGATGCCCGCAGGACCCGGAGTGGCATCCCGAAGGCGACGTCTGGACGCACACGCTGCTCGTCATCGACTGCGCACGGGCGCTGGCATCGGGCCTGGACCGCCCCCGGGCCCTCGCCGTCCTCTACGGCGCCGTGTGCCACGATTTCGGCAAGCCCCTGACCACGGCGATCATCGACGGCCGCCTGCGCTCGCCCAACCACGAAGCCCTCGGGGTGCCGCCCGCCGAGGCGTTCCTCGATCGTGTCCACGTGCACACCATCGACGGTTTCGACGTGCGGGCCCAGGTCCTGGGCATGGTGCAGCACCACCTCGCGCCGGGGATGTGGCACAAGGCGCCGTCGCCCGTCGGCGACGGCGCGTTCCGCCGTCTGGCGCGCAAGGTGGATCTCGAACTGCTGGCGATGCTCGCCCGGGCCGATTGCGAGGGACGCACCGGGACATTCGATTGCCAGGCGATGGACTGGTTCCTCGAGCGGGCCCGGGCGCTGGGTGTCGAGCACGAGCCGCCGCCGCCGCTGCTCAAGGGACGCCACCTGCTGGCCCTCGGCATGGAGCCCGGCGTCCGGATGGGTCAGGTGCTCAAGGACGTCTACGAGCAGCAGCTTGACGGCCGCGTCGTCACGCTCGACGACGCGCTGGCGGCCGCCCGCGTCATCACCGGGCGGTGATCAGGCCTGCCCGGCCCGCCACTCCTCGAACAGGCGCGACACGTTGGCCGTCACGGACCGCGACGCCGGCTCCCAGCCCAGCGCCCGCGACCGCACCGAGCGCACCACCTGGTCGAGCACCAGGGCGTCGGCGTAAGGCCCCATCTTCGTGCGCGCCTCCTGGATGGGCACACGCCTGATGTCGGGGGTGACCGTCATGTGCGCCGCCACGGCGTCGGCGATGTCGGACACCCGTTCGTCGCTGTCGTCGGTGGCGTGAAACACGCCTCGCGCCTCGGGTGCCGCCGCGATGCGGAGGTACAGGTCAGCCAGATCGCGCATGTGGACGAGGGGCCACCGGTTCTGGCCGGTGCCGATGATGCGGATGAGGCCATTGGCCGCATCCCGGAACAGGTCGCCCACGATACCCCGCGATCCGCCGTACACGATGCCTGGCCGGATCACTGCGGTCCGCACGCCGTCGCCGCCTGCGTCCAGGATGGCTTGCTCGTGAGCGGGCCGCCAGGCCACCAGCGGCGTCGGGTTCAGGGCAGCGTCCTCGCCGGCGGGCTGATCCGCCGGGCCCAGCACCCAGATGCCCGACGTGTAGATGATCGCGGGCGGGTGGCCGGCGGTCCGCGCCTCGCGTGCCACGCCCAGCACCGTGTCCACCACGCCGCGATCGACGGCGGGCCCCCGTGCCGATCCTTCGAAGGCCGTGTGGATGACCACGTCGTGCCCGGCCAGCGCCGGCGCCCAGCTCGCGGGATCGGCCAGGTCCGCGACCAGCGGCCGCACCTGCGGTGTCCCCGTGTCCCGCAGCTTCGCGGCCTTCCGGACGACGGCGGTCACGTCGTGCCCGGCGCGGGCGCACGCCTCCAGCACCGCTTCGCCGATGTAGCCCGTCGCTCCTGTCAGAAAGATGCGCATCGTTGTCCCGTGTCCCTGTCCCTAGCTTACGGCATAATCAGGTCGCACGGCCATGCCCCGCGACTCCCTGCGCGACCTCTTCGCCGATCTCGCCGCTCTGCGGGGCGAAGCGCTGATCTTCGACAACGGCTACCGCCGCGTCTCGCGCACCTACCCCGAGCTGGTCCGGGCCGCGCGGGGCATCGCCCGGCGCCTGTCCTCTGCGGGACTTCGGAAGGGCGATCGGGTGGTCCTGTGGTCCGAGAACCGGCCCGAGTGGATTGCCGCGCTCTGGGGCGCGCTCATCTCGGGCGTGGTTGTCGTGCCCCTCGACGACCGGAACTCGCCCGGCTTCGCGGCCCGGGTCGCCCGGCGGGTCGACGCCCGCCTCTGGCTCGTGGGACATGAGGTAAACGTGGCGGCGGCCGCCGCCGACGGCGCGCCGGCCGGGACCTGGCGTCTCGCAGACCTGGCGTGGGACACCGACGGGCCCGTGCCGGACGTGCCCCTCGGCCGCGACGACACGGCGGAGATCATCTTCACCTCCGGGGCCACCGCCGAGCCCAAGGGCGTCGTGCTGTCGCACGGCAACATCCTGGCCAACGTCGAGCCCATCGAACACGAGATCGGGAAGTACCGCGCGTGGGGCCGCCCGTTCTTCCCCCTGCGTTTCCTGAACGTGCTCCCGCTGAGCCACATGTTCGGCCAGACCATGGCGGCGTTCATCCCGCCGCTGCTGCCGGGCACCGCCGTCTTCGTCCAGGGGCACAACCCGGCCGATCTCGTCCGCGTCATTCGCGCCGAACGCGTGTCGGTCCTCGTCACCGTGCCGCGCGTGCTGGACGTGCTGGGCACCTACGTGGCGCAGGCGGCGCCGTCGGCCGCCGGCCTCGGCGCCGCCGGCCGGCACTGGGTGCGGCGCTGGTGGTACCACCGCGACGTCCACCGGATGCTCGGGCCGAAGTTCTGGTGCGTGGTGGTCGGCGGGGCCGCCCTCGGCGACGAGCTCGAGGCCTTCTGGTCCCGGCTCGGGTTCCTGATCATCCAGGGTTACGGCCTGACGGAGACGGCGCCGGTGGTGACCCTGAACCACCCGTTCGCCGCCAGGCACGGATCGGTGGGCAAACCCCTGGCCGGCATCGACGTGAAGCTCGCGCCCGATGGCGAGATCCTCGTCCGCGGCGGCAACGTGTCGACGGGCTACTACGGCGAGCCCGACGCCACGCGCGCCGCCTTCGAGGACGGCTGGCTGCGCACCGGTGACATTGGTGGCCTCGACGAGGACGGTCGCCTCTTCGTCCGTGGGCGCAAGAAGGAGATGATCGTCACGCCGGACGGGCTCAACGTCTTTCCCGACGACGTCGAGCGCGTGCTCGACTCCATCGAGGGCGTGCGCGAGTCGGCCGTGGTCGGCATCGGCGTGCACGGGCGCGAAGCGGTCTGTGGCGTCGTGGTGACGGGCGGTACCGCCGACCTCGGCGCGATCCGCGCGGCGGCCAACGCCCGCCTCGATGCCCACCAGCGCGTGCGGGACATCGTGGAGTGGCCCGAGAGCGGCCTGCCGCGCACGGAGGGCACGCGCAAGTTGAAACGCACGGCCATCCGGGCGTGGGTCGCTGGTTCCAGGACAGGGGCTGTCCCGGCCGGCGACACCGACGACGTGGGCACGCTCGTGCGGCGTTTCGCGCACGGGCAGCCCGTCCCGGATGGCGCATCGCTCGAGGATCTCGGGTTGAGTTCCCTCGACCGGATCGAACTGATGGTATCGCTCGAGCAGCACGCCGGCGTCAGCCTCGACGAAGCCACGTTCGCCGGCGCGCAGACGGTCGACGACGTGCGGGCGGTCGTGCGCGACGCGGCCTCGCGGGCCGGCGCGGCGGCGCGGCCGGGCCAGACGCCGCTGCCGCGGTGGACGCG
>CAYNDV010000222.1:0-5471 GCA_964396055.1 uncultured Vicinamibacterales bacterium | reverse complement strand
AGCGCGAGACGGGCTCGGTCAAGCAGTCGTCGGCGCGGTCGGCGTTCGACGACCTGTTCAAACTGTAGGCCCGCGCCGCCCGGCGGGGAGCTTGCGCACCTAGCGGGCGGTTTCCACCGGCGCGTTCTGTTCCTGGGGCCTGGCGGTCACCGGATCGAGAAACGGCATCATCGCCCGCAGGCGGGCGCCGACGTGCTCGATCGGGTGCGCCTGCTCGCGCTCCCGGGTGGCATTGAACGTCGGGCGGCCGGCGGCGTTCTCGGCAATCCAGGCCCGGGCATAGGTGCCCTCACGGATCTCCGCCAGCATGCGACGCATCTCGGCCCGCGTGGCATCGGTCACGATGCGGGGCCCGCCCGTGTAATCGCCGTGCTCGGCGGTGTCGCTCACGCTGTAGCGCATGTAGTTGAGCCCACCCCGGTACATGAGATCGACGATCAGCTTCAGCTCGTGCAGGCACTCGAAGTACGCGATCTCGGGCTGGTAACCCGCCTCCACCAGCGTGTCGAAGCCGGCCTTCACCAGCGCGCTCGCGCCGCCGCACAGCACCGCCTGCTCCCCGAAGAGGTCCGTCACCGTCTCTTCGGCGAACGTCGTCTCGATGACGCCGGCGCGGGTCACCCCGATCGCTTTCGCGTACGACAGCGCCAGGGCTTTCGCGCTGCCCGACGCATCCTGGTGGACGGCGACGAGGGCCGGGGTGCCGGCACCCTCCGTGAAGACCTCGCGCACGCGGTGCCCCGGCGACTTGGGCGCCACCATGGCCACGTCGATCGTCGGCGGCGGCGCGATCGTCCCGAAGTGGACGTTGAACCCGTGAGCGAAGAAGAGCGCCTTGCCGGCCGAGAGGTGCGGAGCGACGGACGCCTGGTAGATCGCCGCCTGTTCGGTGTCGGGGGCGAGCATCATGATGACGTCCGCCCAGGCCGCCGCGTCGGCTACAGAGACGACCGTGAGTCCCGCCGCCCGGGCCTTCTCTGCCGATGGGCTCCCGGGACGCAGGCCGATGCGCACGGTGACGCCGCTGTCGGCCATGTTGAGCGCATGGGCGTGCCCCTGCGACCCGAACCCGATCACCGCCACCTTCTTCGAACGAATCAACGCCAGGTCGGCGTCCTTGTCGTAGTACATCGTTGCCACGGGGTATGACTCCTGAAGGCCGTTCGGCTGTTCGGCTGTTCGGCTGTTCGGCCGGAACAGGCTGTTGGGCCGTTCGGCTTTCGGCCGGACAAGGTTCCAAGTTCCGGGTTCACCCCTCGACCTGACTCGGGGTGAGCCTGAGCTTCGCCGAAGGGTCACGGTCAGGGCTCGACAGCGTGATCCCTTCTTGCTTCTTGCTTCTTGCTTCTTGCTTCTGTCCTAAGCCGCAGCCTCGTACTGACCGGCCGCCTCGGAGATGCCCCGGCGCATGGCCAGGCGTCCCGTGCGGGCCATCTCGAGAATCGTGTACGGCCGCAGGACATCGACGAAGCCGTCGATCTTGTCCTCGGTCCCGGTGATCTCGATCACCATCGACGAGGGCGACACGTCGATCACGCGCGCGCGGAAGACGTCCACCAGTTGCATGATCTGCGCGCGGGTGTCGGCGGAAGCCGCCACCTTGATCATGGCGAGGTCACGGAACACCGACGGCTGGGCCGTGACGGTGTCCACGTGCAGGACGTTGACGAGCTTGTAGAGGTGCGCCTCCATCCGGCGCGCGGCATCCGGGTCCGTGTCCACCACGATGGTCATGCGCGAGACGCCGGGTGCCTCGGTGTGCCCCACGGTCAGCGACTCGATGTTGAACGCCCGGCGCCTGAAGACTTCGGTCACGCGGGTCAGGACGCCCGGACGGTCTTCCGCTCGCACGATATACGTCGTGGTCATAGGTCTGCTCCGGTTTCGACGATGGGGCTGGGCCGCCGGATCATGTCGTGCAGATCGCCGCCGGCCGGCACCATGGGATACACCGTGTCTTCCTGCTCGACGCGGAAGTCGATCACGACGGTCCCCGGCGTGGCCCGCGCCTGCCGCACGGCCGGGAGGACGCCGGCGCGCGTGTCGACCGACAGGGCCGTGAGGCCGTAGGCGCCGGCCAGCTTGCAGAAGTCCGGGTTCACCAGGGGCGTGGCGGCATACCGCTGCCCGTAGAAGAACTGCTGGAGCTGGCGCACCATGCCGAGGTAGCCGTTGTCGACAATCGCAATCTTGATGTCGAGGCGTTCCTGCACGATGGTCGCCAGTTCGGCCATCGTCATCTGGAAGCCGCCGTCGCCCACCACGACCCACACCTCGCGATCGGGGCAGGCGAAGCGCGCGCCGATGGCCGCCGGCAGGGCGAAGCCCATCGTGCCGAGGCCGCCGGAGGTGATGAGCGATCGCGGCACGTCGTGGTGATAGTACTGGGCCTCCCACATCTGGTGCTGGCCCACGTCGGTGACGACGATGGCGCTGTCGCGCGTCTCGCGCCAGAGATCCTGCATGACGTGGGCGGCGTAGAGGTGGCCGTTGTCGGGCAGGTTGCCGATGTCGCGGACGGCCGCGTCACCCTTGAGTTCGCGGATGTGGTCGAGCCACGCGCCCCGGTCCGAGGCGTGCACGGCCGGCAGCAGCCCGTCGAGCACCTCGCGCAGGTCGCCCACCAGCGGCACGTCCACCTTGACGTTCTTGCCGATCTCGCTCGGGTCGATCTCGACGTGAATCTTCTTCGCCCCGGTGGCGTAGGTCTGCGGGTTGCCGGTGACGCGGTCGTCGAACCGCATGCCGAGGGCGATGAGCAGGTCCGATTCCTGGATGGCGGTGTTGACCCAGGCCTCGCCGTGCATGCCCATCATGCCCAGGTTGAGGGGGTGCGTGCCGGGGAAGCCGCCGATGCCCAGCAGCGTCATCGCGACGGGAATCTGGGCGCGTTCGGCCAGGGCGCGCACCACGGCGGACGCGCCCGCGTGGATGACGCCATGGCCGGCCAGGATCACCGGCCGCGACGCGCCGTTGATCAGGTCGATGGCCTCGCGCAGGGCCTCGACCGTCGGGGTGTGATTGGGCCGGTACCCCGGCAGGCGGGGATCCGGCGGCCAGGCGAACGTGCACGGCGCCTGCTGGGCGTCCTTCGTGATGTCCACCAGCACCGGGCCGGGCCGCCCCGAGCGCGCGATGTAGAACGCCTCGCGGATGGTCGGCGCGATGTCGTCGGCCTTCGTCACGAGGTAGTTGTGCTTGGTGATGGGCAGGGTGATGCCCGTGATGTCGGTCTCCTGGAAGGCGTCGGTCCCGATGAGCGACCGACCCACCTGCCCCGTGATGCACACGATGGGCGACGAGTCCATCATCGCGGTGGCGATGCCGGTGACCATGTTGGTGGCGCCGGGCCCCGACGTGGCCATGGCCACGCCGACGCGGCTCGACGCCCGGGCGTAGCCGTCAGCCATGTGCACCGCGCCCTGCTCGTGCCGCACGAGCACGTGCCGGATCGGGAACTCGAGCATGGCGTCGTACGCCGGCAGAATGGCGCCACCCGGGTAACCGAACACCACGTCCACGCCTTCGCGGACGAGGCACTCCCACAGCACGTGCGCGCCGGTGGTGCGGGCGCTCATCCGGTCACCGCCCCCGTGGCAGCCGACGAGACCAGCCGGGCGTACTTGGCCATGACGCCCGAGGCGTAGCGGGGCGGCGGCGGCGTCCATGCGGCCAGGCGCGCGGCCACCTCCGTGGCGGGCACCTCGAGGTCCAGACGCCGGCCGGTGAGATCGATCGTGATCGAGTCGCCGTCTCGGACGGCCGCCAGGGGCCCGCCCTCGGCCGCTTCCGGGGCCACGTGGCCGGCCATGAAGCCGCGGGTGGCCCCCGAGAACCGGCCGTCGGTCAGCAGGGCCACCGACGTGCCGAGGCCTGCGCCGTGGATAGCCGCCGTCACGCCCAGCATCTCGCGCATGCCCGGGCCGCCCCGGGGGCCTTCGTAGCGGATCACCACGACGTCGCCGGGCTGGATCCCGCCGGCCTGGACGGCGGCGAAGGCCGCTTCCTCGCCGTCGAACACCCGGGCCGGCCCGCGGTGGAACCGCTGGTCGTACCCGGCCACCTTCACCACCGCACCGTCGGGCGCGAGGCTGCCGCGCAGGATGACGAGGCCGCCGGTGGGCTTGATCGGGTTGTCGGCTGGCCGCACGACCTCCTGTCCGGGCGTCTCGACGGCGTCGGCGGCTTCGACGCCGATCGGCCGCCCTGTCACGGTGGCCGCGCCGGCGTGCAGCAGGCCACGCTCGGCCAGGCGCCGGGCCACCAACTGGATGCCCCCCGCGCGGTGCAGATCCACGGCCACGAACCGCCCTCCGGGCTTGAGGTCGGCCAGCAGCGGCACGCGGTCGCTCGCCCGGTTGAAGTCGTCGATCTCGAGAGGCACGCCGGCTTCGCGGGCGATGGCGAGCAGGTGCAGGACGGCGTTGGTGGAGCCCCCCGTGGCCACGACGCCCGCCATGGCGTTCTCGAGGGCTTCGCGGGTGAGGATCTGGCGCGGGGTCACGCCCCGGCGCAGCAGGTCCATGACCAGGCGCCCGGCGCGTTCGGCAGCCGGGTTCTTGCCGTCGGCCATCGCGGGGATGCCGGCGCTGCCCATCGGCGCAATCCCGAGGAACTCGCACGCCGCGGCCATGGTGTTGGCCGTGAACTGGCCGCCGCACGCGCCCGCCCCGGGGCAGGCCTGGTTTTCGAGTTCGCAGAGGTCTGCGTCGCTCATCCGGCCGGCCGCGTGGGCCCCGACCGCCTCGAAGACGTCCTGAATCGTGACGTCGCGGCCGTGGAACGACCCGGCGTCGATCGAGCCGCCGTAGAAGACCAGCCCAGGCACGTCGAGGCGCGCCAGCGCCATGACCGCCGCGGGAATCGTCTTGTCGCAGCCGCAGAGCACGACGAGGGCGTCCAGATGGTGGCCGCGGGTGCAGAGCTCGATGGAATCGGCGATGACCTCGCGGCTCACCAGCGATGCCCGCATGCCCTCGGCGCCCATCGTGATGCCGTCGGAAATCGCGATGGTGTTGAACTCGAGGGGCGTGCCGCCGGCTTCGCGGACGCCCGCCTTCACCGCCTCGGCCAGATCACGGAGGTGGTAGTTGCAGGGTCCGATCTCGATCCAGGTGTTGGCGATCCCCACCAGCGGCTTCGCCAGGTCCTCGTCGGTGAGGCCGATGGCCTTGAGCATGGCGCGGGCGGGCGCGCGGCTCGGGCCGGCGGTGATGCTGGCGGAACGGCGGTTGAGGCGGGCCGCGGCGGCGGCCCCGGTGGTGTCGTCGGTGTGTGCCATGAACGTCCGTCTCAGGGCCACAGCGTCCCGCGCCTGGCACTACCGCGTCAAACTAATAATTGTTACGTCATCATCAATGGGATTAATGCAGGGGCGTGGGGCATGGGGCGTGGGGCATGGGGCATGGGGCTCGAGGCGAGCCTGTCCGGAATTTTGTGTGTGGGGCATACCATGAGGAGTAGGTATGCCA
>CAYNDV010000221.1:0-5528 GCA_964396055.1 uncultured Vicinamibacterales bacterium | reverse complement strand
GCGCGGCGCCTCGGGCCTTCCTGGTCCTGCCCATGGTGGGCGCGTTCTTCATCGATTTCACCAACGCGCTCATCATCACCACCTACATCAAGTTCGTGCAGTGAGGAGACGACGATGACGGTGACGCGGGAAGCGGCGTGGGCGTTGTTGACCGAATTCACGCAGAACGACAACCTGCTGAAACACGCCCTGGCCGTCGAAGCGGCCGTGTGCGGGTACGCACGCCGCTTCGGCGAAGACGAGGTGTTCTGGTCGGCCACGGCGCTGCTGCACGACTTCGACTACGAACGGTATCCGGACCTGGTCGACCACCCCTTCCGGGGCGCGGAGATCCTGCGCGAACGGGGCTGGCCCGAGCCCCTCGTCCGCGCCGTCCTGTCCCACGCCGACCACACGGGCGTGGCGCGCGAGTCGCGCCTGGAGCACACGCTGTTCGCCTGTGACGAGATGGCGGGATTCGTCACGGCCGCGGCGCTGGTCCGGCCATCGAAGAGCGTGCTCGACCTGGAGGCGAAGTCGATCGTCAAGCGGATGAAGGAAAAAGCCTTCGCGCGCGCGGTGAACCGCGACGACCTGCGCAGGGGCGCGGAGGAGCTGGGGTTGCCCCTCGAGGAGCACGCGGCCAACGTCATCGGGTTCATGCGCGGGCACGCCGACGTGCTCGGGCTCCGGGGCACGCTCTGACGGGACTCCGGCCGGGCCGGTGCCCGAACCGGCGCGGCTGTCCTGTCGTATGTAGCAGAAGAACATGAGCGAGTCACCTCCCACTCCGGTCGTCCAGATTCGAAACCTGACGGTGGTCTACGGGAAGAACGCCGCGCTGAAGGACGTGTCGGCGGCGTTCCCCGGCGGCGCCGTCGGCCTGCTCGGGCCCAACGGCGCGGGCAAGAGCACGATGCTGAAGTCCCTGCTCGGGTTCGTCGTGCCGACGGCGGGGACGATGCACGTGCTCGGTCTCAACGTCGCCGAGCGGCCCCTCGAGATCCGGGGGCGTCTCGGCTACATGCCGGAGATCGACGCCCACATCCCCGGGATGAACGCCGTATCGTTCGTGGCGTACTGCGCGGAACTCTCGGGGCTGCCGCCCGTGGACGCCATGCAGCGGGCGCACGAGGTGCTCTACTACGTGGGGCTCGGTGAGGCGCGGTACCGCAACGTCGAGACCTACTCGACGGGCATGAAGCAGCGCATCAAGCTCGCCCAGGCCCTGGTCCACGACCCCGACCTGCTGTTCCTCGACGAGCCCACCAACGGCATGGACCCGAAGGGCCGCGAGGAGATGCTCGAGCTCATCCGCGACCTGGCCCACAACAAGGGCATGAACCTGATCCTCTCGTCGCACCTGTTGCCGGACGTCGAGTACACGTGCGACCACGTCGTGGTGCTCCACCACGGCCGCGTGGCGGAGAGCGGCCCGATCAAGGAGCTCAAGACGCCGCGCGGCAGCCTGTTCGAGTTGCGGATCAAGGGCGACCGCGCGGCCTTCGCCCAGGTGCTCCAGCGGGCGGGCATGACCGCCCACACCACCGACGAGGACCTCATGCGCGTGTTCGTGCCCGACGACGCCGGATCGCAGGCACTGTTCGGCATCGCCGCCCGCGAGGGCGTGCAGGTGCGGCACCTGCGCCCCAGCGTCCCGACGCTCGAGGACGTCTTTGCCCATGCGGTGGGGGAGGAGTAGCCATGCCCATCCATGACCAGAGTTACCGGCGTTACGCCGGGGATCGGGCGCCGCAGGGCCGGGCCTGGACGGTGATTGCGTCGGCCGGCGTCCGCAACATGATCGGCAAGCGCAAGTTCCTCGGCCTCCTGGCCCTCGCCTGGCTGCCGTTCATCGTGCGCGCGGTGCAGTTCTACGTGGCCGTGAACTTCCCGCAGGCGTCGATGATCGCCCCGAGCGCCGAAACGTTCCGCGAGTTCTGCGAGCAGCAGGGGGTCTTCGTCTTCTTCGTGACGATCTTCACCGGGGCCGGCCTCATCGCGAGCGACCTGCGGGCCAACGCCCTGCAGATCTACCTGTCCAAGCCCATGACCCGGGCCGAGTACATCGCCGGCAAGTTCGCCGTGCTGGCCGTCTTCCTGCTCCTGGTGACGTTCCTGCCAGCCCTGATGCTGCTGGTGGTCCAGGTGATCCTGTCCGGCAGCATGACGTTCCTCGCGGACAACCTGTTCCTCGTACCGGCGATCGTCGTCTATACGTTCATCGAGACCCTGGTGACGTGCCTCATCATGCTGGCCCTGTCGTCGCTGACGAAGAGCCCGCGGTTCGTGGGCATCATGTACGCCGGCATGGTCTTCTTCACGGTGGCGATCTTCCAGGCCATCCGCGGCGTCACCCGCACCTCGTCGTTCTCGTGGATCTCCCCGACGGCGAGCCTGGAGCAGATCGGTGACGTCATCTTCAGGCAGGCGCCCCGCTACGAGACCTCGGGCCTGGTCACGGTCGTGGCCCTCGTCGCCTTCGCCGCCCTCTCGGCGTTCATCCTCGAACGCCGCGTGCGCGGCGTGGAGGTGGTGACATGAGCGCGACGGCCGCCTCCATCGTGACCACCGATCACCTGTCGAAATGGTACGGCCAGGTGATCGGCCTCAACGACGTGACGATGACCGTGCCGGCGGGCATCACCGGCCTGCTGGGGCCCAACGGCGCCGGGAAGTCGACGCTGCTCAAGCTGCTGACGGGCCAGTTGAAGCCGAGCAAGGGATCGATCCGGGTCCTGGGTGAGGCCGTCTGGGGCAATCCGGGGCTCTACTTCCGGATGGGGTTCTGCCCCGAGCAGGATGCGTTCTACGACCGGATGACCGGACAGGAGTGGGTGGCCGGTCTGGCCCGCCTCACCGGCCTCGGGGACCAGGCGTCGACCGAGGCGGCGCGCGTGGCGCTCGAGCGCGTGGACCTGCTCGACGCGGCCGGGAAGAAGATCGGCAGTTACAGCAAGGGTATGCGCCAGCGCGTGAAGCTCGCCCAGGCCCTGGTGCACGACCCCGAGCTGCTCATCCTCGACGAGCCGCTCTCGGGGATGGACCCCATCGCCCGCCGGCGCACCATCCGCCTCATCAAGGACTGGGCGCGCGCCGGCCGCAGCGTCATCGTCTCGAGCCACATCCTGCACGAGATCGAGTCGATGACGTCGAACATCCTGCTCATCAACAACGGCCGGATCCTGGCCGAGGGCGACGTGCACCACATCCGGGAGCTCATCGACGAGCATCCGCACACCGTCCACGTGCGGGCCGCGCAGCCGCGCGCCCTGGCCCGCGAGTTCCTCACGCGCGACGACGTGCTGAGCCTGAAGCTGGAGCAGGACGCCATTGTCGTGGAGACCTCAAAGCCGGACAGCTTCTACCGGTACCTGACGGACCTCGCGGCGTCTGGGCAGGGCGGCCAGATCCAGGAAGTGACGTCGCCCGACGACAACCTGCAGGCCGTCTTCAAGTACCTGGTGAAATGAGATGAGCACACCGTCACCGCTCGCGCCGCCGATTCCAGACCAGCCGCCGGCCGGCTCCGTGCCGCGGCAGGGGCCGCCGTTCCTCACGGCCGCCCTCCGGGTGTTCGACCTCTCGCTGGGGCAGATGCTGTGGTCGCGCCGGACCATCTTCCTTGGACTGATGGTCGGGGCGCCCCTGGCCCTGGGGGTCCTGTTCCGCATCCTGGAAACGTTCGGAATCGGTCCGCAGACGGGCGGGCGGATGGCCGCCGGGTCAACCGTGTTTGGCGGAATGATCTGGATTCTCTACCTCCGCTTCATCGTCCCGGTGCTCGGCGTGTTCTACGGCACCGCGCTGGTGGCCGACGAGGTCGAAGACAAGACCATCACGTACCTGTTCGTCAGGCCGGTGTCGCGGGCGGCCATCCTGGCGGGGAAGTACCTGGCGTACCTGGCCACCACCGTGTTCGTGGTGCTTCCGGGCGTGGTCCTGCTGTATTTCGTCGTCATTCCTCTCGGGAACGGGTCGCTGGCCGGGTCGTTCCCGGCCCTGCTGACCGACCTCGGCCTGCTGGCCCTCGGGCTGGCGGCCTACGGGGCGGTGTTTGCGGCCATCGGGGCCTGGCTCAAGCGCCCGCTCGTGGTGGGTCTGGTGTTCGCCTTCGGCTGGGAGCAGCTGGCCATGGCGCTGCCTGGCTACCTGCGCAAGTTCACGGTGGCCTACTACCTCCAGTCGCTGGTTCCTCACTCGATGCCGACCGAGGGGCTGGGCAGCGTCCTGCAGGCCCTGTTCCGTGAGGTGCCCTCCCCGACCGTGGCGATTGCCGCCCTGCTGGTCATCGTGGTGGCCTGCGTCTATCTGGCCGGACTCGCGGTCGAACGCCGCGAATACGTGCTGGAGCAGTAAGGACGACGAGTCCCCGCACCCCCTGGCGCACCCCAGTCCGGGTCTGGAGCCTGGCCTGGAGGCCTGGTCTGGAGACCCCCGTCGGGTGCCCCTAAACCTCTGGAGAATGTGGAACTTCAGGCCATCCCCACCGTATATTGAATCGAGGGGAACGACGATGACCGCAAAAACCCGCTATTTCTTTGTTGGTTCGGCCCTGATTCTCGTGCTCGGCCTGGGGATTGGCACGGTCGCCTACTACGGCGGCATGCCTTCGGGGTTGTTTGCCGCCGCGGCGGGCCCCGACGAACTCCGGTACGTGCCCAACGACGCCTCGGTGGTGGCCTACGCGAACGTCAAGGACGTGATGCAGTCCGAGCTCCGGCAGCGCCTCGTCCTGCTGGAGGGGGAGGCGAAGCAGCACGGCCGGGACGAGTTCCGCAACGAGACCGGCATCGATATCGAGCAGGACATCGACCACGTGGTCGCGTGCATGGTCAAGGGCGGCGGGGAACCGGACGCCAACGGCCTGATGGTGGCCAGGGGCCGGTTCGACCGTGCCCGGATCGAAGGCCTGGCCCGTGAGCATGGGGGCCAGATCGAGCAGTACAAGGGCAAGCAGTTGGTGACGGCGGTCGGGAAGAAGGGCGACACGGAGGGGACCAGGCCCCGCGCCCGCATGGCCATGAGCTTCGTGGAGCCCGGCCTCGTGGTGATGGGCAGCGATGCGATGGTGCGGCGGGCCATCGATGCGGCGTCGGGCGCCAGTGCAAACATCATGGCCAACGAGGACATGATGAAGCGCGTGTCGGACATCCGGAACGAGAGCATGTGGGCGGTGGGTCACTTCGAGTCGATTGCGGCCCAGGCCAAGCTGCCCGATGAGGTGTCCGGCCGGATTCCCCCGATCACCTGGTTTGCGGCCAGCGGCCACGTCAACGGCGGCATGCAGGCGATGCTGAAGGCGGAGACGCAGACGGAAGAGGCCGCCAACAACCTGCGCGACCTGGTCCGCGGGTTCACGGCGCTGGCGAAGATGTCGACGGGCAACAACCCCGAGATGCAGGCCCTCTGGCCCGAGATCGAACTGGGCGGCACCGGCACCACGGTGACCGTGTCGTTCGCGGTGTCCTCGGCCCTGCTCGACGCCGTGACCAAGGCGGGCGAGATGCACCGCAAGACCATCCGCGAGAAGAAGGTGGACAAGGCGG
>CAYNDV010000220.1:0-5549 GCA_964396055.1 uncultured Vicinamibacterales bacterium | reverse complement strand
TCCCGCCCCGCCCGCCCCGCCCGCCCCGTCACCGAGGCAATCGCGGCTTCGGCCGCGCGGTAGGCCACGTCGATGTCCCGTTCTTCCCCCCCAAGATACACCCGGCCGAAGCTGCCGAAGGCCCGGACTTCCAGGATGTTGATCTCGGCGGCCTTCTCGGCTTCGTTCGCCGCCAACGCCGCGTAGCCGGCCGGCGCCACTTCCATGACGTAGAGGGACTGTCCCGGCATGATCATGTCGCCGTGCCGCGTGCGGTTGATGAGCTGCGTGTGGTACGGCGAAATGTTGCGGATAACCTGGCTCGAGGCGATTTCCGGCTTCACGCGGTCGTCTTCGCGCAGGCCGAGCATGTCGAGAATGGCGCGGCCGGCCGCCCGGACGTCGGCCTGCGACTCGGAGTGCACCTCGAGCATGCCGTAGAGCCGCTCGATGATCAGCATGCCGGGTTTGACGTGGGTGGCCTTCAGGGCCACGTCGGTGACCCGCATGATGTCCATGCCGGGGTTGATCTCGACAAAGAGCGACGCCTCGCCCGGCGTGGGCAGGAACCCCTGCGCCACGGTGCCGAGAAACGAGGCGTACTGCGGCTGGAGGCTGTCGAGAAAGACGTAGCAGCGGAGTTCGGCCATGTCAGTATCCCTTTCCTGCCGGCGCCGCCGGACCGGCGGGCGCGACGGGGGTCCCGGCCGCGCGCGCCCGGGCCTCGTCGACGATCTTCACGCTGGCGCTGGCGCCGATGCGCGTCGCCCCCGCACGGATCATCCGGATCGCGTCGTCGTAGGTGCGGATGCCGCCGGCGGCCTTGACGCCGAGCCGCTTCGCCGCCACCTGCTTCGCCATCAGGGCCACGTCCTCGGCGGTGGCGCCGCCGCTGGCGAACCCCGTCGAGGTCTTCACGAAGGACGCGCCGGCGCGCATGCTCATCTCGCAGGCGCGGATCTTCTCCTCGTCGGTCAGCAGCGCGTTCTCGAAGATCACCTTCGAGAGCGCGCGCCCGTCGCGGCAGGCTTCGACGACGGCGCGGATGTCGCGCAGCACCAGGGCGTCGTCGCCGCTCTTGAGCGCCCCGATGTTGATGACCATGTCGATCTCGTTGGCGCCTTCCCGGATCGCCTTGCGGGCTTCGAGCGCCTTGATCTCCGGCGCGGCGGCGCCCAGCGGGAACCCGACCACGGCGCACACCTTGACGGGTGACCCTCGCAGCAGCGCGCGCGCCTGACGGACGTACGTAGGGTTGACGCACACGGAGAAGAACGCGTGCGACCGTGCCTCGGCGCAGAGCCGCTCGATGTCGGCCTGCGTGGCCTCGGGCTTCAGCAGGGTATGGTCGATCATCTGCGCCAGCTCGCCCGGGCTCACGGGCGGCGGCTCAGGCGGCGCGGGCGCCCCGCCCTGGGCCTGGAGAATCTGGCGGACCCGGTCCGCAATGCGCTGGATGTCCTCCGCCGACAGGGTCAGCCCGCCGGCGGCGATCGGCTCGCCGCTCATCGATTGCCTTTCAATCTCGCGAATCATGTCGACCCGGCGGCGGTGCCGCTTGGCCGTGCAGAACGTGGTGACAAACACATCCACAATGGCGGCGGCCTGGTCGGGTGACACCTGGCCGGCGCCGAGCGTCAGGACGTTGGCGTCGTTGTGTTCACGGCTGTTGCGGGCCAGCGCCTCGCTGTAACAGGCGGCCGCCAGCACGCCCGGCACCTTGTTGGCCGCCATCGCCGACCCGATGCCGGCGCCGTCCACGCAAATGCCCAGGTCGCAGGCACCCGAGCCGACGCGCCGGGCAACCGCCTCGGCGAACACCGGGTAGTCGACCGCTTCGGAGCCTGAGGTCCCGCAGTCTGTGACGGTGTGGCCCTGAGCTCGCAAGTGCTTGACCAGCAGCTCTTTGAGCTCGTACCCGCCGTGATCGGCACCCAGGGCGATGTGAAACAGCTGCGCCATGCCTTCTGTATGTTTCGGCACTCAGGACTGCCAACAATAGCACGGCTCTGCCCATCGCCGCCCTGGGACCCCGACCGGCACTTGGAGTACGCTGACGGAATGCCCCGCTCCCCCGCCTTCGGCCCGGCCACCGCCCTGGTGGCGGCGCTGATCTCCGCGAGCCTGGCCCCTGCGGTGCCGCTCTCCGCGGTCCCCGCAGCGCCGGCCCAGACCCGGCAACCGGCCGGCGACCCACCCGCGAGACCGCCGCTGGACGCCTGGCTGGCGGAGCTGCGCGCCGAGGCCGCCAGGGGTGGCATCAGCGCCGCCACCCTCGATGCCGCGCTGCAGGGCCTCGACATCCTCCCCGTCGTCATCGATCGCGACCGTGCGCAAGCCGAAGTCACGCTCACCGTCGACCAGTACCTGCGCCGCCGGCTGACGCCGCGGTTCGTCAGGACCGCCCGGACCACGCTGCGCACGCACCGCACGGTACTGCGGAAGGTCGAAAGCCGCTACGGAGTTGCTCCCCCGGTGGTGACGGCCATCTGGGGACTGGAGTCCAACTTCGGGCGCTTCGCCGGCGTCCGCCCGACCATCCCGGCCCTGGTCACACTGGCGTACGACGGCCGGCGGGCCGAGCTGTTCCGGGCCGAACTGCTGGCCGCTCTCACGATCCTCGAACGCGGCGACGTGAGCCCGGATCGGCTGAGGGGCTCGTGGGCCGGCGCCCTCGGCCAGCCGCAGTTCATGCCGACCACGTATCTGCGGGACGCCGTGGACTTCGACGGGGATGGCCGCCGCGACATCTGGGCGTCGGTGCCGGACGTGCTGGGATCGATTGCGAACTACCTGCGGGCCCGGGGCTGGACGGCTGGCGAACGCTGGGGTCGGGAAGTGCGGGTGAGCGAGCAGGCCGCGGCCCGCATCGCCGCCGCGGTGCCGCTGCGGCGCGCCGCGGGGTGCTCGGCGCTGCGGGTCATGACGGAACCCCGCCCCGTGCGGGCGTGGAGCGCCCTGGGCGTCAGGTTGAAGGCGGGCGGTCCACTGCCGGCGTCGGATCTCGGCGCCTCGCTCCTGCGCCTGGATGGCCGGACGTTCCTCGTGTACCGGAATTATGAAGCGCTGCTGGGCTACAACTGCGCGCACGCCTACGCGCTGAGCGTGGCGATGCTGGCCGACAGAATCGGGTAGGCCCGCCGGGCCCGGAGGAGACGAGAACGGCGGGCCTTCCCCAAGGGAGATGTCCCCGTGCGCCGGGGACACCCTCCTCATCCGCTCTATACGCCGGACACCCGGCCGAGGCTTACATTCAAGATCGCGGTCTCGCCTTTTTTCACTTCGACGCTCGTCACGAACGGATCGAACCCGTCCTTGCGGACCTCGACGCGATGCGTCCCCGGCTTCAGGAAGACCACCAGCCGATCGCTGTCAACCGGCGTCTGCCACGGTTCGTCGTCGATGAGCACCTGGGCCCCGAACGGCTGCACCCGGATCGCGAGCTGGCCGAAGTTCGACGGGACATCTGCCGGAGGCTCGACTGACACGGTCGTGGGCGCCGGCGGCGGCGGCGGCTGCGACGGCGGCGGCGGCCAGGCGGGGTTGCCGGGGTACCCCGGCTGGGCACCCTGGTCAAGAGGGACGGGCCGGGACGGGTTGGGTTCCCCGGGCGCCAGCGGCTGCATGGTGTGCCGGAGCTTGTAGCTCTGGTACGGCGTAATGTACAGCCGCTCGGTGTGGGTGCGGAAGCCCTCCTTGTAGAGGGTCACTTCGCGGCCGCCAGGTTCGACGGCAATCCCCTGGAAGAACCCGTCGAGGTCGTCCACGATGCCGGCGAAGTAGCCGTCGACGAACACCTCGGCATCCTTCGGCGTCGCGATGACGCGCAGGGTCGTGGCGGAGGAACCGTAGTAGCTGTACGGGGCGTAATACGGATACCCGTACGGGCCCCAGTAGTAGGGCGAGAATCCCCAGCCCCAGCCACCCCAGAACCAGGGGTAGTACCCCGGGTAACCCCAGTAGAAGCCGGCGGACCAGCCCCAGCTGCCGCCATATCCGTAGCCGGGGTAGTGCCCATAGCCCCCTCCGTGACCGTATCCCGGTCCCGGCCGCCCGTAGGAGCCAGGAGGCCGCGGCACGGCATGGCCGGGTTCAGCGGGTGTGCCCGGACGGCTGCCCGTGCGAGGGCTCGATTGGCTTCCGCCAGAACCCTGGCGGCCTCCACCGGAGCCGGGATGACCCATGGTGGATCCCCCGCCCGATCCACCCCCTCGCGGGACGGCCTTCGCCCCGGACCCCGACCCTGGCGGCCGCTGACGGGCCTGGGCGGCCGCCGACCCCACCAGCGACAGGACGAAGAGGGCGGTGACGGCGAAAACGAGTTTCGGGTGTACCCGGCGCATGACACATCCTCCCACAACGGCGCGGCACTCCTGACATCAGCAAGTCGGGTGCCGTCAGGGGACTGGCATTTTCTGGCCGCTTCGGTGCGTCCGGCCGCCGAGGTCCGCCCGTGGTGTCCCCGGCCGAGGTCAGCTGTCCAGGACCGTCACCCGGATTCACGCGTCAGGCGTGGCGGTCCGCCAGGACGTCACCCCCGGACGGACTACCGGCCACCCGTGCGGCCGGTGCCTGACAACAAGATCGTCTTCAAGTGCTTTTCTGTCAATGGATTCGAGGCGCCCAGGCAGCCGGCGCGCGGCCGGGTCTCTGCGGCATCGGCCTTGCTCCTCAGGCTGGCGGCCCCTGAGTGTTTCGGCCAAGGAGAGACATGTCTACCATCAATACCGTCAACCCGATGCGGGAACTGGCCGGCGCCATCGTCCAGAACTTCGATGCCAACCGGGACGGCAGCCTGTCGGCTGACGAATTCACGTCGTTCCTGAGCCAGCTGGTGGGCGGCACCACCGGCCAGCAGACGCAGGCGGCGGCCCGCCAGCCGGCGACCCTGCTGAACACCGTGCTCTTCCCGACCGAAACGGCCGCGACCACGCCCCCGCGAGCGCGCGTGGGGACGATGATGGGCTTCGACGACGTGAAGCTCAACAACCCGTCGCACGCCACGTTCAAGTACCAGGTCGGCCGGATCCTGCAGTTCTACCCCTCGACGAAGGAGGGCCTGCAGGCGGCGTTGCCGGAAATCCAGAAACTGGTGCCCGGGGCGAAGATCGTGGGCACCAACGGCGACAAGATCGATTTCGGCGACTACACCGACGCAGAGGCCGGCAAGATCGGCATGATCGACGTGCTGGTCGGCGCGTCCACGGGCGGGCGCGGCTGGGCCTGGCAGCCCGTCGAGGCGTAGTCAGGCCACTCCCTGACGGGCACCGAGGCGGTCGAGGCATTCGAAGATGAGCGCCGGCATCCCGAGCAGGGTGCCGACGTGCTTCGCGCCGCCCCGGGCAATCGCTTCCTTCGGCATGCCGAAGACGACGCACGACTGCTCGTCTTCGGCAATCGTCTCGGCCCCTGCCTTGCGAAGGGCCACCATCCCGTCGGCCCCATCGGCACCCATCCCGGTCAGGATCACGCCCACGATCGGCACGCCCGCCAGGCGGGCCGCCGACGCGAACAGGATGTCCACCGCCGGGCGCTGATGGTGGACCGGCGGTCCCTGGTGCAGCGACGTC